>JAJDTQ010000241.1 GCA_022827045.1 Candidatus Binatia bacterium
CCGGGCCCTCACCTCGCGGTATTCCTTCATGTAACGCCCGGCCTGGCGCATGAGCCATACCGGCGTGTAGGGAGGCTTGCCGCGGCGACAGGCGGTGAGGAACGGGTGCTTTGACGGTGTGTCGGTCATGGTGGTGCCTGAAGTCTCAAGTATCTGCGGTCTCAAGTATCTGCGAGCTAGGCCCTTCGACTTCGCTTCGCCACGCTCAGGGCGAACGGAGAGCCGTTTACGAATTCTGCGTGGGCCGCCAGGTTCACGAGATGTCTAGCGGTTCTTTCCCGCCCCCAGGGTGACGGTCTCCGCGCCGTATTTGTGCCGCAGCCGGTCGATGCCCTTGTAGAGCTGTTCCATGGAGGCGCGCTCGCGGTAGTCGAAGATCGAGTCCTGCCACCCCTCCGTGGAGATGCCGCTGGTGCTGACTCCCAGGAGGCGCACCGGCCGGTCCGGCGCAAGATTTGCCTCGAGCAGCTCCCGCGCGACCTTGAAGATGTCCACGTCGAAGCACGTGGGCGCCTTCAGGGTGCGCGAGCGGGTGATGGTCTTGAAGTCGGAATAGCGCAGCTTCAAGGTGATGCGGCGGGCGCGGCCCCCCTGGCGTCGCAACCGGGCCGCCACCTCCCCCACGAGCCCCCCCAGCACCTGTTCCATGTCCGCTGCGTCCAGGAGCGGCTGCGCGAGGGTGGTCTCGCTGCCGATGGAGTGCTCGTGGACGCGTCCGCTCGACTCTGGACGGTCCAGGTTCAGGAAGCGCCCTCCAAGCCGGGGGTGGGCGAGAAGCTGGGCCACGGTGGCGATGCCGCGGTCGGTCAGCTCCCGATGCATCTTGGGGCCGATGCCGGGGATGATCGATACGTCAAGGGGCCCCAGGAAGCGTTCCTCCGAGCCCGGCGGCACGTAGAGCAGGCCGTGTGGCTTCACCGTGGTGGCGGCGATCTTGGCCACGGTCGGGTGGGTGGCGAGCCCGCCGGACGACGGCAGCCCCAGTTCGTTTCGGATGCGGCCGATGATCTCGTGGGCGACGCGGATGGGGTGCCCCATCAGGCGTTCGGTGCCGGTCAGGTTGACCAGCCCCTCGTCGATGGAGAACGCGCGAACATCCGGCGAAAACGTGCGCAACAGGTCGAACACCTTTGCCGAAAACTCGCTGTAGACCTTGCGCCGGCCGGGGACGAAGATTCCGTCGGGGCAGAGGCGCCGCGCCTGGAATCCCGGCATGGCGGAGCGGACCCCGAACTGGCGCGCCTCGTAGGACGCGGAAGTGACCACCCCGCGGCCGGAGCCGCCGCCGACCATCACGGGCTTGCCCTCCAGGGAAGGGTCCAGGACGCGCTCCACGGACACGTAGAACGAGTCCATGTCGATGTGCAGGTAGAAGGCCATACGGCATCCTCATGTTAACAGCAGCGGGAAACTCCGGGCAATTGGAACGAATCCCGATGGCATTCCTTTTGCTCCCCTCCTATGATGAACGGGGGGTGAGGCATGGCACGGGCCAGGGTCGTCTACGAATGTCAGAACTGCGGTTTCCAGTCCCCCAAGTGGCTGGGCCGGTGCCCGGACTGCGGCCGGTGGGACTCGTTGGTCGAGGAAGCGGTCACGGCTCCCTCCGGAGCCCGTAGCAACGGCGACGCCGGCCCCGCGCGGGAGCCTTCGCCCATCCACGCCGTCACCACGGACACGGGCAGCCGCCTGCGTTCGGGAATCGCAGAGTTCGACCGGGTCCTGGGCGGCGGCCTGGTGGACGGCTCTGCCGTGCTCATCGGCGGCGACCCGGGCATCGGCAAGTCGACGCTGCTGCTGCAGGCGGTGGCGGGTCTCAGCCATGACGGGCCGCCCTGCCTCTATGTCTCCGGCGAGGAGTCCGAACAGCAGGTCAAGATGCGCGGCCGGCGTATTGCGCTGGCGTCCTCGAACCTGCTGGTGCTGAGCGAGACGTCGCTGGAGCGCATCCTGGAGCAGGTCAAGGCGGTCAAGCCCGCCGTGCTGGTGGTGGATTCCATCCAGACGGTGCACACCTCCGCCATCCCGTCCGCCCCGGGGAGCATCGGCCAAGTGCGCGAATGCTCGAGCGCGCTGATCTCCATGGCCAAGAAGACCGGCATCGCCACCTTTCTGGTGGGGCACGTGACCAAGGACGGGGCCATCGCCGGCCCGCGCGTGCTCGAGCACATGGTGGACACGGTGCTCTACTTCGAGGGCGAGCGCGGCCACAGCTTCCGCATCCTGCGGGCGGTCAAGAACCGCTTCGGCTCCACCAATGAGATCGGCGTGTTCGAGATGCAGGAAGCGGGGCTGCGGGAGGTCTCAAACCCCTCGCAGATATTTCTTTCCGAACGCCCGCTGGGAGGGTCGGGGTCGGTGGTGGTCCCCAGCATGGAGGGCACGCGCCCGATCTTGGTGGAGATACAGTCGCTGGTGGCCCGGTCTTTCCTCACCCTGCCCAGGCGCACGTGCATCGGCGTCGACGCCAACCGGCTCGCCCTGATCCTGGCCATCCTGGAGAAGCGCAAGGGAATGAACTTCTTCGACAAGGACGTGTTCATCAACGTGGCCGGCGGCGTGAACGTTTCGGAGCCCGCCGTGGACTTGGGCATCGCGGTGGGGGTGGCCTCCAGCGCCCTGGACCGGCCGGTGGACCCCTATATGATCTTCGTCGGCGAGGTGGGTCTGGCGGGCGAGATCCGCACCGTCACGCGTGCCGAGGCCCGGGTGGCCGAGGCGGGGAAGCTGGGTTTCCGCAAGTGCATCCTGCCCCAGGGCAACCGCCGCCAGCTCCAGCACGTCGAGCAGCCCGAGCTGCTGGGGGTGAGTTCTCTTGAGGAGTGCTGGGAGATCCTGTTCTGACGCTGGGGCCGGCCCCATGGCGGCGCGTGTCCGAGGGCGACCGCGGGTCGCCCCGAGAATCTCCCCTACAGGCCCAGACCCGGCATCACCTTTTCGGAGAAGAGA
Source organism: Candidatus Binatia bacterium (assembly GCA_022827045.1). The sequence goes on from JAJDTQ010000241.1 coordinate 2,950, forward strand.
CCCACCGACCGCAATGCTTCGTCGAGGGAGATGTCGCCGAAAGCGAACTGGCCGACGAGATAGTTGGCGCCGGCGGCGTCGAGTTGCGACTGCAGGAACGCGCGAACCGTGTCCGGACTGCCGGCGATCCCCTGGCCGGATGCCATGACTCCGTCGAAATCCGGCGGCCGGGGATGCCTTGGCGAGCTTCCCCGGAGCCGGAAAAGGTGGGTGAAGCTCCGGTGCCAGATGGGGTAGGCCCTGTGGGCGATGCGGAGCGCCGTTCCGTCGTCCTCGGCGACCACCACGAAACGGCCGAGGCCGATCTTCGGCAGGGCGGCCTCGCGGTCCGCATGAACCTCCCTCCACACCTCCCGGAACCGGTCGGTGAAGCTTCGCGTGGGAGCAGCAGGGTCCAGGCTCACGATGTTGAGCCCACTTTGAGCGGCCCGCTCGGCGCTCTCCGTGGAGTGGACCCCGTACCACAGGGGAGGGTGGGGTTTCTGCAGCGGCTCCAGTTCCATGGGCACGTCCTCGAATTTGAAAAACTCCCCGGCGAACTCGAGAGTCTTCCGGGTCAGCCCTTGCAGTATGAGGTCGAGGCCCTCCGTGTAGATGCGCTGCGCCTCCTCCGGGTCCTGTCCGTACACCGCCAGCTCGATGGGAGAGGAGCCGCGGCCAAAGCCGATGTCCAGCCGCCCGCCGCTCATCTGGTCGAGCATGCAGATCTCCTCGATGAGCCGGAGCGGATGGTAGAGCGGCAGCGCATAGACCATCGGCCCGAAGCGAAGCCGTCGGGTCCGCTGGGCGACCGCGGCCAGGAACACGCTGGGTGACGGCGCCATTCCCAGCGGCGTGGAGTGGTGCTCCGCTACGTGGTAGGCGTAGAAGCCCTCCCGGTCGTACGCCTCGATCAGCGTCAGACGCGCCTCGTAGTAGTCCTTTAACGGCAGGTCGCCGCGGTCCAGATGGTCGAAGATGCCGTAATCCATGTGACGTGGGCGATGAAGCTGGCCGGGGGCTCGACCGGCCTCAACCTTCCTGAACTTGCTGGTGGGATGGAACGCTACGACAGGATCGGGAGCCTGTCAACGATCCTCCTGGACAGCGCGGCGGGAGATGGGATAAGAGTTTGGAGAGTTTGGCCGACATCATCCTCTACATTCTTTCCGGCGTCGTCCTGGGCTTTCTCATCGGCCTGACCGGCATCGGCGGCGGGGTGCTGACGGTGCCGTTCCTGCTGCTGGTGATAGGGCTCGAGCCCATCGCGGCAGTAGGAACCGCCGGCCTCTACGGCGTCCTCACCAAGATCTGGGCCGCGGTGCGGCACTACCGCCAGGAGACCGTCAACCTGGATGTCGGGGTGCGGTTCTTTCTGGCCGCGGTCCCGGGCATCCTGGCGGGTTCGCTGGCGGTCAAGTGGAGCCGGGTGTCGCTGTCACCGGCCGGCGTCGAGACGCTTCAGGACATCGTGAGCTACATGGTGATGGCGTCCATCTGCTTCGCGCTGGTGGCGCTGCTGTTCGACTACGAACGGTTGGACACCCGTTTCCTTTCGTCGAGACGGGGATACATCGTGAAGTTTCCGTCTCTCTTCCTCGTCGGCGCCGTGATGGGGATGACCTCCATCGGCGGAGGCATCCTGATCATCCCCTCGCTGCTGCTCTTCTACCGGGAAACTTCCCGGTACGTGGGTACGTCCATCTTCGTGGCGCTGCTTCTGATGACCGTGATGTCGGCTCTTTACGCGTTCATCGGCCGCGGCCAGGGCGTCACGGACGTCGATTTTGCCGCCGCCGTGTTCATGTCCGTCGGCTCCCTGGCGGGGGTCTATTACGGCGCCGCCTTGTGCAAGCGGATGCATCCGAAGCGGCTTCAGAAGGTCGTCATCGGCGTGATCGTCCTCGCGGTGGTGATGATGGTGGCGGACCGTTTCTGGTAGCCCGCCGCCCGGCGATTTCCACCCGCGGGCGGAGCGCGGAAGATTTGACCCGAGGGCACGCAGCAACTATCCTGCTTTGTTGATCGGGCGCTGCGCGTCGGAACGCCGATGCGGACCACCGGCGGCCCGTTTCCCGAACCCTGACTATGGCGACGACCCAAACTCCGGCCAATGCCGCGGCTTCCGGTAACGGACCGGACCCCGACGTGGGAAAGTACGTATACGCGCGTACCTACGCCGGCATGGCCATCGACAAGGACCGCGACGCGGGCGATGACGCGGCGATCGTGTGGCGGATCTTCAAGCTCGCCGCGAAGCGGCGGTTGCGGCTGGCGCTGGCGGCGGTGACGATCCTCGCGGCGGGTTTCTTTCAGCTCCTGATCCCCCAGTACCTGGGCGACGCCGTGGACGGCGCCGTCATGCTGCTGGGCAGCGCGTCGGCCTCTCCGGAGGAAGCGCGGGATACCCTCTACGGAACGGCGTTGCTGCTGCTGGGCGCCTCGGTCCTGCGCGGCCTGTTCACCCTGATCCATAACTACTGCGGCGAAACGCTCGGGCATCATCTCGCCTATCAGCTCCGGATGGCCTTCTACGACAAGCTGCAGCATCTGAACTTCACCTTTCATGACCGTGTCCATACCGGCGAGCTCATCACCCGCGGGATGCTGGACCTCGAAGGGGTGCGCTCCTTCATGAACATGGGACCGCTGCGGCTGCTGCTGTTCTCCGTGCTCATCGGCATAGGGGCCTACCTCATGCTGTCCACGGACATGTTCCTCGGAGCCCTGAGCCTCAGCTTCGTGCCCTTCGTTGCCTGGCGTTCCACCACCACCAGGCGGCGGTTGCGGGAGATGTGGTTCGCCCTGCAGGAACGCATGGCCGTGCTGGGCCAGATCATGGACGAGAATCTCACCGGTATCCGGGTGGTGCGGGCGTTCGGCGCCGAGCCCTACGAACTGGACAAGTACCAGGCCGCTTCGGATCACGCGCTGGCACTGGCAGGCCGGCGGATCCGCACCCGAGTCTCCGCGGCTACCTCCATGAACTTCGCGTTTTTCGCGGCCATGGGCCTGGTGCTGTGGGTCGGAGGGTTGCGCGTGGTCAACGGCTACATGACCGTGGGCACGCTGACCGAGTTCATCTTCTTCATGACCCTTCTCCAGCAGCCCGTGCGCCAGCTCGGCATGGTGGTGAACGCGTTCGCCAGGGCGTCCACATGCGGCGCGCGGCTCTTGGCGGTGCTGGACCTGGAGCCGCCCATACGCGACCGCGATGACGCACGGTCCCTGGAAGTTGCCGACGGTGTCCTGGAATTCGAGGACGTGTCGTTTGCCTACGCGGGCGAAGGAGCGCCGCCGGTGCTTCGCGGGGTCTCGTTTCGGGTGGAACCGGGCAAAACCCTGGGGATCGTCGGCCCGCCCGGCAGCGGCAAGTCCACCATCGCCCATCTCCTTCCGCGCTACTACGACGTCACCGGCGGGCGAATCACGGTGGACGGTCAGGACATCCGCGACGTCACCCTCGACTCCCTGCGGCGGACCGTGCGCGTGGTCCAGCAGGACCCGTTCCTGTTCACGTCGTCTTTGGAGAACAACATCGCCTACGGCGATCCGTGGGCCGACGACGGCACCATTCGGGACTCGGCCGCCACCGCCCAGATCGACGGGTTCATCGACCAGTTGCCGGACCGGTACGATACCCTGGTGGGGGAGCGCGGGGTGTCGCTTTCCGGCGGGCAGAAGCAGCGGGTGGCCATTGCCCGCACCGCGATGTTGCGGCCGGCGGTGCTGGTGCTGGACGATTCGATGGCCGCCATTGACGCGGGCACGGAGCAGCGCATTCGCGAAGCCCTGAAGGAACACGCCAAAAACTGCGCTACTCTCATCGTTTCCCATCGCCTCGGGGCGTTGCGCCACGCCGACGAGATCATCTTCATCGAGGACGGACGCGTCATGGAACGCGGCACCCACGACGAGCTCGTGGCGCTGCGCGGGAGATACGCCGCGCTGTTCGCGCTCCAGACCCTGGACGGCCCGCTCCAGGATATCGTGGACCTTGCGGCGGAAGCCGGAGCCAGGGAGGGAACGGGGGCATGAACCCGGCCAGGACCTGGGGTGGCCGGACGCGTCCGCCGAAGGCCGTGGTGGGCTCGCAGATCAGCCGCGACGAGGAGATGTTCGGCGCGGCCTTCGACCGGCACGTGGTGCGGCGTTTCCTGGGCTATGTCCATCCTTACAGACGGCGTCTCTATACCGCCATCGGCGCGCTGCTGATCTTCACCGGCGCCCAGCTGGCCATCCCCCTGGTGGTCCGCCACGCTATCGACTACGCCATCGTCCCCGGCGACGCCAAACTGCTCGGCTTCGCCGTCGTCGTCTTCTTCGCGGTAATCCTCTTGAACTATGCGGCCAATTTCGCCCAGGACTGGCTGGTGAGCTTTGCCGGCGAGCAGGTCATCTTCGATCTGCGCCGCGCCATGTTCGCCCACCTGCAATATGTCGCTCTGGCCTTCATGGACAAGACCGAAGTCGGGCGCATGATGTCGCGGCTTCAGGGAGACGTGTATTCGCTTCAGGAGTTCCTGGAGAATTCCATCACGGCGCTGGGCGACCTCCTGCTGTTGTTCGGCATCGTCGCCATCATGCTGTGGCTGGACTTCGATCTCGGTCTGCTGACGCTGTCGGTGGTGCCGGTCCTCCTGTTGGTCCGCATGGTGTGGCTGCCGCGCGCCCGGGTCGCCTTTCGCTACGCGCGGGAAACCAATTCCATCGCCAACGGCGCCCTGGCCGAAGGCATTCACGCGGTCCGTACCGTGCAGGGCATGCGCCGGGAGGCCGTCAACTTCGGTCTCTACGACGAGAAGGCGACCGAGAACCTCGATGCCCACCTGCGATCGGCGCAATATGCGCAAGTCCTGGTTCCCATCGTCGATACCCTGACCGGAGTGGCCCTCGGGGTCGTCGTCGTGGTCGGCGGCGCCCTGGTGCTCGACGACTCCCTGGACCTCGGCGTGATGGCGGCGTTTCTGCTCTACGTGCAGCGGTTCTTCGATCCCATCCGCTCCCTCACCATCCAGTACAGCGTCATGCAACGCGCCATGGCCTCCGGGCAACGTATCTTCGAGGTCCTCGACGTGCCGCTGGCGGTCCAGGACAAGCCCGACGCCATTGCACCCGAGGACGTCGCCGGGCGGATCGAGTTTCGCGACGTCACTTTCGGCTACGAGAGGCACCTGCCGGTGCTCAAGAACATCAACTTCACCATCGAGCCCGGCGAGACGGTGGCGCTGGTGGGGCCCACCGGGTCCGGCAAGACCAGCACGACGGCGCTGCTGCACCGTTTCTATGACGTGTGGGAGGGCGCCATCCTGCTGGACGGACGCGACGTGCGGGACTACGCGTCGGCGGCGCTGGGCAAGCACATCGCCATGGTGCTGCAGGATCCGTTCCTGTTCACCGGCACGATTCGGGACAACATCCGCTTCCGCACCATCGGCGCCACCGACCAGGACATCGAGCGCGCGGCGAGGGTCGTCGGCGCCCACGAGTTCATCATGCGCTGGCCGGACGGCTACGACACCGTGCTCGACCAGGGAGGCGGGAACCTGTCGCTGGGACAGCGCCAGCTCCTGAGCTTCGCCCGCGCGCTGGTGGCCGACGCCAGGGTCCTGGTCCTGGACGAAGCCACGGCTAACATCGATTCCTATACCGAACGGCAGATACAAATCGGCTTGGCCGCGCTGCTGGAAGGCCGCACCGGCATCGTCATCGCCCATCGGCTCGCCACCGTCAGAGACGCCGACCGCATCATCGTGCTGCAGGACGGCCGGATCGTGGAGACGGGCACCCATCAGGAGTTGACAGAGCGAAAGGGCCTGTACGCGCGGCTCTACGCGCTGAACTACACTTCTTTCGACGACTTGCCGGAGGAGCTCGTCAGGGATGCGATCCTGGAGACCGGGCGTTCCTGAGAGGGTTGTCGCCGGGGTCGAATCGTTCGACCTTCGACGGAACTTGAGGGCGTGTGGGGGAGGGTCGCGTCCGTTACGCCGGCTCGGGCACCAATTCGCCCGCCTGCTTGACGATGGACCGCAACAACACCTGCTCGGGACGGCTCCGAGCGAGCACCATCATGCCGAGCAGCAAGGTATGGAGGGTATGCGCCGTGGAAGCTGCGTCCACGCTGTCCGAGATCTCCCTGGCAACCTGCCCCCGTTCGATCATGGTTCGGAAGAAGCCCTCCACGTCGGTGAATCCATCGGCTACCATGGTCCCGATTTCGGCGTCGTGGGCCGACAACTCGACGGCGGTGTTAACCAAAAAACAGCCATCCCGGGAACCCTGGTCGAGCACTGCCTCCGCCACGGACTCGAAGGGGTTCAGCACCGCTTGGCGTGGCGGCTTTGATGTCGACAGCTCCTTGAGCAGATCTGCGCGCTCCTGGTCGTAGTAGCGCAACGCCCTCATGAACAGGGAACGTTTCCCACCGAAGGTCCCGTAGAGGCTGCCCCGCCCTATCCCCATGCCGTCGACAAGGTCCTGTATCGACGTGGCCTTGTACCCATGGGTCCAGAAGAGCCTCATGGCTTTCATGAGAGCCTCGTGTTCGTCAAATTCCTTCGGTCTACCCATCAATGGTTCCCTTCATGCGCTTTCCTGCCTTTCAACACGAAGTACGGGGATCCTTGCCACGATAATTCTTCGGTATCATACCAAAAATTTCATTATTGATCGCAACTTCTTCAATTGGTCGAGTGAGTCCCTGGCCCCAATCCAGAAAAGACACTGATTGTACCAAAACTTGAGAAGAGAAATCATACAATATTGCTCCCCCGATTATCAACCGGGCGAGGGACTCCCTTGATTTGCCGATTCGCGAAGTAAATGACCTGTCCACTCACGAAGTGGCGGTATACCAGTACACGAAGGTCGCTACGGTTCGTCGATCGCGGCGGCCGAGAGGCTCCTCAATGACCGGCGAGGTTGCGGTCGGGCCGCGACCATCGACGAAGTCACGGACTCTCGGCGAAGGGGTGGGGAAGGAGATGGGTGCCGGCGTCGAGTTCGTGAATCGAGCCGCAACCGAGGAGGCGCATCGTGTCCTCGATTTCCTTTTTCAGTATCGCGAACGCCTTGCGGACCCCGGCTTCGCCGCCCGCCCCGAGACCGTAGACGTAGGCTCGTCCGGCGAGCACGGCATCGGCTCCGTGGGCCAACGCAATGACCACGTCGGCGCCGGACCGGACACCCCCGTCAAGCAGGATCTTGACCCCGGAGCCCTCGAGGGCCGGCGCAATCTCCTTCAGCATGTAGAGGGTCGGGTAGACCCGGTCCATCTGACGTCCGCCATGGTTGGACACGACGATGGCGTCCGCCCCGTGTTCCACCGCCAGGCGCGCGTCCTCGACGCATTGCACTCCCTTGATGATGACGGGTCTGTCGCCCCAGATTTCCCGAACCCAGGGCAGATGGTCCCAGGTGGCGGCGGAAGCGCGCAGTTGCGTGCCGATATCGGTGTAGGGCATGGGCGTGCCGTCGTTCAGGATGACGTTGCGGAACTGCATCATCCCGCCGTCGGAGTAGTAGCTCTTCACCCAGGAGAGATACCGCATCATCTGCGGGGCGAACTCCAGCTTCTGGAACGCGGTGCCGTTGATGGCGCGTGACGCACCCATCCATTCATGGTGCGCGCGGTTTCCGGGGACGGCGGTATCGATGGTCAGGATAAGGGCCGAGTAGCCCGCGTTCTTCGCCCGCTCGATGCCGCGCGCCGCCACCTCCTGTCCGCCGACGAGATAGAGTTGAAACCAGCACGGCCCCTTCGACGCGGTCCGGACCTCCTCCAGGTCGGTTCCCGTCAGGGTGGAGAGGATACAGGCGGTTCCGGCCTCCCCCACGGCCCTGGCCGCGACCGCCTCGCCGCGGGGCCAGATCATCCGTGGGCTGCCGATGGGGCCCGCGATTACCGGCAGGTCGATCTCGTGTCCGAGAATCTCGGTGCGCATCTCCACCGACTCAAGCCGCACCCCCGACCTGGGCTTGAACCGTTCCCTCTCGAACGCTTCGACATTGTCCCGGAGGGTGATCTCGTTGTCGGCGCCGCCGCGATAGTATTCCCGGACGATGGGCGGGACGCGCTTTTCCATCACCTGGCGGAGATGGTCCACGGTCACGCACCGTTCGACCTCCCTTGCCCAGCGCTTCTCGGCGCGGGCGTGGGCGCGTCTCAGGTAGGGTCGCAACAGGAACATGTCCGCCAGAATAAGAGCAGCGGGCGTGGCGGTCAAACACCGCGCCCTTGTTCCTCGCGCTCAATAGCCCCTGGACAGCGGTTGAGGATCCCCCGGGAAGAGGCCGTGCTTGTCCAGGAACTCGATCATAAAGCGATCGAAGAGCCAGGGCTGCTCGATCTGGCAGGCATGGCCGGCGCCGGGCAGGACCTTGAGCTCGCAGCCGGGGATACGCTCCTGTAGCGCGAAAGCGGTCGGATGGGCACCGTCCTCGCTGCCGGTGAGGATGATGACCGGGCAGGCGATGTGCGCGTGATGCCCCTCGGGCTCCTGCGTCTGCAGCGCGCGGAACTGGTGGATGATGGTCGCCACGTCGGCGAACTTGTTGCGTTCGGCGAACAGGTTGGCAAAGAAGTGTGCCAGCGGCGTCGCGCGGAACGCGGGGCTCAGGTCCTCGAAGGTGTAGCGCCAGCGGTAGTCGACCCCCAAGGCGGTGTAGGCGTCGATGCGTCGTTGCGCGAACTCCTTGCCCGGGGTGTAGCCCGTGCCCGTCAGGATCATGGCGGCGGTCCGGTCCGGACGCTGATGGTACATGAACGGACTGATGGCCGAACCCGTGGAGCAGCCCACGAGGATGACGGTCTCCCGCGGCAGCGCATCGTCCACGGCCTCCCAGCACGCCGCGGCCATGTCGTCCATGCTGAGTCCCTCGGCCCCCTTGGGTGAGCGGCCGTACCCTGGAATATCGATGCTGATGCACCGGTACCAGGTAGACAGGTGCGCCATCTGGAAGATCCAGCACGACTGGTCCATGGGGTTGGGATGGATGAAGGCCATGACCGGCCCCTTGCGCCCCATGCGTTCGTAGTAGAGCGGTCCTTCAACGTTGTTTGCCATGATGTCCTCCGTTGCCGTGTTTCTGAACCGATCGCCGCAGTTGCACCAAATGCGCTCTCAGCAACCTGGATACTCTGTGCGCGGGCACCGCGCCGACCGGTCCGGCGCGATCTCCTGCAGGTCCGGCATCCGCTCACGGCACGCCGCGACGACCTTGGAGCACCGGGGCCCGAACGCGCATCCCGGGGGCATGTCCAGAAGGTCCGGGGGTGCGCCCGGTATCGGCGCCAACTTGCCTCTTTCACTGCCGGCGTGGACCGTGGAGTTGAGGAGTCCGATGGTATAAGGGTGCCGCGGCGAGTCAATGACCTCGGCCATGGCTCCGGTTTCCACGAAGCGCCCCGCGTACATGACTGCCACGCGGTCCGATATCTCGCACGCCACCCCCAGATCGTGTGTGACGAAGATCGTCGCCATGCCCAACTCGCGCTGCAGCTCCCGCAGCAGCAGGAGGATCTGAATCTGCACCGTGGCATCCAGCGCGGTGGTGGGCTCGTCCGCAAGCAGCAGCTTGGGCCTGCAGGACAGGGCCAGAGCGATCATGACCCGTTGCCGCAAGCCACCCGACAACTCGTGTGGATAAGCGTCCAGCCGCCGGCGGGCGGACGGCACCTGGACGAGTTCCAGCATCTCCAACGCACGCGACCGCCCGGCTGACCACGAGACCCCTTCGTGCCAGACCACCACCTCCGCGATCTGGTGACCGACGGTGAACACCGGGTCCAGCGCCGTCATGGGTTCCTGGAAGATCATCGAAACCTGGGTGCCGCGAATGGCCCGCAGACGCTCGGTGTCCAACGTCAGAACGTCGACGCCGTCCAGCCATACCCTTCCCCGTATGCGAGCCGAGGGCGGCAACAGTTGCACCAGCGAGCGCATGGTCACTGTCTTCCCCGATCCGGATTCGCCCAGGAAACAGAGGGTCTCGCCCAAATGCAGGTCGAAGTCGACGCCGTTGATGGCGCGGAGCGGCATGCCCTCGCTCAGGAACTCCACCGAGAGGTCCCGCACCGACAGGAACGTGCCGGAGTTGCCGTCGACGGGTGTCAGGCCGGCAGCGTTCACGGCCGGCTCCCCTCGTTCTCGAGGGCGGTTCGGGCGTCCCGGTCGGGCGCCTTGCCGTGGCCGCTGCCCGGCACCAGCGCGTGGCAAGCGGCCAAGTGGGCCGGTTGCGGGCCGAAGCGGTCGAGCACCGGGTCACGGACACCGCAAACCGGCTCCGCAATCGGGCACCGGGTGCGGAACCGGCAGCCGGAAGGGGGGTTGATGGGGCTCGGAAGATCCCCCGCCACCGGGGGCGCCTCGATGCGCCGGCGCGGGTCCATGCTCAGGCGCGACGCGATGAGCGCCCGCGTGTACGGATGACCGGGGCTGCCGTACACCGTCTCTGCCGGGCCGATCTCCACGACCTTGCCGAGGTACATCACCAGGACCCGGTCGCTGATGAACCGCACCACGTTGAGGTCGTGGGAGATGAAGACGTAGGTGAGGCCCAGCCGCTCCTTGATCTCGATGAGCAGGTTGAGCACCTGCGCCTCCACCGACTTGTCCAGCGACGATACGGCCTCGTCGAGAAGCAGGAGCCGGGGATTCAGGGCCAGGGCCCGCGCCACGTTGACGCGCTGGCGCTGGCCGCCGGACAGTTCGTGGGGATAGCGGTCCGCGAAGATGGCGGGTTCGAGGCCTACGAACTCCAGGACCTCGTTGGCGCGCCGGCGCGCCTCCGCCCGCTTGACGCCCTGGGCGGTGAGGCCGAAGCTGACCTCCTCGGCCATGGTGTGTCGCGGGTTCAACGAGGAGTAGCTGTCCTGGAAGACCATCTGGACGTTGTGCCGGAGCGTACGCAGGGACATGCCGTCCCGGCCGCCGACGTCCCGGCCGTCCAGCAGGATCTCGCCGTCATCCGGCTCGATCAGGCGCATGAGCAGCCGGGCCGTGGTGGACTTGCCGCAGCCGGACTCCCCCACCACGCCCAGGGTCTCGCCCGCGGCCACCGTGAAGCTGATGTCGTCGACCGCCTGCACATACGCCGGTCCTACGCCCCCCGAGCCGCCCCTCAGCCGGAAGTACTTCCGGAGCCCGCTGACGCCGAGGATCGGACGGCCGTCGGCGGCCGGATCCGTCGCCACGGTTCCGGACGGTTCAACGGGCGTGTTCACGGCTTGACATCCATTGCGGTGCGGAGGCCGTCGCTCAGGAGGTTGAAGCAGACCGAGGCGATCAGGATCATCGCGCCCGGCAGCACCGCGTTCACCGGCGCCAGGAAAATGGACTGGCGCAGCGTGTTCAGCATCAGCCCCCAGTCCGCCAGGGGCGGGGATATGCCGAGGCCGAGGAATGACAGGCCGGAGGCCAGGACGATGGAGAGGCCGATGAGGCTCGACGAGTACGTGAGGATGGGGCTGGAGACGTTGGTGAGCACATGGCCGATGATGATCCGCGGCGCGGACGCGCCGGTGGCGCGGGCCGCCTCGACGAAGTCCTGAGCGCGGATCTGCGTGGTGGCGGCTTCAGCCACCCGTGTAATGGGCGGTATGAAGACCAGCGAAAGCGATATCAGGACGTTGACCACCCCCGCCCCCAGGGCGCCGGCGAGCCCCACCGCCAGCAGCACCGACGGAAACGCGAAGAAGATGTCCGCCACGCGCATGATCACCATGTTGGTCTTGCCGCCGAAGTAGCCGGCGACGATGCCGAGGATGCTGCCCGCGAGAGTGGCGATGAAGATGGGCAGCAGGCCCATGAGAAGGGAAATCCGTCCGCCATAGATCAGCCGGGTGAGCATGTCTCGTCCGAGCTCGTCCGTACCCAGGACGAACCCAGGAGTCAGGATCGGTTTCAGCCGGTTGACGATGCTGGAAGTATAGGGGTCGTAGGGAGTGATCCAGGGCGCAAGGATCGCCGCCGTGATGATCAGGGACAGGATGCCCAGGCACCCCATGGACACCGGATCGTGCAGGAGCCGCCGGCGCGCCGCCTGCCAGTAGGTGCGCTGGATGCGCTTGTGCGGCTCGACTATCCGGGCCGGCGCCTCGCCGGCATAGGTTGCGGGGGTGCTCATGTCCCTTCTTCACTGCCGCGTCATGCGCGGATCGAGAAACGGCTGTGCCAGGTCCACCAGGAAGTTCAACATCACGAAGAACGTGGCCAGCACCAGGATGGTGCCCTGAAGCACGGGGATGTCGCGGTAGGCGATGGCATTGTTCAGGAGATAGCCGGTGCCGGGCCAGGCAAAGACCGTCTCCACCAGGATCGAGCCGCCTACCAGATGGCCCAACTGGATGCCGATGATGGCCAGCACGGTGGGGGAGGCGTTCTTGATGACGTGAAGGAACGTCCGCCGGGGCGGCAGCCCGTTGGCCTGCAGCGTCTGGACGAACTCCTGCTTGCGCACGTCGATGACCGTCGCGCGGACGCTACGGGCGATGATGCCCGTGGGGATGAGCGCCAGGGTGACCCCCGGCAGGATCATGTGGCGGATGTCGTCCAGCCCGAAGCCGGGGCTGGGGGGCGCCTTGCCCATGGCCGGCAGAAGGCCCAGCGTCACGGCGAGGATGGCGATCAGCACCAGCCCGACCCAGTAGTGCGGCACCGACACGCCGATGATGGCCGTGGTGGTGATGGCCCGGTCGGTGACCAGTTGGCGGGTGTAGCCCGCCAGAAGGCCCAGCCCGATGCCGCCCAGGAGGCTCAGGCCAATGCCGAAGGCGGCGAGCTGGAACGTATTGACCATGGCGGGGACGATCTCGTCCAACACCGGCCGGTTGGCCACCTGCGACAGCCCCAGATCGCCGCTCAGTACGTTGAAGAGCCAGAGCAGATACTGCACCGGCACCGGCTTGTCGAAGCCGTAGGAGCGCTTGATCTGCTCGATGACCTGATCGGATGCGAACTCCGGCATGACCGCCGTCAGCGGGTCGCCGGGGGCCAGATGGAGCAGGGAAAAGCAGACGATGGATACGCCGAGCAGAATCGGCAGGACGTACGCCAACCGCCGCACCACATACCAGAGCATCGGCTATGCGTCCAAGGCTAGCGTGCCGCCTCGGGTATCCGTGCATGGAGTTGCGCGGCCAAAGCGACCGGCAGGTCCATGCACGGATTTCCGGGACGGAACACCCGCTACCTCTCGATGCGGATCCGCGTGAAGTCCTGGAACCAACTCTGTGCCTGGATGAAGCCCTTGACGTGGGCGGCCAGTCCGCGGGGATTCATGTCGTGGACTACCCACACCCACACCGCGTTGTCCACCAGGTAGGAGTGCAGCTCGCCGAGACGCTTGTTTTGTTCCTTAGTCTCGAACGCGTCCAGCGCGTTCCGCGCGAGTTGGTCCGCCTTGGCGTCGGAGAAGTGGCCCCAGTTGTAACCCTTGACGCGGTTCTCGCTGTGATAGGTCTGGCCGATGAGGCCGAACACCGGGTACTGGATCGACCAACTGTAGTTGATGGCGTCGACGCCCTTGTTGAGGTCCCCTTCGGCCCCCGCGAAACGCCGCGACCGCAACGCTTCCCAGTCCACGGTGGAGAGGGACATGTTGATGCCGACGTCGCGGAAGTTCTCCTGGATGAACTCGTTCATGGGCAACGGCTGCATCTGGCCGGAACCGGCCGCGGACATGGTCACGTTGACGTTGACGGGGTTGCTCTTGCTGTAGCCGGCGTCCGCCATCAGCTTCCGGGCGCCGTCCGGGTCGTACTTGACCTTGAAGGTGGGGTTGCCGAACCACGGATGGTCCGGGGTCACCATCCCCTGCGCCGGCACGGCCAGCCCGCCCAGGAACTTCACCAGGTTTTCGCGGTCGATGGCCAGGTTGGCGGCCTTGCGGATGCGGATGTCGCTGAACGGCGAGCTCTTCAGATGACTCACCATGTAGGGCCAGATGTGCGGGTAGACGTTGGTGGTCACCTGCATGCCGGCCCCCTTCACCGTGGGGACGGCGTCCGGCGGCAGCGCCTCCACCAGGTCCACCTGCCCGGACAGCAGCGCCGAGACCCGCGTGTTGGCGTCCGGCATGGGGCGCAGGACCATGCGGTCGTGCTGCGGCACCATGGACTTGTTCCAGTAGTTGGCGTTGCGCACCAGCTCGGCTCGGTTGCGCGGAACCAGCAGCACGAGCTGGTAGGGTCCCGTGCCCGACGGCTCGAAGGCGACCTTGGTCCAATCGCGGCCGAGCTTCTCCCACTGCCGCGGACTGGAGTAGAAGATGTTGACCAGCTCGTAGAGCAGGGTGCCGTTGGGCCGTTTCGTGGTGACTTCCAGGGTGAAGTCGTCCACCGCCCGGGCGCTCTTGACGCTGACCAGCCAGTTGGCGGCGTTCCGCGCCTGAAGCCGGTCGTAATGCGCCGCGTTGGGGTTCATGGACTTTTCGAAGTTCCACAGGACATCGTGCGCCGTGAACTGGCTGCCGTCATGGAACTTGACGTCGTTGCGCAGTTTGAAGGTCCAGCGGTTCCGGTTCTTGGGGTCCACCGACCAGCTCGTGGCAAGGTTGGGAAGCAGTCCCGAGGGTTTGTCGGCCTGGGACAGGTCCCACGTCAGCAGCGCGTCATAGATGGACCGGTTGATGAACCGGCCGCCCTCCGCGCCGCCGCTGGCCTGTCCGGTGGTGACCGGAATGTCCGACAAGGTCATGGCGATACGGAGCACCTTCTCCCCGCTCTGGCCGTACGCCATTCCCGCCGGCCATGCGAGCGCTCCCGCGCCCACCGCCATCATCTTGAGCAGCGTCCGTCGCTGCAGGGTACCGTCGATCACGCCGGTGAAGTTCGAAGATGCAGGTTCCGGTGAAGCGACGGCCATCGACTCTCTGTCACGCAGTGAAGTCATGGTCGGTCCTCCTTTTTGACCTGACACAATATGAAACACCCTGTGATCTCGACTGCGGCCATCATACTCCGATGGGGAGGGGGGTCAAGGGCGGTTTGGCGAGGCATTACGTTTCCGGCCAGCGTCCGTGAGCGCGATTCGATCGCCCTCGAGGTCGTGGCTGACCATGTTGTGGTTCGGGAGGTCGTTCCGGAAGAGGACGACTCGGTTATCGTTGCTTGGGGTCCAGTGCGTCGCGCAGGCCGTCGCCCAGGAAGTTGAGGCTGAAGAGGGTGGCAGCGAGGAACGTAGCCGGGAAAATCAGGGTCCACGGCTGGGTTTCCATCTGGGTCGCGCCCTCGCTGATCAGCACCCCCCAGCTCGTCATGGGCTCCTGGATGCCGAGGCCGAGGAAGCTCAGGAAGCTCTCGAACAGGATGGCGCGGGGAACGGTGAGGGTGGCGAAGACCACCACCGGTCCCAGGACGTTGGGAATGACGTGCCGAAGAACAATCCACATGGACGGCGCGCCCATCGCCCTGGCCGCCTCGACGAACTCCCGGCGCTTGATGGAAAGGGTCTGCCCGCGGACGATCCGCGCCATGTCGAGCCATTCCACCATGCCGATGGCCACGAAGATCAGCACGACGTGGCGGCCGAAGTAGACCATCAGCAGAATGACGAAGAACATGAAGGGAAGGGCGTAGAGGATGTCCACGAACCGCATCATGACGGAGTCGGTGACGCCGCCGAAATAGCCGGAGACGGTGCCCCACGCGATGCCTACGAGAACGCTGACCACCGACGCCGCGAGCCCGACGGCGAGTGAAATGCGTCCGGCGTACAGGGTGCGCAGGAAGAGGTCCCGGCCGTTGGCGTCGGTGCCGAACAGGTGTCCCCCGGCGAGGCTGGGGCCGGTGCCGATGGCGTCCCAGAAGATCTCATCGATGGCGTAGGGCGAGAGCATCGGCACGGCGATCGCGAGGACGGCGAGGACGCCGAGGGTGACCAATCCGGCCATGGCGCCGCGGTTCCGTCGCAGTTGCGCGGCGGCGTCGCGCCAGGGACTGCGGCCCTCGGCCGCGGTGCTCCACCGGGTTTCCGGGTGCGTCACGGGGCTATCCATGGGAGCGCACCCTCGGGTCCAGGACCCCGTACAACAGGTCCACCGCGAGATTGAGGACGATGATCAGGGAGCCGTAGGTGACCACGACCCCCATCACCAGGGTGTAGTCGCGATTGAGGGCGCCCTGGACGAAGTAGCGGCCGAGGCCCGGGATGCCGAAGATCTGCTCGATGACCACGGAGCCGGTGACGATGGCGGCGGTGGCCGGCCCGAGGTAGGAGACCACCGGGGTGAGCGCGTTCTTGAGGGCGTGGCGGAAGACGATGCGCCGTTGCGTCAGCCCCTTGGCGCGGCCGGTGCGGATGTAGTCGGCGGACAGCACCTCGATCATGCTGCCCCGGGACAGCCGCGCGATGTAGGCCACCTGCGGCAGCGCCAGGGAGATCACCGGCAGCAGTAGGTGGCGCACGCCGCCATCGCCCAGACCGCCCACGGGCAGGAGGTTGAGGTAGACGCCGATGACCAGCGACAGCAGCGGCGCCACCACGAAGTTGGGCACCGCGATGCCGGTCATGGCGACGCCCATGACCAGGTGGTCCGCCACGGAATTGCGGTGCTGGGCGGCCCAGGCGCCAAGACCGACCCCGGCAAGAACCGCCACGGCCATGGCCCACAAGCCGATCTTGAGCGAAACCGGAAAGCCGGCGGCGATCAGCTCGGTGACGGTGAAGTCGCGGTACTTGAAGGACGGGCCGAAGTCCCCGCGCGCGAGGCCCTTGAGGTAGCGGACGAATTGTTGCGGCAGCGGCTCGTCGAGATGGTAGACCCGGTTCAGGTTGGCCGAGATCTCGGGCGGCACCACCCGCTCACGGTCGAAGGGTCCGCCCGGCGCCAAGCGGATCATGAAGAATGCGATGGCGATGATGATGAACAGCGTCGGCACGGCCGACGCCAACCGCCGTATCACATAGGTCCACAAGGGAGGTCCACGGTCTCCGGCGGGCCTTGTGGGAAGGACCCCGGCCGATCAGGGCACGAGCGACAGATACCGCGTCGGGTGCACGTCCATGACATTGTCCTTCCACCCCTTGACCCGCGGGCTCACCAGGTGCTGGGTCGTGTAGTGGTAGATGGGGATGATGGGGAGGTCCTTCAGCAGGATGCTCTCCGCTTTCTGCATGAGCTTCGCCCGTACTTCCAGGTCGGTTTCGATCTCCGCCTTGCGCATGAGCGCGTCGTACTCGGAGTTGCCGTACCCCGCGGGGTTCATGGTGCCCACGTCGCCCTTGAGCAGCTCCAGGAAGGTGTTGGCGTCGTTGTAGTCGCCGATCCAGCCGGCCCGGAGCACGTCGAACTGCCTGGCCTTCCGGGTCGTCAGGTAGACCTTCCATTCCTGGTTGAAGAGCTCGGTCTGCACGCCCAAGGCCTTCTTCCACATTCCCGAGATGGCGATGGCTATGCGCTTGTGGTTGTCGCTGGTGTTGTACAGGATCTGCACCTTCAAAGGGTTGTCCTTCGAGTATCCCGCTTCGGCGTAGAGCTTCTTGGCCCGAGCGAGACGCTCGGCTTTGGACAGTCCCTTCCAGGGCACCGTGGCTCCCGCGTACCGATTGACGCCCGGAGGGACCCAGGCGTAGGCGGGGATTTCGCCGCCCTTGGTGACCTTGCCGGTGAGGATTTCCCGGTCGATCGTCATGGCCAGTGCGTTGCGCAGTCCCGGCCGGTCGCGGAACGGCGCTTTCGTCAGGTTGAGGGCGTAGTAGTAGGTGCCGAGATAAGCGGTGTTGTGGAACTGATCGGCGAGGTTCTTCTCCACCCACGCGATCTGGTCGGGGGGCACGTCATAGGTGATGTCCAACTCGTTGCTTCGGAACCGCTTGAGCTCGGTGCTCGTGTTCTCCGTGGGGTGGAAGACCACCGCTTCGATACGCACGTTGGCCGCGTCCCAATAGTGCGGGTTGCGCTCCAGGCGGATGTGGCTCTGGGGCACCCATTCGGTCAGACGGTAGGCGCCGTTGGAGACCAGGTTGCCGGCCCGGGTCCACTTGTCTCCGTGGCGCTCCAGCGTCTTGGGATGCACGGGATACGCGTGAGGGTGCGTGAGCATGCCGATGAAGTAGGGCGTCGGCGCCTTCAGGGTCACCTTCAGGGTGTGCGCGTCAACGGCTTCCACCCCGAGCCGGTCCAGTTCCTTGACCTTGCCTTTGGTGATCTCCTCGCCGTTGGCGATGGGCCAGAGGATGAAGGCGTAGCCAGAGCCCACCGCCGGATCCACACCCCGCCTCAATGCAAAGACGAAGTCGTGAGCCGTGACCGGATCGCCGTTGGACCACTTGGCGTTCTTGCGCAGGCGGAACGTGTAGACCTTGCCGTCGTCGCCCAGGGTCCAGCTCTCCGCCACGCCCGGGATCAGGGAACCGTCCGCGGCTTCCGCCACGAGCCCCTCGAAGAGGTCGCGCTGGATGCCGGCAGCGGGAACTCCGGACGACTTGTGCACGTCCAGGGTCTCGGGTTCCGCGCCGTTGCCCCGCTGGAGGGTGTTCTTGGCAGCGTAGGCGGAGGAAACGCCCAGCAGCAGCAGGACGGAGAGGAGGATGACCGGCGTTCGGGTGGATATTCCGGGGCGATGCCTTGCGGATTCTTCAAGCATGTCCGAGGCCTCCCAAGGGTATGGACGGTTAATTGGTGGTGCACTGACACAAAGGTCAACGCACTACATGTGGTTGTTTAACAGGCTAGCATACCACATTTTGTTGTCTAACCGCGCAGGCCCGGAGGTTTCGGACGGCGGCCGGCTGTTCGTCGCGGGAACCCGGGAAGGTTGGAAAGGGCGCGGTCGGAGGGGATTCAAGGGATGAACGGTATCCCGTGGCTCCGCCCGCTCCGGTTCAAAAGCCGGGAACGGCCGGCTTCGGGCTCTCGGGAAACAGACCGTGTTTGGTGAGGAACTCGATCATGAAGCGATCGAACAGCCAAGGCTGCTCAATCTGGCAGGCGTGCCCCGCGCCGGGCAGGACCTTCATCTCACAACCGGGTATGCGTTCCTGCAGCGCGGCCGCGGTGGGGTGGGAGTTGTCCTCGCTGCCGCTCAGGATGATGACCGGACAGGAGATGCCCGAGTGATGGCCTTCAGGCTCCGGCGCCTGCATAGCTCGAAACTGGTGGAGGATGGTATCGACATCCGCGAAATCGTTGCGTTCCGCGAACAGGTTGGCGAAGAAATGCGCCATCGGCGTCACGCGAAATGCAGGGCTCAGATCCTCGAACGTGTAGGCCCAGCGATAGCCGATGCCCTTGGCGCCGTAGGCGGCGATGCGCCGGGCGGCGAACGCCTTCTCGGGCGTGTACCCCGTTCCCGAAAGGATCATCGCCGCCGTCCGGTCGGGATGCTGGTGGTACATGTAGGGACTGAGGGACGATCCCACCGAGCAGCCCACCAGGATGGCGGTCTCTCCGGGAAAAGCGTCGTCCACCGCCTCCCAGCACGCCGCCGCCATGTCATCCATGGTCAGACCGGCCCCGGCCTTTGGCGACCGGCCGTACCCCGGAATGTCGATGGCGATGCACCGGAACCACGTCGACAGATGTGCCATCTGGAAGATCCAGCACGACTGATCCATCGGGTTTGGATGGACGAACGCCATCACCGGCCCGATGCGACCCATGCGTTCGTAGTAGAGCGGTCCGTCTATGTGGTTGGCCATGATGTGCCCCCAAGCTGTGCCGCTGAACCGGTCACGTCATGCCGCGTGAGACTCGACGACGAGTTCCCGGCCGAGGACGCGTAGCGCTTTGTGAATCCGGTTGGCGGCCGTGTGGTGCCGTGGATCGAGCATCCGGCGTACGACTTTCTCGTCGACGCCGAGACGCTGTGCAAATGCGTTGCGCGACAGACCGCTGGCGCGTAACGCGAGCACGAAGGCGGCCTTTGCTGCCATATCGGGCGGTACAGCGATCAGATGTTCGCCGGTACGTCGTCGGCTCGGCGTTGGGATCGGCTCGTCGTCGTCAACGCGGCCAGCGACGGCTTCTTCAAGTGCGTCACGCGCTTCAATAAGCGCTGCCGCTTGGTCAGTGCCGGACGTGAGACACTCGGGGAAGTCCCGGAAAGAGACCACGATTTCCCCCGAAGGGTCGGCTTGGAGTCTGGCTGGATAACGAAACTGCATGACAATCTCTTAGGACAGTTCTGTCCGAATATCAAGTGCGGTCTCCGGGAAACAGGCCGTGCCTGGCGAGGAACTCGATCAGGAAACGGTCGAACAGCCAGGGCTGCTCGATCTGGCAGGCATGTCCCGCGCCGGGCAACACTTTCAGCTCGCAGCCCGGTATTTGTTCCTGCAGGGCGAACGAGCGTGGATGGGCGTTGTCCTCGCTGCCGGTGAGGATGATGACCGGGCAGGCGATGCCGGAGTAATGGCCCTCGGGCTCCTGTTCCTGGAGCGCCCCGAATTGGTGACAGATCGTGTCCACGTCCGCGAACTCGTTGCGTTCGGTGAACAGGTCTGCGAAGAAATGGGCCAGCGGAGTGGCACGGAACGCCGGGCTCAGGTCCTCGAAGGTGTACCTCCAGCGAAAGCCGATGCCGTTGGCGCGGTAGGTTTCGATGCGCCGCTGGAAGTTGCTCTTATCGGTCGAATACCCCTTGCCCGACAGGATTATCGCCTTCGTACGGTCGGGCCGCTGGTGATACATGTAGGGGGCGATGGCCGATCCCACCGAAGAACCTACCAGGATGGCGGCCTCCCCGGGCATCGCGTCGTCGATGGCCTCCCAGCACGCCTCCGCCATGTCATCCATGGTCAGCCCCGCCCCGGCCTTCGGCGACCTCCCGTACCCCGGGATGTCGATGGCGATGCACCGGTACCAAGTCGACAGGTGCGCCATCTGGAAGATCCAGCACGACTGATCCATCGGGTTCGGATGGATGAACGCCATCACGGGCCCGGTGCGACCCATGCGTTCGTAGTAGAGCGGTCCGTCTATGTGGTTGGCCATCGTGTCTCCCGGGGGTGTCGATGCAAACAGCGTTTGCGAAGGGAATTATAGCCAATAGTCACAATCTCAGAAGATATCGGGGTGGTGCTTCACTATCAGATCGTGGATGGCTGGAAGGGACTTGCGCAGTTGAGGAGGTTCTTGAGGACTCAATACGGATTCTTCCCGGCCATCCCCGATCGCTTCCAACTCGTCAAAAGCGCATAGGCGTCTTTGGTCGTGAGTTTGTTGACGACTGAATTCAATAGGACAAGGAATATCGGATCGACCATCAGCACTCCTCGGTCTTGACGTGGTAGGGTCGGAAGAACGCCCGCCGCACCGTCCCCGTGTCCGCTCCGGGCATGTCGTGCTCGGCTTCCAATTCGGCCTTGCTCGGCTGGTACTCACACGGGGGCATGGTGATGGTGCGGGGCTCCGGCAACGGCTCCTTCTCGCGCCTCGGCTTGGGCATGATGGTCTCTTCCCCTAGGGTTTGATGCTGTACTTGATCTTGAGATTCGAGTACGCGGAAACGTTGGTCGCTATCGCTTTACAGCGTGCCCCTCGACATACCCGTCGGCCATTGCAAGGAACTTGTCCCCGTCATACAGGCGGACAATCATGTGGCCTGTATCGCAGGTCGCGCTACCCTCGATGGTCACATACGGCCCCGTCTTGTATCCGCGCCACGCTTCCAGTTCGCACTTGCCATGGTGATCGTCGCAGGCCAGGGTCGGGGCATACAAGAGAAGAACCGCCGCCACAGTGGCGAGAAGGAAACGCATGGGAACCTCCTTCGAGTTATGCGGTCTCTGCGTAGGGGAGCAGGGGCCGCTTTCCGTTCAGCACTTCTTCGAGCGTCAGAATCTGCATTTTCGGGAACGGCGGGATCAGAGTGATCTCCAGCCGGTCGTTCCTGCCGTCGGGTCTGGTGAATTCGAGGGTGAACCTTGAGGCGAATGTCTCAACGCCATCCACATCGGCAAAGACCTTCGGCAGAGGCGTTATCGCGGAAACCGCGCCGATGGCGCGCAATGGGCGGAGGTCGAAGACGAAACCCGCCATCTGCGACAGCCCCATGATCAGGATGACGGACGCGAGCGCCTTCGTAACAGCCAATCGGCTCAACGCCGGCATGACGGCATCCTCAACCGCGAGCACTCATCGGCGGTCTTGTGGCCGGCGTTCGCGCGCACGGGAACCGAGCGGCGCCGTCGGGCACACCCCTGATCTCCTCTGCGCGGTCTACCCCGCCCGCATCCCCACCAGCGCGTCCACGATCGCCTCCGCCTCTAACCCCATCTCCAGGATCTCGATGTTTTCGGCGTACTGGTCGGGGTCGATGGCGGCTTTCACGTTGGGCTCGAAGACGTGGTAGGCCGGGAGGCCGAGTTCCACGCCGGCCAGGGGTCCGGCGTAGGAGGGGTCGCCGGTGGTGACGGTCTCGAACTGGACTTGGCTGCTCTCGGTTGTTGGAGCACCGAGCAGCACGACGATGCCGTCCTTTCCGTATTCTTCCGCGAGTTCCTTGATTCGACCTTGATCCTCAAGGTCCATGGCCCCAGCGGCTGTTCAGACGAAGCACTGGGTGGCGGCGTACGCGACCTCGCCTCCCAGTCCCGCGATGGCCTGCTCGATGACCGGGGCGGGGACCCCGTCCCGCTCCCCGAGGATGATCAGCTTCTTGCCGTTGAGGGTAATGGGTTGTGCCGACATGGGAGTTCTCCTTCTTTAGGGTGTCAATTCTTGAACTAACGCACCTTCGCGTGAAATGCAACTGAATTCAATGGGTTACACGCGCCTCGGCTATGCCCCGTTCCGTTCGATCAACACCGACATGCCGTCCGTCAGCTCGGTCATCTGTCCCAGGAACAGGCTCGCCCTCGCAACCAGCAGGCAGTTCCGGATATCCCCGGCGGCCATCTCCCGGAGCGCGTGGGGCACGTATACGAAACCGGAGGCGATGTGCCCCTGGGTGGGGGCGTAGCCGCATACCCCCTTGGCGCGGGCGAAGCCGGCGATGTCGCTCCGGTCGATCTCCTTGGCCACGGCAAGCATGGCGGCCATCATCTTGTAGTTGCGGGCGGCTACGTCGCCGGCCTTGGCGGAAACCGTAATGTCCGGGTTGTGCAGCTCGGTGACGACCCGGTCGAGCCGGTCGACGCCCCATTCCAGCCGCCGCAACGGCTCCAGGACAAGCTCCCGGAACTGCTTGTCGAGGGCGGCGCCGGCCTTGACCGGATGGCGGCCGACCGCTTGAAGGTTCACTGTCGGGCTGTGGCCGTCGTCCCGGCCGATCCACACGGCCACGGCGGACAGCGCATCTTCCAGCACGGGGATGCCCTGCTCCAGGTGGTAGAGGGACTTCATCCCGAGCTTGGGAAGCGAACCGCCGCCTACCACGACCACGTTCTCGAATACGCTGCTTTGCACCAGCGATGCGCCGATCACCATGGCGGGGATCGGCGCGGCGCAGAAGTCCTTGATGTCGATGCCGGTTCCGAGTTCGCAGCCGGCGAACTCGGCGATGGCCTTGGCCATGTTGCCGCCGCCGCGCTGGTAGCGGTCGCCGACGGCCTCCTCCGAGCAGCTCAACACCAGGTCGACGTCGCTCAGGCCCAGGCCGTCCACGTGGTTCAGCAGCTCGTGCACGGCCAGGGCGCCCGAGACCTTGCAGGAGAGGTTCTCCAGGAGCACGGATGCCGAGAGCGCTTCGTCCTCGGAGTGGCCCGTCTTCACGACTCCCACGGGCGCGCCTTCGCCGCCGGCGAAGAGGGGAAGGCTGTCCGAGGACTCCAGCTCGGCATCCATCTGGGCATCGGTGAGCAGCGCGGGCGTCCTGGAGGCCAGGGGTACCGTGAGCGGCGCGGATTTCAGCACCGGGCCCATCTCCTCCCAGAACCGTTCCCGCAGCAGCACGTGCTTGAAAGGGTCCGCGCAAGCCAACAGCGCGAGGAAACGCCGCTCCTCCAGGATGTGCCCGAAGGGCGGCTCGACGCCGTCAGCGTCGGCGAGCTTGTCGAACCAGGGTTGCTCCACCTCCCACAGGCGGGCCGGCGCCTGGCTTCCGATGAACACCTGGTTGGGCAGGTAGCGGCACGCCTCGTCGTAGCTCCACAGCCCCCCGGTCAACTCCGCCAGGAACTCTGGCCGGACGTTGGCTTCCCGAAACGGCTTGGAGCCGTAGCGGACCATGCTCGGGGTGTGCGCGAGGGCCGTGGCCGCACCCTTGATGACGGGTCGATTCGACGACATGGAGGGGACCTTATAACGTCGGGAAACGGCAGGCAAGGTGCCGGACTTTGGGGCGCGGAAACGGCCACCCACAACATGCTGGGCGGCCGTTTCTACTTCTGCTACTTCTGGCGGTTCGAAGCTCTGTACCAAGGATGCTGTCTAGTATCTGACAACATGTTGGCTCAACTGGTAAGTCTTAACCAGTCTTCTTGTGACAGCCATAGCTCCACACGTCCTGCCTTCGGTGCACCGGGAGGTGGCTCAACGGATGCTTGATAGACCTTGGCAATGAAGGGACGGCTAGTCTTCTTTACGAAGCGCTCAATACGGGAAATGCTGGCGGCAAAGTTGTGTGCGAGTGCACTGTGAGAGACTTTCCCTACAACGAGAAAAAGCCCGACACCACTTCGCATCGCTGCATCTCTCGGGGGAAGGTAGCCCCCAGATCGCGGTCTGTAAAGAAGATCACACCTTAGGCTGCTTGGTCATAGACGAGCGCTTCCTTCACCTCTTCGGTCTCCAGGCCATAATCTTCCGCGATTTCTTCCTCACTTTCGCCGGCGTTGATGCGGTCAACGATAGCTGCTGTTGAAATGCCGCGACGAGCAATAATCGGACGGCCAAAAGCCACCCGGGGGTCCATCGCGATAACTCTTGTTCCGCTTTCAGCCGGATAGAGCCGGATGGGTATCTGCAACTCGTCAAGTTCAATCCGATTGAGATGGTCATGGAGCATATGCTTAATGGCGATCTGTCCTGCTCGGTTTAGGTTGACCAACTCGCCATACTTCTCAAGAAATAACTCGCCGGCATGGGTACGTAATTCCGGGCAAAGCAATAGCCGTTGAATATGACAGACCTGCTCGGCTACATCCATCGCCGTTCGGGCTGCCGCCATCGAAACCTGATGCCTTCTTCTCAAGGCACGCAACGTATATGCTTCGATGACGTTATTGAAAGAAAGGCGTAGGGGATTGCTCTGTGGGGCAGATATGAGGGCGCGAAAAGGGGCCCGACCAACGTGTTGAGGATATACTTGGCCAGACGCCCACGCGCGTAGCGTCTGTGGTGGAATCCGTATGTAGCGGGCCGCCTCGACGACCGTATATGCAGCGACATCCCTAGGGTTACCGCCCCGATACATGTCCTGCTCCGGTTTCATGCTCTGCTTGGTCCTCGGTGTTCATCTCTCCTTCGGAACGATGCCCTGTGAAGACCTTTTACTCCGAAAGTCAAGGCCAATCAAGGAAGACCGTTAATCAAGGGGGTCAAACACCCACTATCGAGACCCGTCCCTCGACTCGCCGGGCGCCGTGTAATATGATCTCGGGACATCGGTCCGCACGGGCTGCCAGCCGGGCAACCCGCCAAGCCCGAGGGAGGAAACATGCAGGATTCAAAACAGAAACAGTTCGCCATGGACGCCGTGGAGGAGAACGGGAACAATATCGCGCTGCTCGGCGACAACATCTTCTATTTCGCCGAGTTGGGGATGCAGGAGTTCCGTACTACCGGGCTCATGACCGAGATCCTGGAACAGGCTGGCTTCGAGATCGAATGGAACATCTCAGGGATCCCCACCGCATTCATCGCCACCTACGGGTCGGGCAAACCGGTGGTGGCGCTGCACACGGAGTTCGACGCCACGCCGTCCAGCTCGCAGATGGCGGGCGTGACCGAACAGAAACCCATCGTGGACGGTGCGCCGGGACACACCGAGGGGCACAACGTCAACGCCGCGGTGATGGTCGGCGCGGCGGTGGCGGTCAAGAAGACCATGGAGCAGTTCGGCATCGAGGGGACGCTGCGGGTCTACGGCGCTCCCGCCGAGGAGCAGCTCGTGAGCCGCCCGTATTTCGTGCGCGACGGTTACTTCAAGGACGTGGACGTGGCGTTGCACGACCACATCGGGTCCAACCTGGGAACCGTGTACGGCCTGCGGCAATACGCGCTCATCTCCGCGGAGTTCACCTTCAAGGGCGAGAGCGCCCACGCCGCCACCTCCCCCTGGAACGCGCGGGACGCGCTGGACGCCGCGGTCCTGATGGACATCGGCTGGGACAAGCTCAGGGAGCACCTCGAACCTTCCCAGCGCAGCCACCGGGTCATCAGCAACGGCGGCGACCAACCCAACGTCATCCCCAACACCTCCACCATCTGGTGGTTCTTCCGGGAAGCCACCGCGGAGCGGGCGCGGGCCCTCTTCGAGAAGGCCAAGCGCATCGCCCAGGGGGCGGCCACCATGACCGACACCTCATACTCGGTCAACGTGCTGAGCGCGGTGGCGCCCACCCGCTGCAACCGTACCCTGGCGGAGGTGATCCAGAGGAACATCGACGCCGTGGGCATGCCGGAGTGGAGCGAGGCCGAGCAAAAGCTCGTCACCGACCTCCAGAACAAGGTCAACGTCAAGGCCACGGGAATGCCCACGCAGGTGGCGCAGCTTCGCGAAGCGGTGCAGTCTGTGTCCGCCAACGACTCCGGCGACGTCTGCTGGGTCGTGCCGTCGGGGGTGGTGAACTTCCCGTCCAACATCCCGGGCATCGCCTACCACCACTGGGGCGCGGGTGTCTCCCTGGCGACCTCGGTGGCCCACAAGGGAGCGGTAGCCGGGGCCAAGACCATGGCCGCCTCGGCCATCGACCTCCTGATGGATCCGCAATTGGTGGCGCAGGCCAAGGAAACGTTCAGGGAAGAGATCGGCGGCGTGGAGTACCGTCCACTCCTGCCCGACGACCAGCAGCCGCCGCTGGAGCTCAACCGCGGCATCATGGAGCGTTACCGCTCCGCCATGGAAGCCCACTATCCCAAGGAGAAGCCCGCATTCAGCTGACGCTGCCGCTCCAGGGGCCGGAGGTGCGGCTGCGCGCGTTTCTCGACCGCGCCACCGCCGGCGAGAGGATCCACCGAAGGTCCCGCTTCAGCCCGTCGCTGGTCGACAAGGTGCTGCGGGACCCGTTCTGGATCTGGTGCCAATTCCACGCGCCCAAGTCCGAGGCGGTCCACGAGGTCGGCCGCTACGAGCAGATGCGCTACCGCCGCGGCGCGGAGCACGAGGACGCCTGGGTGGCCGCGCACTATCCCGACGCCCTGGCGATCCGCCCCGACTTCGGCCACGGGGCCCTGGTCCGCACCCTCCGGGCCATGATGGAGGGCGTCCCCGCCATTCACCAGCCGCAACTTTGGGACCTCGGCCGCGACGTCTACGGCCGGGGCGATCTGCTGGTGCGCGACGACAGCCACGGCTCGGACCTGGGGCCCTACCACTACCGGGTCATCGAGATAAAGCGGGCGCGCAAGCTCAGGGACGGGTTCGCGCTCCAGGCGGCCCTCTACAACCGCACCGTCGGCGCGATCCAGGGCTACACGCCGAGCCACGTGGCCGTGGCGCTGCGGGATGAGGTCCAGCGGTTGGGTGTCGCGGGCTTCGGGGACCGGATCGGCGAGGTGGCGTCCCGCTGGGCCGGTCTGCGGGACGGGCCCGTGGAGCAGCCCGAGACCAGGCGGCCCCCGGACGTCACCGACTCCCCCTGGCGCATATACGGGAACAGGCTGGTGCAGGAGCGCCGGGACCTGGTGCTGCTGGCCGTGGTGAAGGCTCCGGAACGGGCGAAACTCAGGGCCGCGGGAATCCGCCGCGTCGATGATCTGTGGAGCCGCTCGCCCGAAGAGATCGACGAGATCCTGGGTCCGCACCACGGCCCCGCCGCCTATCACGTGGCGCAGAGCTACAGGACCGGACAGCCCGTCCCCAGGCCCGGCCGCGAGCTGCGCATCCCCCGCGCCAGGCGGCTCCTCTATTTCGACTTCGAGACCGCCGACGACGTCCACCCCACCATCCCGCCCCACGTCTACCTCATCGGCTGTTGGGACAGAGCGCGGGACCAGTTTGTCAGGTTCCTGGCCCGCGGCCCGGAGGACGAGGAGCGCATCTTCGAGGACTTCCTTGACTACGTGGGGGACGGCGTCGAGGCCGTGCGCCTCTACCACTGGACCGACTACGAGGTCTGGCAGATGCAGGCCGT
>JAJDTQ010000155.1 GCA_022827045.1 Candidatus Binatia bacterium
GCGAAGAAACCGTGGGTTCTCTTTCGCCTAAGATTGCTCGGTTGATACGTCCGTTTCATTTCCGCACCCTCATTCTTCGGTTACATCTTTCAAGCATACGGGGGTTGGCTTGTCAATTTGCCGAAGGCACCGCGCGAACCCGGGAAAAACGCTTGGTTTTGCCGACAAGAGCCGATGAAGAAGTCCAGGGGCGGGTTCAAGCCGTCCCGACTCAGTCCGCCTCCGCCCTCTGGGTGCGGCCCATGAGGTCGCGGACGGCCTGGATGGGGGGTTTGTCCTCGTAGAGGACGCGGTACATCTGCTCGACTATGGGCATCTCGACGCCGTACCGCTGTGCCAGGAGGTGGACGGTGCGGGTGTTGCGGACGCCCTCGGCGACCATCCGGGTCTCCGCCACTATGTCCGCAAGCCAACGTCCCTGGCCGAGCTCGAAGCCGACCTTGCGGTTGCGGCTCAACTGGCCGGTGCAGGTGAGCACGAGATCGCCGAGCCCCGGGAGGCCGGCGAGGGTCACCGGGTCGGCGCCCATCTTCACGGCCAGACGGGTCATTTCGGCGAGTCCGCGAGTGATGAGCGCGGCCCGGGCATTGTGCCCGAGCTCCAGCCCGTCGCTCACGCCCGCGGCGATGGCTATGACGTTCTTGATCACGCCACCCATCTGGACGCCCACCACGTCCGTTGACGAGTAGACCCGGAACTCGGGGGAGCCGAGGCTCTCCTGCACGTCGCGCGCCACGCCGGGATCGGCGCTCGCTACCGTGATGGCGGCCGGCTGCCCCTGCGCCACTTCCAGGGCGAAGGTCGGTCCGGACAGGAACGCGTGCCGCCGCGGGTTACCCAGGACCTCCGCCAGAACGTCGCCCATGGTCATCAGGGTCGCCTCCTCGATTCCCTTGGAGCCGCAGACGACGATGGTCTCGGGCGTCACGAACGGCGCCGCCCGGGTCATGACCTCGCGCAGGAAGTGGGACGGAGTCACGCAGATCAGCAGGTCCCGGCCGGCGGCCGCGGTTTCCAGGGAAGCGGTGACCCGGAGGCGGTCAGGGAGCTTGACGGTAGGCAGGTAGACGGCGTTCTCGCCGGTTTCCTGAATCCGCGCGAGGGTTTCCTCGGAGTGGCACCACAGGGCGACGTCCTCGTGCTTCCTGCATAGCAGTGCCGCCAGGGCCGTGCCCCAGCCCCCGGCGCCTATGATGCCAATGGACATTGCGGGAGTCCGGAGAGGCCAGTGTCCTAGCTGTCATCTTCGGCCAGCCGGGTGAGGGAGACGACCCGCTCGCCGTTGTCGAGGTCGATGAGGCGGACGCCCTGGGTGTTCCGGCCGATGACGCGGATGTCGCCGATGCGCAGCCGTATGATCTTGCCGCCGTCGGTGATCAGCATCAGCTGATCCTCGTCCACCACCTGCTGCACGCCCACCACGCGGCCGGTCCGCTCGGTGGTCTTCATGGTGATGAGGCCCCGGCCGCCACGGCCCTGAGCCCGGTACTCGTCGATGCCGGTGCGCTTGCCCATGCCCTTGTCAGCCACGGTGAGGATCGACGCGCCGGGATGCAGCACCTCCATGCTCACCACGGCGTCGTCCTCCTCGAGCCGGATACCGATGACGCCCATGGTGTCGCGACCCATGGGACGGACCTGCTCCTCCTTGAAGCGGATGGACTGGCCGTCCATGGTGGACAGCAGGATGTCCTGGTCGCCGTCGGTAAGACTGACCTCGATGAGCGAGTCGCTCTCGTCCAGCGCGATGGCGCGGATGCCGGTGGCCCTGGGGCTCGAGTAGGCCATCAGGTCGGTCTTCTTCACCAGCCCGTTGCGCGTAGCGAATATGACGTAGCGGCCCTCCTCGAACTCCCGCACGGGCAGGAACGCCGAGACCTTCTCTCCCTCCTGGAGCTGCAGCAGGTTCACCACCGGCCGGCCTTTGGCGGAGCGGCTGGCCTGCGGCACCTCGTGGACCTTGATGCGGTAGACCTTGCCGATGGTGGTGAAGAACAGGATGTGGGAGTGGGTGGAGGCGACGAACAGGGATTCGACGAAGTCCTCGTCCCTCGTCGTGGCGCCCACCTTGCCCTTGCCGCCGCGGTTCTGCGCGCGGTAGAGCGTGATCGGGTTACGCTTGATGTACCCCTCGTGGGACACGGTGACCACCATGTCCTCCTCCACGATGAGGTCCTCGATGGAAATCTCCTCGGCCCTGTCGACAATTGCGGTGCGGCGCCCGTCGCCGTAGGCCTCCTTGATCTCCCGGAGCTCGTCCACGACGATGGCGTAAACCTTCTGCTCGTCGGCAAGAATACCGCGAAGCTCTGCAATGGTAGCTTCGACGGTCCGATGCTCCTCGATGATCTTGTCGCGTTCGAGCCCCGTGAGCCGCTGCAGGCGCATTTCCAGGATGGCCTGGGCCTGGGCATCCGAGAGCTGGAGGCTGGGGTCGGGCGCTGCCGTCCCGGCGAAGGCTCCGGCCATGAGCCCCTCCTTGGCGGATCGGGGGTCGGGTGACTCCCTGATCAGCTTGATGACCTCGTCGAGGTAATCCAGGGCGACCTTCAGGCCTTCGAGGATGTGCAGCCGCTCCTCGGCCTTCCTGAGGTCGTAGGCGGTGCGGCGCGTGACCGTTTCCCGGCGGTGCTCGAGGAACGCTTCCAGGATCTCCTTCAGGTTCAGGAGCTTGGGGCGGCCCTCGATGATGGCGAGCATGTTGACGCCGAAGGATTCCTGCAGGCTCGTGTGCTTGTACAGGGCGTTGATGACGATCTGCGGCACGGCGTCCCGCTTGGGCTCTATCACGATTCGCATGCCGTCGCGGTCGGACTCGTCGCGGAGGTCGGCGATGCCCTCGATCTTCTTGTCGTTGACCAGGTTGGCGATCTGCTCCAGGAGCCGGGTCTTGTTCACCATGTACGGGATTTCGGAGACGATGATCTGCTCCTTGCCCGTACGCTTGACGGTCTCGGTGGACACCCGCGCGCGCATCTGCACGCTTCCCCGCCCGGTCTTGTATCCCTGGCTGATGCCTTCGCGCCCGTGGATGAACCCTCCGGTGGGAAAGTCGGGGCCGGGGATGTACTCCATCAACTCGTCGATGGTGAGTCCGGGCCGCTCCACCAGCGCGATGAGGCCGTCGATGACCTCGCTCAGGTTGTGCGGCGGGATGTTGGTGGCCATGCCCACGGCGATGCCCGACGCCCCGTTGATGAGCAGGTTGGGCAGCCGCGACGGCAGCACCGACGGCTCCTCCAGGGAGTCGTCATAGTTGGGCAGGAAGTCGACCGTCTCCTTGTCGATGTCGGCGAGCAGCTCCTGCGCGATGCGCGCCATGCGGATTTCCGTGTAGCGCATGGCCGCGGGGGGGTCGCCGTCGATGGAGCCGAAGTTGCCCTGCCCGTCCACCAGGCAGTAGCGCATGGAGAAGTCCTGGGCGAGGCGGACGATGGCGTCGTAGGCGGCGGCGTCGCCGTGCGGATGGTACTTGCCGATGACGTCGCCCACGACCCGGGCGGACTTGCGGTAGGGGTTGTTCCAGTAGTTGCCCATGTCGTGCATGGCGTAGAGCACGCGCCGATGCACGGGTTTCAAGCCGTCGCGCACGTCCGGCAGCGCCCGCCCCACGATGACGCTCATGGCGTAGTCCACGTAGGACTGACGCATCTCGTCCTCGATGTAGACGGGGACCTTCTGTTGTCTCGTTCCGGCTTCCATGCGCGAGGCTCAACTGGGAAATTGCGTGCGACACCATACCGGCAGGCAGGAAACTGGCGGCGCCGACGTCTGTCGCTTCATACAGGCCACTAGATATCGAGGTTGCGCACCGTCAGCGCGTAGTCCTCGATGAACTTCCGGCGGGGCTCCACGTGGTCTCCCATGAGCGTGGAGAAGATATCGTCGGCCTCGACGCCGTCCTCGATGCGGACCTGCAGCAGCACCCGGGACTGGGGGTCCATGGTGGTCTCCCAGAGCTGATCCGGGTTCATCTCGCCCAAACCCTTGTACCGCTGAATGTACTGTCCCTTCTTGCCCCGCTCCATGACGAAATCGAGCAGGGCCTTGTGGGAACCGAGTTCGCTGGCGCGCGCACCGTCCGCCGCGGCCTTGACTTGTTCACCTTCCTCCAGGAGGAACGGCGAATGTCCGGCGCCCAGCAACTCGCCGTGGAGCCGTTTGAGCTCGCGATATTCGGGGCTGGTCAGGAAATCCCGGTCGATGACGGTACGGATGCCACTGCCGTTGGACCGGGTCTTGCAAACCAGCTTGCTGCAATTGTGCTCAGGGTCGAACTCCACCTCGCTGCCCATCGGCCCGATTTCCGGCGCCAGCAGATTGACGTAGGAGGCGAGGTCGCTTGCGAGCGCCTTCACGCCGTCCTCGTCCCTGAGCCGCTCGGCGTTGAAGTCGGCCTGCAGCAGCAATCCCTCGATCAGGGCGCGTTCCTTGTGCTTCCGGGCCATGAGCTGCAGCAGCTTGTCCATCCGCACCACCTTCTTGACGAAGGCCTGGAGCGCCGCGCCCTTGACCTCGCGGCCGTTGGCGCCGTTCCCGTTGGATTCCGCGGACCGCAGGCGCAGGTTCTCGGTGCCCTTCTCGATCAGGTAGTCCTCGAGGCTGTTCTCATCCTTCAGGTAGCGTTCCTGCTTGCCGCGCTTGACCTTGTAGAGGGGCGGCTGGGCGATATAGAGATAGCCCTTCTCCACGAGGTCGGGGATCTGACGGTAGAAGAACGTCAGCAACAGCGTCCGGATATGGGAGCCGTCCACGTCCGCGTCGGTCATGATGATGACCGTGTGGTAGCGGAGCTTCTCGGAGTTGTACTCGTCCTTGACGCCCGCGCCCAGAGCCGTCAGCAGCAGGCGGATTTCCTGGGATGACAGCATCTTGTCGAAGCGCGCCTTCTCGACGTTCAGGATCTTGCCCTTGAGGGGCAGGATGGCCTGGTTGCGCCGGTCACGCCCCTGCTTGGCCGAGCCGCCGGCCGAATCGCCCTCCACCAGGAAGATCTCGCTCAGGGCGGGGTCGCGCTCCTGGCAGTCGGCGAGCTTGCCCGGAAGCGACGCCGAGTCCAGCGCGCCCTTGCGACGGGCCAGCTCCTTGGCCTTGCGGGTGGCCTCGCGCACCCTGGCGGCCTCGATGCCCTTGGCAGCGATCTTCTTGGCGTCTCCCGGATGCTCGGCGAAATGGGTCGCGAGCCGCTCGTTGATCAACGCCTCGACGATACCCTTGACCTCACTGTTGCCCAGCCGGGTCTTGGTCTGGCCCTCGAACTGGGGCTCCGGCACCTTGACGCTGATGACGCCGGTCAGGCCCTCGCGGACATCGTCCCCCTGCAGGTTGTCCTCGTCCTTCTTGAGCAGGTTGGAGCCGGTGGCGTAGTTGTTGATGGTGCGCGTCAACGCCGCCTTGAAGCCGCTCAGATGGGTGCCGCCCTCGGTGGTGTTGATGTTGTTGGCGAAGGAATAGACGGTTTCGCTATAGCTGTCGTTCCACTGCAGGGCGATCTCGACATCGGTGCCGTCCTTCTCGCCCTGCAGGTAGATCACCTTGGGATGAATCGCCGTCTTGACCCGGTTCAAGTGCTCGACGAACGAAATGATCCCGCCCTCGTAGAAGAACTCGTGCTTCTTGTCGTGGCGCTCGTCCTCGATGAGGATGCGCAGGCCGCGGTTCAGGAACGCCAGCTCCCGGAGCCTCTGGGACAGCACGTCGAAGCTGAGGTCGACGGTTTCGAACACCGTCGGATCCGGCTTGAAGGTGATGCGCGTACCCCGTTCCTTGGAGGTGCCCGTTTCCTTGAGCGGCGCCAAGGGCTCGCCGCGCTCGTAGGCCTGCTCG
The DNA here is from genome assembly GCA_022827045.1 of Candidatus Binatia bacterium. The sequence goes on from JAJDTQ010000155.1 coordinate 5,827, forward strand.
TACACCTTGCCGTCGCGCTTGATCTCGACCTCGAGGTGCTCCGCCAGGGCATTGACCACCGACAACCCGACGCCGTGCAGTCCGCCCGAGACCTTGTAGGCGCCCTTGTCGAACTTGCCGCCGGCGTGCAGCTTGGTGAGCACGACCTCCGCGGCCGGCAGCTTCTCCGTGGCGTGGATGTCGACCGGAATTCCGCGGCCGTTGTCGACCACGGTGACGCTGTTGTCGATGTGGATGGTGATCTCGATGCGATCGCACTGGCCGGCGAGTGACTCGTCGATTGAGTTGTCGACGATCTCGTACACGAGATGATGGAGACCCCGTTCGGCGGTGTCTCCGATGTACATGCCGGGGCGCTTCCGGACAGCTTCCAGCCCTTCGAGAACCTTGATCTTGTCGGCCTTGTAATCGGACCCGGAAGAAGCAGCCATTATGTCAAAGTGGTTTCGGAGCGCGTCGATGTCGGTGGATCATAGAGCGCATTCGGTAGAACACCGTGCATGTCGAATAATAGCATTTACCGGCCCTGAATGCCAACCGGGCGGGGCATGGGAGAATGGCGGTGGGCTCATTGGAAGGCCGCGCAAGGCGGCTGTCGATTTGGTTCGGCACGAGTGCGTGCGGCGGCTTCGGGGTCGGGGCCCGG
>JAJDTQ010000137.1 GCA_022827045.1 Candidatus Binatia bacterium
GCTCAGCCTCGTCGGTTGGTCGCCCTACACCGGCCGCACGCTGAAGGGCTGGCCCGTGCGCACGTTCGTACGCGGGACCACGGTGTACCGCGACGGCAAGGTGGTGGGAAAGAAAGGCCACGGCCGGCAGGCGAAGGCCACATACCCGGGGTAGCCGGGAACCTGCACAGCGCTGGATTCCCGTAGGGGCGACCGGCCGGTCGCCCCTACCCGGCCGGGTTCCCGAAACCCCATGGGCCTCACCCGCGGAAATCCGGTACCGCCGTCCCCGGTCAGGCGATGAAGACCCGGCCGCCGTCCACGTTGATCAGCTGCCCGCTGATCATGTCGCTGTCGTCGGAGGCCAGGAAGGCGACGACGCCGGCGAGGTCGCCGGGCAGGAGGTGACGCTCGATGCAGCGTTGCCGCAGCATGTGCTCGGATGGCGCCTCCGGCGCCTCCCGCACCTGTGACGTGTCCACCCCTCCGGGCGCGATGGCGTTCACGTTGATGTTGAAAGGGCCCAGGTCCGTGGCCAGCGCGCGGGTCAGGCCGATGACTCCCATCTTCGACGCCGCGTATTGATGGCTCAGCGTGCGGCCGTGCAGCGCCACGCTGGAGCTGATGTTGATGATCTTCCCCTTGCTCGACCGCTTCATGTAGGGCACCACCGCGCGGGTCGCCAGGAACGTCCCGGTGAGGTTGGCCGCGATGATCCGGTGCCAGTCCGCCACGTCGGTTTCCTCGATGGGGACCCGCGGCGTGTTGCGCACGATGCCGGCGTTGTTCACCAGGATGTCGATGCTGCCGAAGTGGTCGAAGGCCTGCTTGGCGCCCGCCAGGGTCTGCTCCTCCGAGGTCACGTCCATCTCCACCGCCAGGGCCTTGCGGCCCTCCGCCGCCACCAGCCGCGCGGTGCCCTGGACGCCGGCGTAGTTGACGTCGGCGGCACAGACGTGGGCGCCTTCCGCCGCCAGCCGAACCGCAAAGACCCGGCCCAGGCCGGTGGCCGCGCCGGTCACAAGGGCGACACGATTTTCCAGTCTCATGCGTGCACTCCGTTTCTCCACTGACCGGATCCGGAACCACAGCCGCCCGGAAGCTCTCAGGTCGGTTGGCAGGCCAACTGGCCGTGTTCCAGATCGAGCAGGTACTGCTTGACGTCCAGCCCCCCGCCGTAACCCGTCAATCCCCCGTCTCCACCGATGACCCGATGACAGGGAACGACGATGGCGATGGGGTTGCGGCCGTTGGCCGCTCCCACCGCGCGCACCGCGCGCGGCTGACCCATGGCCCGGGCCTGCTCGCCGTAAGAGCGGGTGGCGCCGTATGGGATCTCCCGGAGCGCCTTCCATGCGCGCAACTGGAACGGCGTGCCGGACGGCGCCAGCGGCAGATTGAACCGCCGGCGTCGGCCCTTGAAGTACTCGTCGAGCTGCCGCCTCACCTCCGCAACGAGCGTCCCTCCCACGGCCCATCCTTCCGTGACCTTTTCCGGCTGCCATCCCTGCCGGAAGGCGATCATCCTGACCGCATCCTCTTCGGCAGCGATCAGGAGGTCCCCCACCGGGCTCCCTATCCAATCATAGTTCATGCGTTCCTCCTCGTTTGTCACGAGCGAGACTGACCTCGTTTGTTCGCTCCCCCAGCATACCGTTCCTATTGACAAGCGTATAATATAGTGACATCAGAACAGGCTTGCCTGTTTCCAGAAAGCAGTAACGAGACGGGGTCTGCGGCGCATTCGTTGAAGGGCGTGGCGAGCGTGGTGGCTGAGTTGAGCGAAGTCCTTGCCGCAGAAGTTGGGCAGTTCATGATACTTCCAGTATCCCCAGAGATACTCCACCGGATTGAGCTCCGGCGCATAGGCCGGCAGCCGTTCCAGCACCACCACGCCCTCGGTGGCGTCAACGAAGTCCCGCACCACGCCGCTCCGGTGGCTGGACAGCCCGTCATTGAGCCGGTGACTTCTTAGATTCTACGAGGAGTTTTTGTAAGTGATGAATCAAGTCGGATAGTCGTTTCTCAGAATTTGAGATCTCTTTAGAAACTCGCTTCTCTGACTCGGTGATCTGATTGCTGAGTCGCTCGTCAACTTTCTCGATGTAATCGTTCTGACGAGTTTCAACTCGACCTATCCTGTCGTTCAAATCTCCCGCGAAACCTGAGGAAATAAAATAGACTAGGATTCCGATTGAAGATAAGGCGCTGATTCCACTGACGGCTAAGCCCGCCGTATTCTTGTCCATTTCTACCTCCTTAACGTGATCACTCTTCCTTCTTGTTCTTTTCTGTCCTTGACCTAAGCGTTGGGTACAGAGTCTTGACGTTAGAGAGGATCGACTCCGCGACCTTCCTTCCCTCGGCGATTCGTCCATTCCATGGGCCTCCATAACGGGCGACGTGCTTGACTAAATTTAATGACTTGACAGCATGATCAAGGACAGCTATTGAGTCAACCATGAAGGCCCCTGCCGAAAAGCACGCCATACGCCGCATCGCTGGGCGTATAGCAGAACTAGTCGATGCCGACTGTCATACATTGAGTATGAGAGAAAACCATCGAAACCTGCAAGTGGACGCGGTGTTGGGCGTTGGTCCCTTTGTCTTCGTCGTGGAGTGGAAGAGCGTGGGCTCCGCGGCGTCGACGTACTCCGCCATCACCCAGGTCCGCCGAAATGCCGAAGAAATCAAGCGAACCGGAAGGATCGACGGCGAGGTCGTCCCGCTGATAGCGGTTCCGTTCATGGGCACCACCGGTCGAGAACGTTGCGCGGAGCACGGCGTTGCATGGCTGGATTTGTCCGGCAACGCGAGGATCTTCGCACCCGGACTCCGTGTCCTGATCGAGGGCAAGCCAAACCTTTACAAACGGCCAGGACGACCTTCCACGCCGTTCGCGCCGAGGAGTTCTCGTATAGCGCGTTGGCTGCTCATCCATCCGACCGCGCCCGTTACCCAGCGAGAGCTCGCACGGGCTACGGGTACGGACGAAGGGTATACAAGCCGGGTAGTGGGGAAGCTCGAGGATGAAGGATTGATCGTACGGAACGATGACGGGGCCATCCTGCCCCGAGAGCCTGACCTGCTGCTCGACGCTTGGCTGGAGGTCTACAACTTCAACAAGCACTACGTGTTGCGGGGCCATGTGGCTGCGCGTTCCGGAGAGGAACTGCTGCGGCAACTGAGCGCACGATTGAATCAAGCATCCGTCCCGTACGCCGCCACCGGCCTCGCCGCCGCTTGGAGCCTCAACCATTTCGCCGGATTCAGAACCGTCAGCATGTATCTCTGGCAGGAACCCTCCTCCGATCTGATCGACGCCCTGTCGTTCAGAGAGGACACTCGCGGCGCCAACGTCTGGCTCATCATCCCGAATGATGAAGGCGTATTTGACGGAGCATCGACTCGGAATGGCATTCACTGCGTTCACCCGGTGCAGGCATACCTGGACCTCCATGCCCACCCCGAACGAGCCAAGGAGGCCGCGCGCGAGTTGAGAAATGAGCATCTGCGGTGGAGGACTGGTGAATAGAAAACCAACCACCGATGCTGGCTACGACCGGAGGTACACCGAGTTGGTGCAGGCGACCTGCCTATACATTGCCACCAAAGTAGGTGACATCACGGATGACTTGATCGTGATCGGAGGTCTGGTTCCGTCACTGCTCGTTGACCAGGAGAACCTGTCGCCCGGGGTCGATCCCCACGCTGGGACGCTGGACCTGGACGTAGGACTCACCCTCCGGTTATTGGACGATGGTCGTTACCACACCTTGACTGAGCGACTGCGTCGTGCCGGGTTTGAACAGGACACCAGCAACCACGGCAATACAACGCGGCAGCGCTGGAAGATCGGCCTTGGGGAAAAGATCACGGTCGATTTTCTGATCCCGCCGAGTCTTCCTGGCGACCAAGGCGGCGGACTGCGGGATATCGAGCCGGATTTCGCCGCCTTCATCGCGCCGGGACTCGAACTCGCCTTCCGGAATCGGAAGTCGGTCAATCTGACAGGCAAGACCATATTCGGAGAGCAGGCCATGAGGGCGATATGGACATGCGGGCCAGGCGCCTACGTGGTGCTCAAATCCCTCGCCTTCGGAGACCGTGGAGAAAACAAGGATGCCTATGATCTGTACTACGTGGTTCGCAACTATGGGACGGGCGTTGATGATGTCGCCGTTCCCTTGAGATCCTTGCTCCACGATCCATCAGCGGTGAAGGCCATGCAGGTTTTGGAACGGGACTTCAGCGAGCACAACGGTATCGGCCCCCGAAGGGTGGCCGAGTTCCTCACGAAACGTCCAGACGACGAGGTACAAGCCGACGTCGTGGGTTTCGTGAGGCAACTCCTGGAACGTTATAGTCGACGAGGGAAAGACGACATGCACACCGGGCCGGTCAATCCTCCACCGGAACCATCCAGCCGTGCCGGTCCGGCAGCCGGACGCGCTGGATGGCCGACAACTCTTCGAAGAGCCGCTTGGACAGCGGCCCCACCTCGCCGTCGCTGACGCGAATGCACTCGCCCTTGTAGGAAAGTTCGCCCACCGGGGAGATGACCGCCGCGGTGCCGGTGCCGAAGACCTCGCGCAGGGCGCCGTTCCGCCCCGCCGCAAGCACCTCCGCGATGGTCAAAGGCCGCTCGGACACGCGCATGCCGTAGTCTCTCGCAAGCTGGAGCACCGACTCCCGTGTCACGCCTTCCAGCAGGGTGCCGGTGACCGGCGGCGTCACCAGCTCGTCTCCGATCACGAACGCGATGTTCATGGAGCCGACTTCCTCGATGTATTCCTGGCCGATCCCGTCGAGCCACAGGACCTGGGCGAAGCCGTCCCGCTGGGCCTCTTCGCCCGCCAGCAGGCTGCCGGCGTAGTTGCCGGCGGTCTTGGCCGCGCCGGTGCCGCCGCGGACGGACCGGGCGTAGCGGTCCTCCACCCGGATCCGCAGCGGGTTGAACCCTTCCGAGTAGTACGAAGCCACCGGCGAGAGGATGATGAAGAACTGGTAGGTGCGCGAGGGCCTCACGTGGAGGTCCGGGTCTTTTGCGAAGGCCACCGGGCGGATGTACAACGAGGTGCCCGGGGCGTGCGGCACCCACTCCCGGTCCAGGGCCACGAGCTGCCTGAGAGCCGCCAGAAAGAGGTCCGGATCGACGGGCGGAACGCATAGCCGCACGGCCGACCGGTTGAAGCGGGCGATGTTGCGGTCCGGCCGGAACAGCCGGACAACGCCGTCCTCGCCGCGATAGGCCTTGAGCCCCTCGAAGATGCTCTGGGCATAGTGCAGCACCACCGTGGCCGGTTCCAGCGTCAGCGGGCCGTAAGGCACGATGCGCGGGTCGGCCCAGCCCGTGTCCCCCGCCCCGTCCATCAGGAACATGTGGTCGGTGAACACCTGGCCGAAACCCAGACGGTCCTCGTCCGGCTTGGCTTTCGGCGCTGGGACGAGCGTCACCGAAATCTCCGTTTGCGTGGTCGCCATCGGAATAATCCCGCGGTTCGGCGACAGTGAATCTACACGCTATACCCCCTTGGGGGAAGCCCTCTTGACGGCGAACGACCAAGCGGGATAGACAGCGTAACAGTCCCGCAACAAGATCGGTGCGGGCCGGGCGTTCAACCCGGCCGCGGCGCCGTGATCGCACCCGCAACAATCAACGAAACGAGGAGGAACGAAACCATGGTCATCAAAAGAAGGACTTTGGGCATCCTGGCAGCGGTCCTGGCGCTGGCCGTCGCGGCGGCGCCGTTCAGCGCGGGCGCGTTGGAAAACAAACTCGTTGTCGTCACGTCCTATCCGCCCGACACCACCAACACGGTGAAGGCGGCCTTCGAGAAGAAACATCCCGGGGTCAAGGTCGAGATGCTGCGGAAAAAGACCACCGCCGGCATCAAGTACCTGCAGGAGACGGCCGGCAACAACCGCTCCGACATGTTCTGGGCCTCGGCCCCCGACGCCTTCGAGGTGTTGAAGGCGGACGGCCTGCTGCAGAAGTACGAGGTCAAGGTCAAGGGCATTCCCGAGAAGGTGGGGGCGTTCCCGATCAACGACCCCGAGGGCTACTACAAGGGTTTCGCGGCCTCCGGCTACGGCATCATGTGGAACACCCGCTACCTCAAGGCCAAGAAGCTCCCGGTGCCGAAGAGCTGGGCCGACTTGGCCAAGCCCGTGTACCACGGCCACGTGGGCATGAGCGCGCCGTCGCGCTCCGGGACGACCCACCTCACCGTGGAAACCCTGCTCCAGGGCAAGGGCTGGGAAGAGGGCTGGGCCATCTGGAAGGCCATCGCGGGCAACTTCAAGACCGTCACGGAGCGCAGCTTCGGCGTGCCCGACGGCGTCAACTCCGGCCAGTTCGGCATCGGCATCGTCATCGACTTTTTCGGGCTGTCGTCCGAGGCCTCGGGGTTCCCGGTGAAGTTCCTCTACCCGCCGGTGACCACCCTGGTGCCGGCGAACATCGCCATCGTCAACAAAGCGCCGCACCCCAAGGCCGCGGCGGCCTTCATCGAGTTTCTCCTGACACCCGAGGGCCAGGAGGTGCTGCTCGACCCGAAGATCCGGCGGCTGCCGGTGAACCCGGCGACCTACGCCAAGGCGCCCGCCGACTTTCCCAACCCGTTCAAGGACAAGTCCATCGGCGCGGCGGTCAAGTTCGACCTGGAGCTCTCCAAGAACCGCTACAACGTCATCAACTCGCTCTTCGACGTCATGGTCACCTACCGGCTCGACGACCTGCGCGCGGCCACCAAGGCCATCCAGAACGCCGAAGCGACCATGGGGGGCAAATCCAACGCCGAAGCGCGGAAGCTGATCGCGGAAGCCAAGGCGCTGGTGGCCGCGGTGCCCATCGAGGCGGCCCAGGCGAGCCAGGACGACTTCAACAGCGTCTTCAAGAAGAAGCGCAAGAAGGCCACCACCAAGGTGACCGGCCGCCAGGCCGAGATCGAGCAGGCCTGGGACGCCCAGGTCAAGGCGAACTACACCAAGGCGAGATCCCTGGCCGAGAAGGCGGCGTCCATGCTCTAGCCCGCATGCGAGTCTAGGGGCCTGTACCCCGTCTTGTGGTACGGGCCCCTGGTCTCCTCGGCAGTCGGGCGGGGCAAGTAGGAACCTCCGTGTACGCGGCAATGCGCGGCCAGTGGGGGCCGGCGGCGGTGGCCGCGGTGGTGAGCCTGTTCCTGTTGGTGTTCCTGGTACTGCCCGTAGTGAACGTGATCTACGTGGCGTTCCAGGACCCTAACACGGGCGCGCTGACCCTGGTTAACTTCGTCGATTTCTTCCGCACCAGCCTGTTCCGGGAATCCTTCATCAACTCGCTGTACGTTGCGACGATGGCGGTGGTGGTGTCTTCGTGCTTCGCGTTGCCGTTGGCCTATTTCACCAGCCGCTTCAACTTCAGGGGCGCCCTGCTGATCCAGACACTGGGAATCATCCCGTTGATCATGCCCCCTTTCGTCGGTGCGGTGGCCATGCTGTTGCTGCTCGGCGAGAACGGCTCCGTCAACCTGCTGCTGGACGAGTGGTTCGGCTTCACCATACCGTTCATGGAGGGCCTGAACGGTGTCATCCTGGTGGAGAGCATCCACTACTTCCCGTTCATCCTCATCAACCTTTCCGCCGCTCTCAACAACATCGACCGGTCCATGGAGGAGTCGGCGCAAAACCTGGGCGCCAGCGGCCTGCGGCTGTTCCGCCGCATCGTGTTCCCGCTGGCGATGCCCGGTTACGTGGCGGGCGCGTCGCTGGTATTCCTGAAGGTGTTCGACGACCTGGGCACGCCGCTGCTCCTCAACGTCAACGACATGCTGGCTCCCCAGGCCTACCTGCGCATCACCTCTATCGGCATTGCCGATCCCATGGGTTACGTGATCTCGGTGATCCTGGTGATCCTGTCGCTGCTGGCGCTGTGGACGTCCTTCCTGGCGCTCCGCAACAAGGACTACGCCATGTTGCAGAAGGGTGGCGGCGGCCTGATGAAGCGGGACCTTCGGCCGTGGGAGAAGGCGGCCTGCTACGGCGTCGTCGTCTTCATCCTGCTGCTGGTGCTGTCGCCCCACTTCGGACTGATGCTCCTGTCCTTCGGTACCGTGTGGTCGTTCAGCGTGTTGCCTGACGGCTTCACCGCCGCCCATTACCTGCAGGTGGTGTCGTCCTCTTTCCAGTTCATCACCAACACGTTGCTCTACGCCGGACTCGCCGCCGCCATCGACGTCTGCTTCGGCACCGCCATCGCCTACGTGGTCTGGCGCACGAAGCTCATCGGCCGGCAGTGGCTGGACTACGTCGCCATGGGCGCCGTGGCCATCCCAGGTGTCGTGCTGGGTATCGGCTACCTGCGAACCTTCTACGCGTTCAACGTACCCATCATCGACCAGCCGCTGGCGTCCTGGTGGGTCATCATCGTCGTCGCCCTGGCCATTCGGAGAATGCCCTACGCGCTGCGCGCCTGTACCGCGGCGTTGCAGCAAATCAGCGTCATGCTCGAGGAGGCGGCCGAGAACCTCGGGGCCACCAAGCGCCGCACGGTGCGCCGCGTCGTGGTGCCGCTGATGGCCGGGGGCATCGTGGCGGGTTTCGTCACCAGCTTCGCCACCGCCGCGGTGGAGCTGTCGACCACCATCATGCTGGTGTCGCAGGAATCGGATGCGCCGCTGGCCTTCGGCATCTACGAGTTCATGCAGTCGGCGGCGGGCCGCGGTCCGGGAGCGGCTCTCGGCATGGTCGCGGTGGTCATCGTGGGAATCACCACGTACGTCTCGCATCGCTTCATCCAGCGCAAGGAAACCCAGCGGACACCGGATGTAACCGCGGTTGCGGGAGCATGAGCATGGCATCGGAAAACGCCGCCGGCGTCGCTATCGAAGCACTCAGCCTGGCCTACGACGTCACCGACGTGTTGAAGGGCATCGACCTGCGGATCGAGCCGGGCGAGCTGTTCACCTTCCTGGGCCCCTCCGGTTCCGGCAAGTCGACCTTGTTGCGCTGCATCGCCGGGTTCGGCCCGACGCCCCGCGGACGCATCCTCATCGGCGACCATGATGTGACGCACCTGCCGCCGTGGCGGCGAAACGTCGGCATGGTGTTTCAGTCGTACGCGCTGTGGCCCCACATGACCGTTTACCGGAACGTCGCCTTCGGGCTCGAGGAGCGCAGGGTGCCGTCGACCGAGATCCCCAAGCGGGTCGAGGCCGCGCTGGAGATGGTCGGGTTGTGGGAGCTGGCGGACCGGCGGCCCTCTCAGCTTTCCGGCGGCCAGCAGCAACGGGTCGCTCTGGCCCGCACCATCATCGTCGAGCCCCGCGTCCTGCTGCTGGACGAACCGCTGTCCAACCTGGACGCCAACCTGCGCATTCAGATGCGACGGGAGATTCTCGATCTGCAGCGGAACCTCGAGCTCACCACGATCTTCGTCACCCACGACCAGGAGGAGGCCAACACCATCTCGGACCGAATCGCCGTGCTCGACGACGGCATCCTGCAGCAGGTGGGGTCGCCGATGGATCTTTACGACAGGCCCGTCAACCGTTTTGTCGCCGACTTCCTCGGTAGCGCCAACCTGCTGGAAGGACGCGTGGAGGCGACGCCCGGAGGCTCACGATTCGTGGCGAAAGGCGGCATCACCTTGCCGCTCAGCGGTCAAGGTCATGGGTCGGGGGACGGGCGAACGGCCATGTTCCGTCCCCAGGACGCGAGCATCTCCGGAGGGCACGATGCCACCGCCGCCACGGCCTTTACCGGCCATGTCGGCCATCGCGAGTTCCTCGGCCATCTCATCCGATACACCGTCGCGGTCGACGACAACACGTCCCTGCTGGTGGATGACACGCATCAGGCCGGGGGCCGGACCTTCTCGATCGGTGAAAGG
>JAJDTQ010000015.1 GCA_022827045.1 Candidatus Binatia bacterium
GCCCGCTGGCCGCACGCTTCCGCGCTCATCGACGAGGCCTGCGGGGCGAGGGGCAACCTTCTGGCGTTCGTGGACAGGTCCCCCGCGGACAACGTCCGATTCCTCTTCGCAAAGACCTACTACCGCGGAGAAGACCGCGCAGCATGGCTGAAAGAGTACTATCGGACCTACTACGCGGTGGACGAGAGTCTTCCGCGATGGGGGAGGCTCGCGGACAGCAAAATTGGTCGCACTGCCGATCTGTTCAGCGAAGAGGAGCGCAGGACGTCGATCGCGTACAACGAAGCAGCACCGCGTTTCGAGTACGACAACGGCCTGAGCGTGTGCCTGGACGGACCCGGCGATTCGCGCATTGCCTGGGGAATCGCGAATCCCATCGACTCGGGCGGCTGGACCACCTCGCGGGTCGACATGGTCGCGCGGGTTCTTCCCCACCTGCGCCAGTACGTTCGGGTGCGCTCCGCGCTCGCCGAAGCGGACGGCCTGGGCGCGGCGGTCGTCGAGTTGCTGGACAACACCCGCGCCGGTGTCATCCAGCTCGACCGGCGCGGGCGGATCGTGGAGGCGAACGACAGTGCGCGGGAGCTGCTTCGCGGAAACGACGGGCTGTCCGACGTAGATGGAGAGCTGTGCGCAATCTCGCCTAACGACGACTCCAGGCTACAGGAGTTGCTGGCCCGGGCGTTGCCGCGTCTTGGCGGACAGGGCGTGAGCGGCTCGATGACGGTAACGCGAACATCGCTTCTGCCGGGGTTCGCGTTGCACGTGACGCCGATGAGGAGCCGGGGAACAGACTACCGCACCGGGAGCGCGGCTGCGCTCGTGCTGATCGTCGATCCGGTGAGACGGGCGCGGATCGATCCGGAACTCGTGCAGGCGGTGCTGGGACTCACGGCGGCGGAGGCCGAGATTGCGGTGCTGCTCGCCGAAGGTCGCACCCTCCGCGAGATCGCCGCAACGACCGGCCGCGGATACAGCACCGTGCGGACGCACCTCAAGCATATCTTCACCAAGCTCGGCAGCTCGCGACAATACGAGGTGGCGCAGACGGTCCTTGCGCTGTCAAGCCTGCCGAAGTCCCGGGACTAGGGACGTAGGCGACCACTCCAAGGTCTTCAAGAATCTTGTCGGCCGTGGGTATCGGCTTCGGAAACGTCACAGCCGAGCCCAAGGGTTTGGCGGAAGAGGATACACGGATCGAGGTCTTGACATGGTCTCCGGTGTTTAGTCATATTATTAGCTAAGTTTGATTCGGCTCAAGGAGACCAAACCCATGCCTGTGGTCAACGTCCATCAAGCCAAGACTCAGCTCTCCCGCCTGTTGGCGCAGGTGGAGGCGGGCGAGGAGGTGGTTATCGCCCGGCGGGGTGAACCCGTCGCACGGCTTGTTCGCTGCAAGTCGCGCGGTAAGCGGCAGTTCGGCGCCATGAGGGGACAAATCGTTGTAGACGACAGCATCCTCGACCCGCTACCGGAAGATGAATTGGCAGCCTGGGAAGGCTGAACCGAAGTGAGGCTCCTTCTTGATACCCATGCTTTCCTGTGGTGGCTCGCAGGCAACAGGCGGCTCTCGCCGGCGGCCCGTCGTGCAGTCGACGACACTTCGAATGACGTGGTCGTCAGCGCGGCAACCGCTTGGGAGATTACTACCAAGCATCGTGTCGGTAAACTATCGGAGGCGGAGGCCGTCGCTCTCGACGTAACCGGCAGCATCGCCAGCCAAGGCTTCGACGAACTTGCGATCACTGTTGAAGACGCGGAACGTGCCGGGCGATTGCCCGGCACCCACCGCGACCCGTTTGACCGCATGCTGATTGCCCAGGCATTGGCGCACAATTTGACCGTTGTCTCAATCGACGCCGTGTTTGACGGATACGGCGTCTCTCGTCTGTGGTGATCCACCCGTCCTGTGAAAGGGAGGTGGTCCTACTTTCTTGGACAGGCAGGCGGCGGAGTTAAGGTGTATTCCGGTGCAGTCGGTCATGCCGCCAGGGTCCTTTCTTGCTGGCGACGGCCCGGGGATTTCCGCCCACGGAAAGGGCCGACAGCGCGGCCCAATAGTGCGTCTACCATATCCATCCGTGGCCGACCGTTGAGGCCAGCATTCGCAGTTTATCCCAGCCCATATGCCGAGCGGAGAAGATCGACAGCCTCACCTCGGCTGAACAGCGCACCAAACGTGTGGGGGTCCAAGGATTCGTCGGCTTGAACCCGGTTGACGAAGCTTTGGAGATCCTGGCGGATGGGTTTCGGCAGCTCGAAAGAGGCGTCCTGGGGTAGAAGCTGCACCAGACGGAACACATCGTTGCGGTGCTTCCGGATGTCATCGCGGTGGACATTCCCGGCCGCCTCCAAACGCGCCGTCAGGTCCAGGAATGCGCGCGCCTTGAATGGAATGAGCAGCCCCTCGTCGATGATCGTGACACCGTCGACACTCTTCTTGGCTTCCTGGAGCGCTGCGTAGTAGGCGTCGTCCAAAAGGATCGCCGAAAGGCTGATTACATCGTCATCTACCGGTATCCGCGTCAGCACAGTGTCTTCGGGTAAGTCCAGACCTCCAGGACGTCGCGAAAAAAGCTCGATCATGAAAGGGAAACTCGGGTCGGTCGGTAGGTGAAAGCGATAGAACTCCTTCGTCCCATCGCTTCTCTCCCGCGCTTGGTATCCGCCTGCGTCGAGGAACGCGCCGACGGCGGTTCCAAACGCTGCGTCGACCACCTCGACGCAAAGCACCATGTCGAGGTAGGTTTGGTATTCCCCGCGCCGAAGAACTGGCGTATTTTCCGTCATAAGATCAATAGGTTAGGTAGCACTCGATCTGGATTGCGAAAAGTGTTCAATGGCCAGGTACCAATTAGGCACCGATTCATTTCCGGGTCGTGCGCACGAACGTGCTTCAATGACGGTAGAGATTCGGTAGTCAGGGAAAGCGCGAGGATCGCCGTCTCGTGGCTGGCAACGCCGGAGAACTCGCCGAGCCCCGATCGGGCCTCCGCCCCTGTAAAGAAACGATCACAGCCGCACGACGACAGGGTTGCGACTCCGTGTATTTATGACTTGTCTCGTTCTTGAAAGCTCAAATTTAGGGTTCGTGGGCCGTCATAAACCCCGCAGACAGGTCCTATCGCGAAGTGGTCGAAGACTTTTCGACGCAGCGAGCAAAGATCGCGGAGTCGACGACCGTGCGACGGCCCGGTGTCTTTCGGATATGCGGCGCGGCACACAGGCCAAGACCGTGTGTTCTGCCGCCAGATACATCCCTCCGTTGGTCCCTCTTTCTGACACGACGACTCTACTGCACTTCAGACACCGTCGCCCAATCGATTAGGATCAGGCGAGCCGGTCGTCATCGACGGTTGTAACTGCGTGGGGTGTTGGATGTTGGCCGCTACACAGGTGGTCGAATTGTCAGCAGTGTTCTTAAACGAATTAATCAGACAGCACACTAGATACACATTGAAGCCTTGGGACAGGGCCCTAGCTAACACTGCGAAACGGCGTGTCAATTCAGTTCGTGGCACGGAGTGGAACGGAGCTTCACCGTATCAGGCCGCGGGGGACCGCCGTTCGACCTTGATTTCATCGGCATGCTCCATCGCTTGCGCCAGGTCTTAGGCAGCCTGGAGCCGCAGCCACGTGTCGGCGGGATCTACCAGTCATGTTTCTCTCCCTGGCGAGGTCATGGCCGCGGTCCGGCCCACTGCACTTGTTCCCGCACCCTTGACATCGGAATCGTGTTCTGGAATGTAAAATTTTTTCGTGATCGGCCCGTTTTGGGCGGACTGGATACGGAGGACGGCGAGGTAGCCTTCGAAGCGGGGTTGAGGAGGCGTTTGGCACGGTGACGACCTCGTTGCTGGTTTCGCCGGGCACTACCTTCGCATACGGAGTCACGATGAACACTGCCCGTGAGAAGGCCACGACTGTCCTTCCGATCATCGCATCGTTTCTGGTGCTGCTGTCCAGTGCGGCCAACGCTGACTACTGGTTTGTCGACCGCCTGAACCCCGGGGCGTCCGGCTTGCGGGCCTGCGCATCAGTAGCAACCGGGGTTACGGAAGGAGGCGCGGCGTTGTCGAGGGTTGCCCGTTGTATTACCGATCAGACACTTTCCGGAGTGATTGACGGGGCCCTAGGCTTGGCCGAGGACCAAGGACAAGAGGTGTTCGGGAAACACTTTCGCATCGATCACGGTCTGGGTCTGTCCGTGGACGGCGGGTTGCGCGGCGATTTCGATGCCGTGATTCCCCTGCAGGCGTTTTCTTCAACCGACTCCGAAGCCGACGGCAGGCGCGCGCTGTTCATGCAGAGCGGCGTAACCCAGTGGACTGACAGACATGGTTTCCGGCGTAACGACCAGCGCCACGGCCTTGTGCGTCGCTTCGCCGCACTCGATGACCTCGACGAGGGGATCTTCGGACTATGGATCTTTTTTCAGCAAAGTCTCGAACGTGACCATGAAAGGTTCGTTACAGGTATGGATTACGCCGGGCGCTGGGGAACAGGCTCGCTGAATTACTTCATGCCGACGACCGGCTGGCTACCGGGGCGGCCGGGCTACGAGGAGCGCGCCCTTGAGGGGATGGAGCTTGACCTGCGGTTCAATGCGACCAGCACCATCACCCTGAACGCCGCCACGGGTCGATGGGAGGCGAAAGATGGCTCCGGTCGGTGGACGACGCGGTCTCGCCTGGGGCTTGATTGGCGTCCGCATCCGTGGCTGAGGTTCGGGGGCAACTGGGGCGATTCTGGTTCCGGCGGCGATACCGTGGACGTCCGGGCTACGGTGACCATCCCATTCGGAGGTGCGAGGCCCGAGCGTTCCCGCTGGCAGGGGTTTGGTGTCGTGGGCGGCGGCGTGAAGCATAGCGCGGTCGACGTTTGGCGTTCCGTCGACCATGTGGGTAGGATCGAAGTTGCCGAACGGACCGTTCCGATCGTCGACAGCGACCCCACGAGCGAGGCGACCGTGAGATTCTTACAGGACAGCGTGGATACCGGGGGAACGGTTCGCGTGGAAATCGTGCTTTCCTCGCCCGCGCCGACGGACACTCCGCTGACGGTGCAACTCGTACCCGGGGGAGGGCTCAATCCCGCCGTTCCAGGAGAGGATTACGTTGATGAGGCTGTGGAAGTCACAATCGGCCAAAGGAAGACAAGCGCGACGGCCGCCTTCCGCTTGCTGAAAAACCCGGCCCTGCAGACGGCACGCTCTCTGAGCGTGACAGTTACCGCAGTGAAATAGCGGGATGGAAAGTCCACGCTGAGCCACAATCGGCAATGGCAAGCAAGACACTCGCCCGGAAACTGATATCGACGATCATCTTCTCCGGCATGATTGCGCTTGGCGCGGTCGGTTGTGGTGGTGGAGGAGGTGGAGGCGGTTCGACTTCCGTTACTCCCCCACCACCAGAGATCCCGATCGTGCCAGCCGACGATCACGGCGATTCGCGGGCTGATGCGACGACCCTTGTCCTGGGCCGCTCGTTGCCGGGCGTGATCGAGACGGTCGGCGACGAGGACTATTTCCGTGTGAACGTGACCGAGCTTGGCACGCTGACGGTCTACACCACGGGTCGCCTTGATTCCGTCGGCAAGTTGCAGGCAGCCGATGGATCCATCCTGGCAACGGACGACAACAGCGGGGCCGACAACAACTTCAGGATCGAACACCTCGTCAACACGGGCACCTACTACGTCAAGGTTAACGGCGAGGGTACGGTCTCGTCTACCGGTGCCTATATCGTGCATACGCGCTTCGTTGCCGGATCGTCGCCACCCGTCGACGACCACGGCAATTCACGGTCCGATGCCACGGGGCTTGCTCTGGGCAGTTCATCGCCGGGCGAGATCGAGACGGTCGGCGACGAGGATTACTTTCGCGTGAACGTGGCCGAGCTTGGCACGCTGACGATCTACACGACAGGCTTCCTCAATTCCGTCGGCGAGTTGCAGGCAGCCGATGGATTCGTCCTGGCAACGGACGACAACAGCGGGACCGACAATAACTTCAAGATCGAACGCCTCGTTGACCCGGGCACCTACTACGTCAAGGTCAAGGGCTATGAATCCGTCGATGCCAACGGAACCAGGATCACGTTTACCGGTCCGTATATCGTCCGTACGGGTTTCGTTGCCGGGCCGGCACCCCCCGTCGACGACCACAGCAACTCCCGGCATGGTGCCACGGAGATTGCCCTGGGGAGTTCGTTGCCGGGCGAGATCGGGGTATCCGGCGACGAGGATTACTTCCGCGTGAATGTGACCGAGCCCGGCACGCTGACGGTGTACACGACAGGCAACCTGGATACCTACGGCCACCTAAGCGTCCCGTCTTACGACGATAGCGGCGATGAGAAGAACTTCCGTATCTCGGCGGACATTGTCCATCCGGGCACGTACTTCATCGGTGTTGGGGCCAATCTGCGGGCAACCGGAAGCTATGTCGTGTGGACGCATTTCGTTGGCTTTCCGCCGGACCAACACGGCAACACGAGGGCCGATGCCACACCCATTCCCGTGGGAGGCTCGGTGCCGGGCGAGATCTGGGAGGAGGACGACGACGACTTCTTCAGGGTGGAGGTCCCCCGACCGGGCCGACTGAGGGTAATCGTGTCGTGCAGGGGGCTCTGCAATGAACTGGTGGGCGAGGTGCAGGCGGCTGACGGCGTCCGCTTGGGAAACCTCAGATCCCTCGGATACATCTCCGAAATCTGGCTCGACGTCACTCCGGGGACTTACTACGTCAGGATCGGGGTGGGTGATCTCGACCGAAGACATATCTATGACGTGACGCCTCATTTCAGGGGCTCACTGCCACCGCAAACTGACGATCACGGCGACACGAGGGCTGATGCGACGGCCCTTCCCTTGGGAAGTTCGGTGGCGGGCGAACTCGGGGGGCCCGAAGACAAAGATTACTTCCGTCTGAATGTGACCAGGCCGGGCACGCTGACGGTGTACACGACAGGCGGCGTCGATACCGTGGGCGAGCTACAATCCGCTGACGGTACTCGCGTAGCGTCCGATGACGGTCGGGGCGACCGATCTAATTTCAAGATCGTGAGCTCCGTTGATTCGGGCACGTACTTCGTCAGAGTAAGCAGTGGTGGCGGTGGTGGCGGCAGCGACTCCCATGGAAACTATTTCGTGCTGGCGGATTTTGGGGCGCCGCTGCCCGCTGACGACCACGGCGACACGAGGGCCGATGCTACGCTTGTCCCCCTGGGAGGCTCGGTGGCGGGCGAGATCTGGGAAGACGCCGACGATGATTTCTTCAGGATTGTGATCCCGCAGAGAGGCACGCTGTCGGTCTACGCGAGAGAGGATGAGCATAGTGGTGTCGGTTTTGTGCGAGGCGAACTGTACGCTGCTGACGGGAGGCGCCTTAGGGAAACCAATAAACTCGGCCCCGGGGCCAACTTCGGGTTCGAGCTAGGTCTCGACCCCGGCACGTACTTTGTCAGGGTTTACACTTATGTCCAGCGTTACGGGACTGCCGAACGCTATGTCGTGCATGCGGACTTCGTTGCCAGTCCGCCGGACGACCACGGCGATACGAGAGCCGATGCCACGAGCCTGGCCCTGGGAGGCTCGGTATCGGGAGTGATGGAGGCATCCAATGACAAAGATTTCTTCCGCGTGGAGGTTACGCGGCCGGGTTGGCTGATCGTACACACGACGGGGCATGACCTGCACACACGGCTGCGAACCCCCGACGGCGCTCTCCTTGCGCGCAACTACGATCACAGTAATCGGTATATCTTGGGGGTGCAATACGGCGTCGTCCCCGGCACTTACTACGTCGAAGCCAGTGTAAGGTCCCTGGCCGGGTTGCCTGCAAGCTATACGGTGTTTGCCCAGTTTTTTCCCGATGGGGCACCTGATGGTCATGGCGACTCAAAGGCCGATGCCACGGTGCTTCCGCTCGAAAGTTCGGTGCCGGGTGCGATCGAGCAAGGCGACGATGTCGACTTCTTCAGGTTGGAGGTAACGGCTCGGGGTACGCTGACGGTCTCCACGACGGGCGGTTTCTTCACCAAGATCGGCGAACTGCAATCCGCTGACGGCACAGTCCTGCGGTGCGATTGTCAAGCTTACCGCCGCTCTGGCGCTGACAAGGAAAACTTCGCAATGGAGGACGAAGTCTTCCCGGGGACATACTACGTCAAGGTTGGCAGCCATGGCGATGCACGCGGGAGCTATGTCGTGCATGCACGCTTCGAGGCCCGTGCGCCCGACGATCACGGCGATACGAGAGCCGATGCCACGAGCCTGGCCCTGGGAGGCTCGGTATCGGGTGTGATCGAGGTGCCCGGCGACCACGATTTCTTCCGGGTGGAGGTCGTACGGGAGGGGACGCTGACGATTGACATGATGGGCGACAGGCCGACGGATCCCTTTGCTAGTGGCGAGCTGCAGACTGCTGACGGTGCACCACTGGCAAGCCATCTGATGAGATACCGCACGAGCGGCGGCAGTTTCGAGATCGTAGCCCTCGTTAAACCTGGCACATACTATGTCAAGGTTGCCAGCCATGGTTATGGGGATTCGATCGGAAGCTATGTTGTGCAAGCGCGTTTCGTTGCCGCGGCCATCGAAGACCATTCCGACACGCCTCAGGGAGCATCTGCGGTCGCATTTGGGGAGACCGTCGGGGGGTCCATCGACTCACCGGGCGATGTGGACTACTTCCGTTATACGATCACCGAACCCGGGGTGGTCGACATCGCGTTCACAGCCGCGCAGGGCGCGGAAATTGCTGCGTTGGATGAAATGGGAAACGTCTTGGCTAGCGGCGTCGTCGGGCAATCCGCAAGCACCCGGCCCGCCGGACTAGGAACCCTCGGTACGCGGAACGTCGAGGCGCTGCAGGTCGGTCGGCTGGTCTTGCAGATAGGAGTTGTTGTCGGACCACCAGTGCTGATCAGAGTTACTTCCAAGGATGTATTGGCGGCCGCCACCTATTCAATTGTAGGCTTCCTCACTGGGGTTGTTTCACACAAGGTGCTGAACCTCCGTGTCCAGCAAGGGGCCCCAGAATGGCAAGTCAACCTTGACGAGTATTATGAATGCGTCCGCAACGGACAGCGGCTCAACCGAAATTGCAAACTGTCATACGAGGTGAGTGCCATTACGAGACTCACGTCGGGCTCAACGGAAGTCTTGTCCCACACCCTCACTCAAGAAAACAGCCTGCGATTTAACCCCTCATGTACGCAACCACTTGGAGAATATGCAGGAAAAAAGGTCGTCAAACTGTTTGGATTTACTATCAGCACCGTATCCTTCAAGGTGGAAGTCTTTGACGAAGACGAAAAACTTTGCGTGCCCGAGAAGATCGATGGGAGCCCTAGCTTGTCGGTTTCAGTACCACAAGGTGGCAATGTTGCAATCGATCTCTCGGACTACATCGAGGATCCCCGGAGGGGCCAACTCACCCTCACTCCCGGAGAATCCCCGCCCGGCACTGCCGTAATCCTCAGCGGTTCGATTTGGACGATTGCCGCCAGCGGCGATGCGGATGCGGGTGAGCACCAATTGCCGATCACGGCGACAAGTATCAAGGGCGGAATAGAGAAATCTTCGGATTTCACGCTCCAGGTTATTGTCGAGGGAGAGTTGGGCGCCGAGTGGATTCGAGCCCGGAATGTAGACTGTCACGCCCACAGAACTTCGTTGTCACGCCTCAAGCTCTTGAGAGATGATCAACCTGCACCCTACACTTATTCGGGAGGATGCAGCCAGCGCAAAGTGCACGGTCAGGGTACGGCGACACTTGCGGACACTGCGGTAGGCGACGCTCGTTACAGTGGCGAATGGCGTGACGGTCACGCGTCGGGCCAGGGAATCTTGACGCTGCCCAGCGGCAACCGCTACGTGGGCGAGTTTCTTGATGGCTTGCGGCACGGCCAAGGGACCTGGACCCATGTCGATGGGTTCCACTACGAAGGCGAATGGAGTGATGGCGTCTTGTCGGGGCAGGGAACTGCTACCTGGCCCGACGGTTCCCGCTACGTGGGTGAATGGCGCGAGGGTCGGCAGAACGGCCAGGGGACCTGGACCCACCCCAACGGCGACAACCTCGAGGGCGAATGGTTAAACGGCGGGTTTGCGAACGTCAGGGGGACATGGACCCGACCCAGTGACGGGACCCGCTTCCAGGGCACATGGCGCTTCGGGCAGTTTTGTGACGGTTGGGAATACGCGCCAGATGGAGGCCAAGCCTTCTACCGAGACTGCCAAGTGGTGTCCAGGAGGTGACGTATGTCAACCCGTTTCGTGGTCTCCAGGCCGCAACAGTGGTACGTTCCTTCATGACCGGGCGCAGCTGATCCACGCGCCTTGCCACCCATCCTTCCCAATGTGCTACGGCACCGAGTTCACCTCCAACGCCATGCTCGGATGGCAACAGGACCACGGGGTCGACTGGCACTACATCGCTCCGGGCAAGCCCATGCAGAATGGCCTGGTGGAGAGCTTCATCGGCCGGCTGCGCGATGAGTGCCTGAACGAGCACGTGTTCACC
>JAJDTQ010000215.1 GCA_022827045.1 Candidatus Binatia bacterium
CCCCACCGCGGGGGGGCTTCGCGACTCTTGGTGCGTCCGCGACCCCGGGGGGGGGGGCGCGGGGGGGGGGGCGCCCCCCCCCGGCGTGCTTGCCGGTGTTTCCGTCAGACCCGTGCCCCGCTCGTACGCGCCGCCGATGGCCCGGGCCAGGGGCCAGCCCATGACGACGATGATCACCGCCGAGGCCACCGAAGCGGCGCGCCAACCCCACCAGACGATCATCAGGCCCACCAGCGGCACCATCAAACCGGAGAGGCCCGGCCCCATGCGGAAGATACCGAAGGCGAGGCTCCGGCGCGCTCGGTACAGCGTAGCTACCACGACGCTGACGGGAATGTAGAAGCCGATGCTGGAGCCCAGCACGATGCCCACAACGATGGTGACGTAGAGCATCGGCAGGGTGTTCACGAGACTCATGCCGAGGAAGCCCAGGGCGGAGATCACGATCCCCAGGTACATCACCCGCCTGGGACCGAGCCGGTCGGTCATGTAGCCTTCGGCCGGCCCCAGCAGCCCGGACTCCACTCGGGCCATGGAGAAGGCCCCGGCTATGGCGGTGCGGCTCCAGCCGAACTCCCGCTCGAAGGAGGGGAAATAGGCGCTCAGGCCGAAGTAGGCGAGGCCGGTGCTGACCGCATGGGCGAAGGCGCCGGCGAACGCGATCCAGAAGGTGGACACGAACCTCGTGCCCTGCGACATGAACCTGGCGCCCTGCCTCATGACCGGTGTTTCGAAGCTGCAAACAGGACACTAGTTCCGGGGCAGGACACTGTCCAGACCCTGGCGCGCCGCTCGAGGGGCCGGCGCGCCCGGCTCCGACATCCTCGACAGCACCTTCTCGGCCGTGATGGGCAGCGAATGGACGCGCGAGCCGGTGGCGTCGGCCACGGCGTTGGCCACCGCCGCGGCGAACGGGATGATGGGGGTTTCGCCGATGCTCATGCTGTTGTAGGGGCCGCTGCCGGTGTCGGACTGGATCAGCGCCGTGCGCAGCTCCGGCAGGTCGCGGATGGTTGGGATCTTGTAGTCGCCGAGGTTGGCGGTGGTGACCTTGCCGTCGTCGAACTGCACATCCTCCATGAGCGCGTAGCCCACGCCCATGATGATGGCGCCGTCGATCTGGCCCTGGTGCATCAGGGGGTTGATGATGGTGCCGGTATTGAGGGCCGCCGTGACCTTGCGCAGCTCCACCTGGCCGGTTTCGGGATCCACCTCCACCTCGACCACCTCGGCGCACATGGACGCCTCCGGACCCATGGTGGTGTTGTTGTAGTGGCCTTCCCCCTTGATGGCCGCGCCCCGGGCACGCGCCAGCTCGGCGTAGGTCATGCGCCGTTCGGCGTCGAGCTGGGTCACGCCGCCCTCGACCACGGCCAGCCTGTCCACTTCTGTGTCCATGGCCTCGGCCGCGACCTTCAGCAACTCCTCCTTGAGCCTTGTCACCGCCTCGTAGGCGGCGTTGCCGTAGATGCGGGTGCCGCGGCTGCCGCCCAGGCCCGCGTCCTTCTCCACCTGGGTGGAGTCCAGGGTCTCGAGGTTGACGGATTCCAACGGCACCTGGAGCTCCTCCGCCACCAGTTGCCGGAGCACCGTGTAGGTGCCGCTGCCCTGGTCCATGGCCGCCACCGACACCGTGATGGTCCCCTCCGTGTCGACGGTCACCCAGGCGTAGCACTCGCCGCCGAGGGGCAGCCACTGGGCCACGGCCACGCCGCGGCCGGTATTGGCGCCCTTGGCGGTCCGGTAACCGGACTCGGCGATGGCCAGGTCCAGGGTTTCCTCGGCCTTGATATGGTGCAGCACGTGGCCGGTGGGCGATTCGTCGCCGTCGTGCATCAGGTTGATCCTGCGGAACTCCACCGGGTCCATGCCCAACTCCCTGGCCACCGCGTCCATCTGGCTCTCGGTGGCGAAGAAGCCTTGAGGATCGCCCGGCGCGCGCATGTGCCCGCACGGGATCTTGTTGGTGTACACCACCCGCTCCTCGCTCAGGTGGTGCGGCATCCTGTACGCGCCCCCGGCCTCCTGGGCGCCGAAGAGAAAGCCGATGGGCTTGAAGGCGCCGTAGGCGCCGCTGTCGAAGATGAAGTCGAGATGGTGCGCCATGATGCGGCCGTCCCGCTTGACGCCGGTGCGCACCTTGATGGCGCAGGCGTGGCGCGGGTTGCCGGCCATCAACTCCTCGTCGTAGTCCATGACCATCTTCACCGGACGCCCGCTCTTGCGCGACAGCACGTAAGCCACGGCCACGTCCATGAAGTCACCCTTGCCGCCGAAGTCGCCGCCGATGTAGCAGGGATGGACCATCAGGCTCTCGAACGGCACCTGCAGGGCCTTGGCAAGCTGCTGGCGCAACGCGAAGGGCGTCTTGCTGCAGGACCAGAGCTCCGCCTCGCCCGACTCCTTCACGCTCACCAGGCAGGAATGGGGCTCGATGTAGCCCTGGTGCACGGGCTGGGTGTAGAACGTGTTCTCCACGATGACGTCGGACTCGCCGAAGCCCTGCTCGATGTCGCCCTTGCCCCAGGAGAGGTACACGAAGGTGTTGGTGGGCGATTCCAGCGGCGCCATGAGGCCGTCGTAGCTCATGACGTCGGGATGGATCACCGGGGCCGACGGCTTCACCGCCTCCAGCGGGTCCAGCACCGGCTCGAGGTCCTCGTACTCCACCTCGATGAGTTCGGCCGCCCGTTCCGCCTCCTCCTCGCTGTCGGCGGCCACCGCCGCCACCTTCTCGCCCACGAAGCGCACCACGTCCTCGGCCAGGATGGACATGTCGTAAAGCCGCCGGCCGATCTTGAGTCCGGCCACGTCCGCGCCCGTGACAACGGCCCGGACCCCGGGCGCCTGCTCCGCCTTGCTCGTGTCGATGCGCTTGATCCTGCCGTAAGGGATGGGACTGCGCAGGGTCTTGCCCCACAACATGTCCGGAAGGGTGACATCCACCGCGTAGACGGCTTCGCCCGTCACCTTGCCCTCCCCCTCGACCCGGGGGGTGGGAACGCCCACTGTTCTGCCTGTAGCCATTGCTTACCTCGGTCTAGTGTCCTGTCCGGTTAATTCGCACAATAATCCTGCGGGTCTTTTTCGCCGTCGGCTGCGTTGCTCTTCCTCGCGTGGTGCACGCCACTGCTCGTCATTACGCCTTGGATGGCATATCGCCCCGGATGGGACGAGTCAATGGACGCTTGGCGCGCCCCTCCACGGTTTGACTTCACGGGAGACTTCCGGGAGACTTGCGAGTCGTGCGGCGACCCCCCGGCCGCGTGTCCCATGGACGGTAGAGGATGAACATGGACATGGACCTCGACGACTTCGCCGCGACGCTGCGGCGCGCCAGCGACATCGTATTCTTCACCGGGGCGGGCATCAGCACCGAGTCGGGCATCCCCGACTTCAGGAGCCCCGGCGGGAAATGGACCCGCATGCGGCCGGTTTACTTCGACGAGTTCGTCAGCAGCGAGGAGGCCAGGGTCCAGGCGTGGCAGCGCAAGAAGGAGAGCTACAATCTCTACAAGGAGGTGAAACCCAATATCGGCCACACCTCCATCGGCGACTTCGAGAAGCGCGGCAAGCTGCTGGGGCTCATTACCCAGAACATTGATGGCCTGCACAGCCGGGGCGGCGTGTCGGACGACAAGATCGTGGAGCTGCACGGCTCGGACCGCACGGTCGTGTGCCTGAGTTGCGGCAAGGAGTTCGATCCGGACGAGGTGCTGGCTGGCCTGGGCGAAGAGTTCACCTCGCCGCGCTGCGATGTGTGCGACGGCCTGCTCAAGACCGGCACCATCTCCTTCGGCCAGCCCATGCCCCAAGCCGCCATGCAGCAGGCCCAGGTCTGGAGCGAGGCGGCCGACGTCTTCATCGTCGTGGGCTCGTCGCTGGTGGTGCAGCCCGCCGCATCCTTCCCGGTCATCGCCAAGCAGGCGGGCGCGCTCCTCGCCATCATCAACCGGGAGTCCACGCACATCGAATCGCTGGCGGACTACAGCTACCAGGGAGAGATCGGCGAGTTCTTCCGCAAGCTGAACCCGCTGCTGGCCGACGCCTGACGGCCCCAAGGCTTCTTGACACTTCAGCCGCAAGACTGATAGAGGTCGGCAAGCTGTTCGCATACTTGCGCATCCGTCCACGTCCTTAGCCCAACCCGCTGGAGGAGCCCCATGAGCGATACGAATGGTCACACGAAGGCACTTCACGTCATGACCCATTCCGGATGGTACCGTTTCGAGAAGAACGGCGATTCCTGGAAACAGGTGGAGCGCGACCTTACGTTCTGGAACCTGAGCTGCATCGCCGTCGATCCCGAGGATCCGCGGACCGTGTACGGGGGCACCGAGCACTCGGGGCTGTTCTACACCCGCGACGGCGGCGAGAGCTGGACCCGGTCCAGCCCCAACGTGCCGCATCTGGACATCTTCTCGCTGTGGGCCCTGCCGGGATCGCTGTACGTGGGCACGCGACCGGCGGCGCTCTTCCACGGCGCCCCCGGGAAAGGATGGCAGGAGCTTCCGGGCGTGCGCGAGGGCGGCGCCTGCGGGGTGTTTCCGCCCAATCCGGCGCAGGCGCCCCGGACCCGCTACCTCACCAACGATCCGGCCTCGCCGTCACGGCTCTACGCCGGGATCGAGGTTGGAGGGTTGCTCGTGAGCGACGACAAGGGCGAGGACTGGCGCACTGCCAACGAAGGTTTGTGGGACCGCGACATACACCAGCTCCTCCACTGCAAGAACGAACCCGAGCTGGTGGTGGCGGCCTGCGGCGAGGGGATCTTCCGGAGCCGCGACCGCGCCGCTCACTGGGAGGAGATCACTCCATCCGACGTCCGCACCTACGGCACCACCGTCACCGAGACGGATGACGGCAGCCTGTATCTCGGAGTCACGCTGGGCCGGCCCAACACCTGGGTGCGCAAGGTGCGGGCGAGCGCGGCCATCCTGCGGAGCGAGCACGGGGCCGCGGACTGGCGGACGGTGGCCGAGGACCTGCCTGGCGGCATCATGGACACCGTGCCCGACCCCGACGGCCCCGGTATCATTGCCGCCACCTCCGAGGGCGAGATCATGATCGTCGAGGAATCGGGCTGCCGCACGATCGCCAGCGGGCTGCCGTGCATCAACGAGATCGCCCTCGGCGCGTAGCTTGACCGTTTTCTCCTATTGTCCGGTCCCGCCTGCGGCGGGGCCGATCATCCGCTCATATCGGGACCGCTGACCCGTGCCCGCTGTCGCGGCTCCCGAGTCCACGCGGACCGACTGGGGGTCCGTATTGGTCGCGTCCCTGTCCGCCGTGGGTCCAGCCATGGTGGTCGCGGTCCTGGGGATCGGCCTGCCGGAAATCAGCGCGGGCCTCAGGCTCCCCGAAGGCTGGAAGGGAACCCTCTTCCCCGCCATCTTCGTCGTCGCCATGTGCGCGAGCTGGTGGGCCGGCCGACTCTCCGACAATCTGGGCCGGCGCAGGGTCCTGGTTTTCGGCGGCCTGTCGCTGGGCGCCGGTTTCGGCCTCGTCTCGACCGCCCAGAACTACGGGACCGCCGTCGCCTTGCTGGCCGTGGCCGGAATGGGCTACGGCTTCATCACGGCAGCCGTCCTCTCCCTGGTGTCCGACCTTCTTCCCTCCCGGCGGGGGCTGGGAATGGGCATGCTCTCAGCCACCTATGGCCTCGGCAGCGTCAGCGGTCCCATAGTCGCCGCCGCCATCATCCAGCGTTTCGGGTGGCGCGGCGCCACCGCCACGGTGGGGTGCATCGCCGCCGCCATCGCGGTCATCCAGTGGCTTCGGGTAAGGGAACCCGCGCGCGCACGAACCGCCCCTCGAGCGGTGAAGGCAGGACGGCCGCGGCTGATGAATCGCAACATGGTCTTGCTGGCGGTGGCGCAGTTCTTCGGCGGCGCCGTGTTCTGGATCACCTCCTCCTGGACCCCGACGTTTCTGCGCGAGGTCGTGAAGCTGACGCTCGCGGAGGCCGGTATGGTCATGGCGGCCTGGGGAGCCACCCCAATCCTGGGGGCCATGGTGCTTGGGTTCCTGTCCGACCGCATCGGGCGAAAGCGGATCATCCTGCTGGGCGCTTTCCCCGGCATCCTGGTGGTGTTGGCGGTCTACGGCTGGCTCACCAACCCGGTAGCCCTGGCCGCGGGGATCTGCCTCCTGGGCTTGTGCAAATCGCCGGTGCCTTCGCTGGTGGTAGCGCTGGCGCAGGACTTTGCCCACAAGAGCCGGTTGGGCGAAGCGAGCGGCCTTGTCATGTCCATGCACTACCTGGCGGCCCAGACCACGCCCGTGGCCATGGAGCATTTCATCGCGTGGCTGGACAGCATGACCCTCGCCATGCTTCTTGGTTCGGCGGTGGCGTTCGCCGTGTTCGGGCTGCTGGTGACCAGCGTTCGCGAACGCAACTGACGATTCGCCAAACGCAGGATCGCTCTTGCCGCCGGGCGCCGTTCCCACCACTTGAGGCTACTATTGAGGCGATGCATTCCTGAACCTTCCAAAAAACATCGAGTAGGAAATAACCGTTCCTCTTAAAAGTAATTCTGAGGATATTCGGACAATTTTTTTCGATATTTCGATAGGAATTCGGCCTTCTTATGCCAACACTCCTGCAAATTTTCGTTGCGCCACGATACTGCTTGTCGTACTATTGCAGGTTGGCCTCGCAACGTGGCCGATGCGTTTTGCCAATCGATCTGGTAAGCCGGGAGGCCATCGATTTTCCGGAAGCTATCAAGCCGTCGATGCGGCGGATGAAGCCAACTCAAAACAAAGGAGGATCACATGAAACGTCGTGACTTTATCACCGGCGCCGCTGTCGGCACGGCCGCCACGGTCCTGTCGAGCGGCAAGCTGGTCCAGGCGCAGAAGGCCCCGGCGGCCATGAAGGACCGCGTCGAGATCGCCATCGTCACCACCTGGCCCCGTGACTTCCCGGGTCTCGGCACCGGCGCGCAGCGTTTCGCCAAGCGCGTCCAGGACATGAGCGACGGCCGCATCCAGGTGAGCTACTTCGCCGCGGGTGAGCGCGTCGGCGCCTTCGACTCGTTCGACGAGGTGGCTTCGGGCAACGCCCAGGCCTACCACGCGGCCGACTACTACTGGAAAGGCAAGCATCCCGGCTGGGCCTACTTCACGTCGGTGCCTTTCGGCCTTACCTACACCGAGATGAACGGCTGGATCCGTTTCGGCGGCGGGCAGGAACTGTGGGACGAGTTGGCCGGGGAGTTCGGGCTCAAGGGCCTCATGTGCGGCAACACCGGCGTCCAGATGGGCGGCTGGTTCCGCAAGGAGATCAACAGCGCCGACGATCTCAAGGGTCTCAAGATGCGTATCCCGGGCCTGGGCGGCGACGTCATGGCAAAGATCGGCGCATCGCCGGTGTCCCTGCCGGGCGGGCAGATCTATGAGAACCTGGTCTCGGGCGCCATCGACGCCACCGAATGGGTGGGACCGTGGAACGACGAGGTCATGAAGTTCTACGAGGCGGCCAAGTATTACTACTATCCCGGCATGCACGAGCCCGGCTCGATGCTTGCGGCATCGTTCAACAAGAAGTTCTGGGATGGTTTGTCCAAGTCCGATCAGGCTCTGATCGAGGCCGCGGCGGCCATGGAGAACGACGTGATGATGGCCGAGTACAACGCCAAGAACGGTGCGGCGCTGGCCCGGTTGACGCGTGACCAGGGAGTCACGGTACGCAAGTTCAACGACGACGTCTACGACGCGTTCGGAAAGGCGGCCGAGGAGGTCTTCGCCGGAGTGGTGAGCCACAGCGATCTCGCCAAGCGCATCCACGAGAGCTTCGACAAGGCGCGCCGGGAGATCGGCGGCTGGTCGAACCTCTCCGACCAGGCATATGTGGCGCAACGCAACCGCGTGCTCGGCGTCTCCTGAACATCCGGGACTACGGGCCGGCTCCCTGCCGAGAGCCGGCCCGTAGTGTGACTGGTCCCCAGGTTTTCCACTGTGACACAGGCTCGGTCGGACGCGGGCGGGAAACGGCCCGGCACGACAAATGCGCTGTACCGCGCGTTGGCGCTGTCATTGGCCGCGACCACGTTCGTTTACCTTTTCAACAACTATCTCGACTTCTGGCAGAACTGGCCCGGCGCGGTGGGCATGTTCGGCGATGCGCCGCTTGGCGGGACCGCGCTACTCCAGGCATGGGTGCAACTCGCCAGCTATTTCCTGGCGGTGGTCGCCGTCGTCATTATCGCCCTCAGGACCCGGGATCGGCCGTTCGCGTCGGACGCCGCGCTGCTCAGCTCCGTCACCGCCTACATCATCTCCACGGCCTTCTGGGCGGTGTTCCTCATCGGCATCGTCGACGGCGTGATCTCGTTCCTGCGCGTGGAAGGGCTGTTGCCGCCGGTGTTCGGCGAGACCCTGGCCCAGCGGCTGGGGGTGTCGAGCTTCCGCGGCGCCTACGTGCATTTCCCACTCATACTGGTGGCGGCGGTGGTGGCCTGCTTCCGGCGGGGTATCGACTTCATCTGGCTCGCGTTGCTGGTGGTGGTGGCCGAGTTCCAGATCGTCATCGCCCGCTTCATCTTCTCCTATGAGCAGGCCTTCATGGGGGACCTGGTCCGTTTCTGGTACGCCGCGCTGTTCCTGTTCGCCAGCGCCCACACCCTGGTGGCCGAGGGCCACGTCCGTGTGGACGTGCTGTTCACGCACTTCACCGACAAGCGCAAGGCTCTGGTCAACGCCTGGGGCTCCCTGGTGCTGGGCGTGCCGCTGTGCTGGACGATCCTCGGCGTGGGCATGGCGGGAAAGGCATCGGTCATCAACAGCCCGTTGCTCTATTTCGAGACGACACAGAGCGGGTTCGGCCTCTACGTCAAGTACCTCATGGCGGGATTCCTCGCCGTGTACGCCGTGTCCATGATGACGCAGTTCCTGGCGTACTTCCTGGACAGCATGGCGATCCTGCGCGGACAGGCCGCGACGTATCCGAAACCTGAAGCCTCCTGACCCGTGGAACATCTCTTCCTCGCACTGCTGATCCTGGCCATGGCCGGGGCCCTGGCGTCGGGGTTCCCGGTGGCCTTTGCCCTGCCCGGCTCGGCCATCCTCACCATCGCGCTGGCGGCCGTCGCCGGTTACGTCTTCACCGGTGACACCCACTCGTTCTTCGCCCAGGACGGGCCGATCCAGTGGCTCACGGCGGGGGTCACCAATTTCCGGGGCGTCTACTGGGAGGTGGAACGCGACACCATCATCGCGGTGCCGCTGTTCGTGTTCATGGGCATCATGCTGCAGCGGTCCAAGATCGCCGAGGACCTGCTGGTGACCATGGCGCGGCTGTTCGGGCCGGTGCCGGGCGGCCTCGGCATCTCGGTGGTGCTGGTGGGAGCGCTGCTCGCCGCTACCACCGGCATCCTCGGCGCCACCGTGGTGGCCATGGGCCTGATCTCGCTGCCGGCCATGCTGCGCAACGGCTACTCGCGGCAGCTCGCCACCGGGACCATCTCCGCGGCCGGCACCCTGGGCCAGATCATCCCGCCCTCGGTGGTGCTCATCATCCTGGCCGACCAGCTCTCCAACGCCACCGACCAGGCGAGCACGCTGCGCCAGGTGGAATACAAGGCCGCCACCGGCAACTTCGTCATGCCCACGGAGTTCGACATCACCTCGGCCAGCGCCGGCGACATGTTCCTGGGCGCCATCGTGCCGGGGCTGGTGCTGGTGGGCCTGTACGTCACGTACATTCTCACGGTGGCGCTCATACGGCCCAGCAGCGCACCGGCCATCCCCCTGGAGGGACGCTTCGACCGCGAGTTCGCCGTCAAGGTGGTGCTGGCCCTGGTTCCGCCCCTGGCGCTGATCCTGGCGGTGCTCGGGTCGATCATCGCCGGCATCGCCACGGTCAACCAGGCCGGCGCCATCGGCGCCGTCGGCGCCACCATCATGGCCGGATACCGGCTGACCGAAGGACAGCGCAGGTCCTTCACGCCCGCCATCATCGCGGGCGTCTCGCTGATCGCGCTGTTCATCCTGCTGGCCACCTTCGACCTGAACATACGCACCATCCACGGCGCCTACGAGGCGGCGGGCGTCATCGCCGCCGCCATCGCGGTGACCGGACTGCTGGTGGCCGTGGTATGGAGCGGCTGGCGCGCCTACCGCACCGAGCGGATGCTCGCGGGCGTCATGGTGGAGACCGCCAAGACCACGGCCATGGTCTTCATCATCCTGCTGGGCGCGGCCATGCTAACGGCGGCCTTCCGGGGTTTCGGCGGCGAGGAGCTGGTGAAGGAGTTCCTGACCACACTGCCGGGCGGATTCTGGACCCAGTTCGTGGTGGTCATGGCGGTGATCTTCATCCTCGGATTCTTCCTGGACTTCATCGAGATCGCGGTGGTGGTGGTGCCCATCGTGGCGCCCATCCTGCTGTCGGATCCCTCCGCCAACATCACCGCGGTCTGGCTCGGCGTCATGATCGGCGTCAACATGCAGACCTCCTTCCTGACGCCGCCGTTCGGCTTCGCGCTGTTCTACCTGCGCGGCGTCGCGCCGCCGTCGGTGCTGACCACCGACATCTACAAGGGGGTGGTCGCGTTCATCGCACTGCAACTCGTGGCGCTGGCCATCGTCGGCTTCTATCCTCCGCTGGTGAACTACCTGCCGGCGCGCACGTCGCTCACCGGAGAGACCGCGCCGCCGCCCCGGAATCCTCGTCTTCAGCGCTGCCTGGAACAGCATCTCTTCGAGCAATACGACCGCGAGGGCGAGACCATCCGGGCGAGCATTCGGACGGCGCAGGGCCTCGATACAAGCTACCTGCCGGAGAGGGTGCGCCGCAGCCTGACCGGCGGCATGGAGAAGGCCGCCCGGACCTTCGACCTGGTTTCGGAAGTGCGCCGCACCGACGCGGAACGAAACGCGTTCGCGGAGACCTACAGATCGACCCATGCCGTGGTCCGGCGCATCAACGCGGACGAACGGCGCATCGACCGGGAGATCCGCGAGATCCGCACCACCATCCGGCGGCTGGGACGGGACGCCGAGCCCGAAGTGGTGGCCGAGTTGCGGCACGAGGTGGAGGAGCTGACGAAGCGAAGGGAACAGGTGGAGGCGACGCGTCCGGACGGCGAGAAGGAGCTGCACAAGCGTTACCTGTCGCTGGAGAAGAAGGAAAACACCGCCCGCCGCAACTACCGGCGCAATGTCGACGACGCCGCCACCTCCGTGCGGACGGTACGCGAGATGCTGGCCAAGGTGCCGGAGCTGGAAGCCGCCGGCGCGAAGCTCAAGGCACTGCCGGAAATATTGAACACGCAACCGGCCAAGCAGGCGGGCGACGCGATCCGCGACGCCGAGCGGGGGCTCCGAAAGGTTCCCGGGACCTACGACCTGCGGAACGCCCTCTCGAAGGCGCGTTCCGACCTGAGGCGGGGCGCGTCCGGCCGCCAGCGCGCCGAAAAGCGTCTGGCCGAGGCGTTGGCTCAGTTGGAGCGTGAGCTGCAATGGCGCACCCGCGCCGCCCGGGATCTCGACTCCGGTCTCGCCGCCTACGAGGACGCCCTCCGCGGCACCATCGGCATCCGGCAGCTCGAGCGGCTGCCGACCGCGATGGCGAAGGAGGTGGCGGCGTGCCTGTCCCACCACCGTGACATCTCGTTGAGCTTCTAGACGAAGGACTCGGCACCCAGCCACGAAGATGCCAGTGAAGTCGCGAATCCGTCATTCCCGCGAAGGCGGGAATCCAGGGGTGGTGGAGGAGAGTCCCTTCGGCTCGAATTGCATTGCGCTGGACCTGGAGGTCGGCAAGGATGATGGGGTCATCCACGCGTTCGGCGCGGTCCGGCCAAATGCCGCCAAACCTTGTATCTATTCGCACGGCGCCTTGGACGCGGCGCTCGACACGCTCGATGACTTCGCGGACGGCGCCTCCTTCATCCTCGGCCACAACCTCATAGCTTTCGACTTGCCCCACTTGGCCAAGGCGAAGCCCAGACTGCGGCTGCTCCGGCTTCCCGTGGTGGACACGCTGCGGTTGAGCCCGCTGGCCTTTCCCCGCAATCCCTATCATCATCTCGTCAAGCACTATCAGGACGGCGGGCTCCGGCGAAGGCAGTTGAACGATCCGGAGTTGGACGCCCGTCTGGCGCTGGAGGTGTTCGGCGACCAACGCGAAGAGCTGGCCAAGGCCGAACCCGATCTCCTTGCAGCGTGGCACTGGCTCACCACGCCGGAGCCGGAAGTCAAAGACCGCGCCCTCGACGCTCTTTTCTCGGAGATTCGTTGCGCAAGGCGGCCCACGGACGCCGAAGGACGCGCGGCTATCCGGGGGCGGCTGGAAGGGGCAGGCTGCGCCGTCCAAGCACAGGAGGTAGCTCCAGACGCCCCAACGCAGGAGCTGGCTGCAGACGCCCAAGCGCGCTGGGCTTTGGCCTATGCGCTGGCGTGGCTGTCCGTGGCCGGCGGCAATTCGGTGATGCCGCCCTGGGTACGCCACCAGTTCCCGGAGGCCGGACGGCTGGTGCGCCGGTTGCGAGATACCGCGTGCACGGACGCCGCTTGCGGCTGGTGCCGGCAGCGGCACGACGCCCGCAGGGAGCTCACCCGCTGGTTCGGCTTCGACGACTTCCGCCCCGAGCCAGTGGACGGCAACGGACGCCCGATGCAGCAAACGATCGTCGAGGCGGCGATGGCGGGACAACACGTGCTCGGAATCCTGCCTACGGGCACGGGGAAGTCGCTGTGCTACCAGATCCCGGCGCTGTCGCGTTACGACAAGACCGGCGCGCTGACCGTGGTGATCTCACCGCTGGTGGCGCTCATGGCGGACCAGGTGGCGGGGCTGGAAGCGCGTGGCATCGGCTGCTGCGTGGCGGTCAACGGGCTGCTGTCGATGCCCGAGCGCGCCGACGCTCTCGACCGGGTGCGGCTGGGACAAACGGGTATCCTGCTTGTCTCTCCCGAGCAGCTCCGGTCACCTTCGCTACGCCGCGCCCTGAGCCAGCGGGAGATCGGCGCCTGGGTGCTGGACGAGGCTCATTGTCTGTCGCGGTGGGGCCACGACTTCCGGCCCGACTACCTCTACGTGGGCCGTTTCATCCGGGAGAAGGCCGCGGACGGCCATGCGCCGCCGGTGCTGTGTCTCACCGCTACCGCCAAGCCGGACGTAGTGGAGGACATCACCCGCCACTTCCGGGATCGGCTCGGCATCGAGCTGGAGGTCGTCAACGGCGGCGTGGAACGAGCCAATCTCACCTTCGAGGTCATGCCGACATCGGAGAGCGAGAAGTTCGCCCACATCCATCAGGTGTTGGAGTCGCACTTGCCGCCGCATGCCGCCGGCGGCACCATCATCTACTGCGCCACGCGCCGGCAGAGCGAGGAGGTGGCGGAATTTCTTCAACTGAAAGGCGTGGCCGCGGAACATTTCCACGCCGGACTGCCGCCCGAGACCAAGAAAGACGTGCAGCAACGTTTCATTGATGGCGAACTGCGCGCCATCGCCGCCACCAACGCCTTCGGCATGGGCATCGACAAGCCTGACGTGCGGCTGGTGGTCCACGCCGACATCCCCAGCTCGCTGGAGAACTACCTCCAGGAGGCTGGCCGTGCCGGCCGGGACCGGGATGCCGCGCGCTGCGTGTTGTTCTACGCGGCGGACGACGTGGAGCGGCAGTTCGGCATGTCGGCGCGGTCGCGCCTGACCCGGGCGGAGATCCACAGCATCCTGCGGGCACTGCGCAACCTGGACCGGAAGAAGCGCCTGGACGGCGAGGTCGTAGCCACCGCGGGAGAGATCCTCGGCGAGGACGATGAGCAGGTGTTCGAACGCGACTCCGCCACCGACGACACCCGCGTGCGCACCGCCGTCGCCTGGCTGGAGGAGGCGAAGCTGCTGACGCGGGAGGAAAACCGCGTGCAGGTGTTCCCGTCGTCGCTGCGGGTGCGGTCGGCGGAGGAAGTCCGCGAGCGCCTCCGGCAGGCACACATTACGGACGACTATCGCGGCCGGTTGGAATGCGTGGCCGCGGCGTTGATCGACGCGAGGCCGGACGAGGGACTCAGCACCGACGACCTGATGGTAGTGGCCGGGCTCAGTCCCGAAGGCGTGCGCCACGCGCTCTACGACCTGGAGCGCCTAGGCATCGCCAGCAACGACACGGCATTGACCGCGTTCGTCCACACCGGTGTGGAGCGCTCTTCCTCAAGGCGTCTGGGAGCTGCCGCCGAACTGGAAACCGCTCTGATCCGGCACATGCGTGAGGCGGCACCGGACCTGGGCATGGGCGACACATCCACGCTGCACTTGCGCGTGGCCGCGCAGGTGCTGCGGGACCAGGGCCTTGATGACGCGTTGCCGGAACGGCTGTGGCGCATCGTCCGTGGCATTGCCTACGACGGCCGCGGCGAGGACGGCGCGGCCGGCAGCCTGACGGTGCGCA
Organism: Candidatus Binatia bacterium; assembly: GCA_022827045.1. Next base: position 14,403 of record JAJDTQ010000215.1, read on the forward strand.
AGCTCGACGCGGAGACCGTGCGTGTGACACTTAACCGCCAATGGGACCCGCTGGAAAGCACCGCGCGTATCCGGCGGCAGGCGGCTGGGCGCCTGCTGGAGCATCTGCTGGCCTGCCTGCCGTCCGGGGCTCGCGGCACGGATCTCCTGGCCGATACCACGCTGGGGAAGCTCACCCAGGCCATGGAAGTCGACCTGGAGATCAAGAGCAGGATACGTAACCCCGCCAAGCTGCTTGACCGCGCCCTCCTGTGGCTGCACGAACTGGCAGTGATCCGCCTCAACAAGGGGCTTGCGGTATTCCGGCCGGCCATGACCATACGGCTGAAGCAGGACCGGCACATCTTCACCAACGCCGACTTCGAACCCCTCGCGCTCCACTACAAGGGACAGGTCCTGCAGATCCACGTGATCGTGGAGTTCGCCGAGCGCGGGCTGAAGGCCGTGGCCGAGGCGACCCGGCTGGCGATGGACTACTTCGCCCTCAAGCAGGAAGAGTTCCTGCGCCGCTGGCTGCCCGAACGCAACCGCGAGATCAGCCGGCAGACGACGCCCGCATCCTGGCACGCCATAGTCGAGACCCTCGGGAACCCGGTGCAGCAACGCATCGTCGCCGACGACCGGGAGCAGACCAACGTGCTGGTGCTCGCCGGCCCGGGGTCGGGCAAGACCCGCGTTTTGGTCCATCGCATCGCCTACCTCATCCGGGTGCGGCGCGAGAACCCTCGCGGCATCCTGGCGCTGGCGTACAACCGGCATGCCGCCGTGGACATCCGCCACCGGCTCGGGGAGCTGATCGGCGACGACGCCAAGGGCGTCACCGTGCTCACCTGCCACGCCATGGCCATGCGCCTAGCGGGCGCGACCTTCATGGCGAACGCTGAACGTCCGGACGACGAAACGTTCCGGGAGGTCATGCGGCGCGCAACCGACCTGCTGCGCGGCCAGGGGCTCCCGCCGGAAGACGCGGACGAGCAGCGTGCACGCCTGCTGTCGGGGTTCCGCTGGATCCTGGTGGACGAGTACCAGGACATCGCCGCGGACCAGTACGAGCTGATCTCCGCGCTGGCCGGTCGCACCCTCGAGGAAGACGCCGGTAAGCTCACAGTGTTCGCCGTGGGAGACGACGACCAGAACATCTACGCCTTCAACGGCGCCTCGGTGGAGTTCATCCGCCGCTTCGAGGAGGACTACGGGCCGAGGCCCGTCCACCTAGTGGAGAACTACCGCTCCACCGCCTACATCGTCGACGCGGCCAACGCCGTCATCGAGCCGGCGCGCGCACGGATGAAGGTCCAACACCCCATCCGCGTCAACGCCGCGCGCGGCAAGGACGCCCCGGGCGGAACGGGGCAGGAGCTGGACCCGGTGGGCGGGGGACGCGTGCAGGTCCTGCCCGTGCCGCGGGATCCGGTGGCCCAGGCGCGGGTCGTCATGGCGGAGTTGCAGCGACTGCGGGAGTTGCGGCAACTGCCAACCCGGGCCCCCGTCTGGGACTGGGCGCGGTGCGCCGTAATCGCGCGCGAGTGGAGCTATCTGGTTCCGGTGCGCGCGTTCTGCGAGCATCACGGCATTCCCGTCCAGATGGGCAACGAGGACATCCCCGGCTTCTGGCGGCTACGCGAGACCCGGAATTTCGTCGAATGGTTGCGAGGTCGGGACTCCGGTCTCGTGGACGGCGCCGCTTTGAGTGACTGGGCGGAAACGCAATCGCCTGATCCCTGGCACGAGCTGTTGCGTCAGGCCATCGACGAACACGCGCTGGAAAGCGGCGGCGGCGAAACTACCGTCGACCACTTTATCGAGTGGCTGGCGGAGTGGGGCCGGGAGATCCGCCGGCGCCAACGCGGCCTCCTGCTGCTCACCGCGCACCGCGCCAAGGGCCTCGAGTTCGACCACGTGGTCGTGCTCGACGGCGGTTGGGGGCGCGTCGGCCGCGGCGAGGATCCCGACGCACCGCGGCGGTTGTACTACGTGGCCATGACGCGGGCTCGCGAGACCCTGGCACTGGCACGTTTCGAGTCGGATCACCCGGTCCAGGACGCACTTCTCGATCAAGGGTTGGTGCTGCACAGACAAGCAAAGGATCTCTCGCCCCACCCGCCCGTACTCCAATACCGCCACGTCCAGCCCAGTCTCCGGGACGTGGACTTGGGCTTTGCCGGACGCCATGTTGCCTACCATCCAACGCACCGGGCCATTGCCGCTTTATCGCCCGGCCACCCCCTCGAAACACGCGTCCTGAACGGAGGGCGCTGGGAGCTGCTGGACAGCAACGGTGTGGTGGTAGGACGCCTCGCTGCCAGCTTCGCACCGCCGCCCGGCATGCGTTGCCGGTCTGCCGCGGTGCTGGCCATCATGGCGTGGAACCGCGAGATATCGGATCCCAAGTACCACCACATGATCAACTGCAAGTCCTGGGAAGTAGTGGTGCCGGAGCTGGTGTTCGAGCCGGTAGAAGGCTGAGCACCGCCTCCCTTAAACATCCGTTGCGGAGAACTGAACCGACTGGCAAGGTTACCCATATCTTTGAACGCGGGTAGACAAAATGAAGATAACCATCGAGATATCCGACGAGCTTGCCAGGGCGGCGAAAACGTATGCGGCGCGACACAACATGACGCTGAGGTCGCTCGTGGAACGCGGATTGCGTGAGGTCATGGGCTTGGACCGACAGCAGGCCGGCTTCCAGTTGAAAGATGCGCGCGTCAGCGGCAAGGGGTTACAGACCGAATTCCGTGACGCCGACTGGTCCCGCATCAGGGAGGCGGTGTACAAGGGCCGGGGAAGTTGATCGCGACCGACCGTATCCGCTCATTTGTAGAGCACCGTGCGACACAACGCTGGATCACGATCCTGATCGTGCTGAACGCCCTGGTGCTGGCGCTGGAGACTAGTCCGGCGGCCATGGCGGCAGCCGGGAGCTTCCTCAAGCTCGCCGACCGGGTGATCCTGGCGATCTTCGTGGTGGAGATCCTGCTCAAGGTGGTGGGACAGCGCCGCGATTTCGTCCGGGACGCCTGGAACCACTTCGACACCATCGTGGTCACCATCGCGCTCATTCCGGCCACCGAGTTCCTCTCGGTGATGCGGGCGCTCAGGATCCTGCGGGTCTTCCGGCTGATCTCCGCCGTACCCTCCATGCGGCGCGTGGTCGGCGCGCTGCTCCACGCGGTGCCGGGCATGGGCTCGGTGGTGATGCTGCTCCTGGTAATCTACTTCGTGTTCTCGGTGATGGCCACCAACCTGTTCGCCGACCGTTTCCCGGACTGGTTCGGCACCATCGGCAGCTCGGCCTATACCCTGTTCCAGATCATGACCCTGGAGAGCTGGTCCATGGGCATCGTGCGCCCGGTGATGCAGGTGTTCCCATATGCCTGGCTCTTCTTCGTACCGTTCATCCTGATCACGTCGTTCGCCGTCTTGAACCTGTTCATCGGCATCATCGTCGACGCAATGCAGACCCACGGGCATGGAGAGGGCGCAAGCGAGCTATCTTCGCGGTCCAGCTCCGAGCCGACCCTCGCGGACCTGCAAATCGAGATTCGCAGGCTGCGGGACGAACTGGCTGAATTGAAGCGGAGCTAGTGTCCTGTCTGGTTAAATCGCACCATAAGATGCGCAGGATTTTTCGTCGTCGGCAAGGCGCGATGACGAGCAGTGACGGGCACCACGCGAGGAAGAGCAACGCAGCCGACGGCGAAAAAGACCAGCAGATTATGGTGCGATTTAACCAGACAGGACACTAGCCAAGAAGGCACCGGTTGAGATTTCTCCCTGGCCGCTTGCGTATCTCAATTGAGATGCGTAGATTGGTTCAATGAAAGGAGCAGCCAATGGCAGCCCACACGTCAATGGTTCATGTCCGGGTGGATAATCAACTGAAAAGCAAAGCTGCCGACACTCTGGCTGGTGTCGGCCTGACGCTTTCGGATGCTGTGCGCATTCTCCTGACCCGTGTTGCGGCAGAGGGTGGCTTGCCTGCCGGCCTCACCGCAGATCCCGAAGCCCACGACAGATGGTTCCGGGCCAAGGTGCGTGAAGCCTTGGACGATACGCGCCCTGCGATTCCCCACGAGCAGGCCATGGACAGAGCCCAGGCGCTGATTGACGGAAAGCGACGTGCGCGGTCTTGAGTGGAAGTTGACCGCAGTCGCAGATCTCATGGCGATAGTCAATTACATCTCGGACGACAATCCCGGCGCCGCCCAAGCCCTGAAGGAAGACATCGAAACGAAGGTCTCGCGCTTGCGGGCAAACCCCAAACTATACCGAAAGGGCCGGGTGGAAGGCACCCGCGAAATGCTCGTACGTTCCAATTATCTCGTGGTCTATACCGAGGACGCAGAAGCCGTAACGATACTTCGTGTGCTGCACACAGCCCAGCAGTGGCCCCCGAAGGGATAGTAGGCACAGGCCTAAATCCAAATCTCTTCACACCCTCGACACCCCGCCCCCAGGCGGCTGCGACTTGCCCGGGATCCACTCCACATCCTTGCGCGGGCCCTCGGCCCTGACGGTGAAGCGGGCCTTGCCGAGCTTTTCGATCTCGATCTCCAGGGTGTCGCCGTCGTTCATCGGGCCCAGGCCCACGTGGTAGGTGCCGGTGGCGATGACGTCGCCGGGCTGGAGCTGCACGAAGCGCGACAGCCACGAGACCAGCTCCGGGATCTTGTGGGCCATGTGGCGGGTGTTGTAGTCCTGCCGGGCCTCGCCGCCGACCCAGGACTTGACGGTGAGGTCGTGGGGGTCGGGGACCTCGTCGGCGGTGGTGATCCAGGGGCCGCAGGGGCTGTGGGTGCTCTGCCCCTTGGGGAGGAACTGGGTCCTGCGCACCATGCCCCGGTTGGAGACATCGAAGAAGGGGACGTAGCCGAAGACGGCGTCCATGGCGTCGGATTCGGAGACGTTCCGGCCGCACGGTCCCATGACGAAGGCCAGCTCGGCCTCGGGCTGGGTCACCGCCACCGCGGGAATGTCGGGCAGCTCCACCGCCTCCTCCGGGCCGAGAAGCTCGGGAGCCTTGTAAAAGAACTCGATGGGCAAGGTGTCGGGCGTGCGTTCCGGCGAATCCAGGTAGTTCACGAACGCGGCCAGACATTTGCTCGGCCTGGGGATGGGCGCCAGCAGCTTCGCCACGCTCAGCGGGAAGCCGGCGCCCTCCCGGCACAGCCGATCGAACTCCTTGCGGTAGTCGTCGAAGTTGGCGATGACCTCCTCCATCACCCGCTGCGGGCCCTTCTCCACCCGGTACTGGATGATGCCGCTCACGTCCACGACGGCGCCGTCGTTCTTGAGGACGCCGATGCGGTCGTCATTGAAGCGAAGTATTTTCATGCGGGAACACTCCTTTGCCTTCCTGTCCCCGATCCTAAGAGGGTGTCCGAGAAATGGCGTCCTTCGACTTCGCTCCGCTACGCTCAGGACGAACGGCTGAAAACCATTTGCGTTCGTCCTGAGCCCTTCGACAAGCTCAGGACAGGCTTCGCGGAGCGCCAGCGGAGCGAAGTCTAAGGACACTCCTCATGGAAATTCTCGGACAGTCTCCTAGTCGTTCACCGGTTCCAGCCAGACGTCCACCAGCGCCAAGCGGCCTTCCCGGGCGGCCTGGAGCCCCCGCTCTAGCGCCCCCTTGACCTCGGCCGGGCTCTGCACCGTTTCGCCGAAGCCGTCGAAGGCCCGGGTGATGGCGGCGTAGTCCGGCGCCGGCGCGATGGAGGTGCCGATGAACTGGTTGGTGCGCACCGCCCAGCCGTCCGGGTAGTACGCGGGCACGCCGCGCTTCATGGACTTGTAGCCGTGGTTGTTCATGAGCACGATGAGGATCGGCATGCGGAACTCCTGGGCGAAGCCGAAGCCCGCGATGCCGGGGTTGTAGTTGAAGGAGCCGTCGCCGATGACCAGCACCACCGGCTTGTCGGGATGCGCGGCCTTGACGCCCAGGGCGGTGCCCAGGCCGGTGCCGAGACCGCCGATGCAGCCGCTGTAGAAGTTGCCCGGCTTCACCCGGTCCAGGTACTGGTGCAGCGCCATGCGGTGGGTGATGGTCTCCTCCACCAGGTAAACATCCTCGGGAAGCACCTGGTTCAGCTGGTGCATGACCCATATGGTGTCCATGGGCTCTTTCGATGCCAGCTTTTCCGCCTGCTCGGCCCACGCCGCCCGGCGCGCCGCGCCCTGCTCCCGCACCCTCGCCCTCCGTTCCGCGGCGCCGGCGCCCTCCACGCCGTCCTTGCGGAGCCGCTCCACCAGCGCGCTCAGGGACGCCTCCAGCTCGCCGGCGATGCTCATGTCCACCTGCACGCCCCAGTAGGGCAGGTTCATGTGCAGGGGCTCCTCGTCCAGCGCTACCACCTTGGCGCCCTGGGCGATGGCGGCCGACGCCGGGTGCCACGGCTGGGTGGCGCTGACGAGACAGACCACGTCGGCGTCGGCCATGTACTCGCCGGGCTCGAAGCCGCCGTGCAGCTCGTGGTCTCGCGGGAAGTTGAAGTAGCCGCTGCTGCGGGTCTCCACCACCGGGGCGTTGAGCAGCTCCGCCAGCTCCACCATCCGCTCCACGATGGCGGTGTTGCTGCCGGCGTTTTCGCTCACGATGAGCGGATACCGGGCGGTCCGCAGCAGGCCCGCCAATTCGGCGATGCCTTCGGGGTCGGGGCTCGGCATGGTGGGCATGGACACCTTCAACGGCGCCTCCCGCGTGACCTTGTCGAACAGGTACTCCATGGGAAGGGACACGAACACCGGCCCCCGGGGCGAGGCCATGGCCATCTGGCAGGCGCGCTGGATGGTGGAGACCAGGATGTGCTTGTCGTTGACCCCGAAGCTCCACTTGACGCAACGATCCACCAGCGCGGCCGGGCCGCCCACGTCCGAGAGGAAGCGCATCCACTGGCCGCCGGGATCGGGGCCGTCGTCTTCGCCGAAGGCGAGGGACTCGCCGGTGAAGACCACCATCGGCACCTGCTCGTGGAGCGCTCCGCGGAGCGCCATGGAGCCGTGCAGCGCACCCACGGTGGTGTGGATCATGACCCCGGGCAGCTTGCCGGTGGCCTTGGCGTAGCCGCTGGCCATGGCCAGGGCGATTTCCTCGTGCCGCGAGCTCAGGTACACCGGCATGCTCTCGTCGGGCTTGGCGAGGGCCTCCCACACCGGCGACCACTCCGAGCCCGGCGATGCAAAGATCCGCTCCACGCCCATACCCGACAGCACGCGCAGGAAAGCTTCCGCGCCGGTGAGTCCGTTGACTTCGATCATGGTTGGTTCCTCCGTAGAGAGATATTGGACCGTAGAACACGCGGTTGGGGCGGTCAACTCCTCAACCGGCCCGCGCGGCGAAGGTGGGGAGCCACCCCGCGGGCGGCCTCAGGTCCAGCGAATTCTCGTCGATGGAAGTACGGCCCGACAGCAGCACGCGCTCGCCCCGGTAGGCCCACACGCGCAGGTCGGCCCACACGTGGTTGCCATCGCCGAGAGGAACGCGCGGGCGTCCCACCTTCCTCTGGGCGACGTAGTCCTCGCCTCTCCGCACCAACCGCTGCAGGCGCGAGCGCCCGACGCGGGCGCTGGGCAGGAAGCCGCGGCTGGCGTGGCTGCGCATCGGCTTGAACACGAACTGATCCCGGTTCTCTACGATGGCGTCGATGTTGTCGGCGTGGAGTACGCGGGTCTCGGGGATGTGCCGGCTCAGCACCTCCCGCTCGCGGGCCTCGATGCCCAGCTCGCGGTCCCATGAGGGGAGCGAAAGGAACTCGAGCAGCCGCTTGTCGCTGCGGGTGGCATAGGTGAAGGGGCTGGGCGCGACGTAGACGCCGCCGCCAAGGAACGCGTCCCGAAGAGCCCGCGTCACCCCCTTCTCCAGGAAGAAGTCGGTGGAGCGGTTGACGATGAACGACACCGGCTTCCCGTCGTACCGGAGCGACGCCCCGTCCCAGCGGAGATCCGCGCTCGACGCCACCTCGGCGCGCCAGCCCTCGCCGCGGAAGAGCTCGCGCAACATATCCATCTCTCCCTGGAACTTGCCCCGCTCCAGCGCTTCGGGTTCATCGAGGATGAGAAAGAGCCCCTCGGGCATGGCGCCGAAGAAGCCCTCCGCCTCCCGGCGCACCATCCGGATGACGTGCCGCCCCAGCTCCGCGGCCGACGGCGGGGCTTCGAGCACCGCCTGGCGGTCGGGTTCCAGGAGCGCGTGGTAGAACTCGTTGATGAAGCCAGCGAAAAGGAGGCCCGAGCCGTTGTCATTGAACTCGATGACCTGCCACGGGCCGTCGGGAGGCAGGTGGAAGTCCCAGGCGCTGAAGAAGCACACTTCCGGCCGTTGCAACGGCAGGCTGTGTCCCGACGAGCCCACGACGTTCTCCTGCCACACCGGCCGGGTGGTGACGTCCTCGAAGACGCGGATGAAGTCGTCGATCTCGGCCAGCACCGCGGCCGGGATCTCCTGGTGCGCGAAGGTGACCGAGAACTCGTCCGGCACGCCGGGAATGCCGGCGTCCCCAAGCCGGTTCCAAAACTGTTCGCGGCGGTCCTCCATCAGGGCAGGCGTCCACGGGAACGCGGGGCCGCGTGGGGCGGCGTCCAGATCATACCCGTGGTCATGTCACCCGGGCTCATGGATGGTCCGGAGGAGGCGCTGAAGGAACCGTCCCACTTCCGCGGGATCGCTCAGCCGGTAACCCGCCGCAGTCCGTCTTGGCTCTTCCGCCACGAGGATCCCCAGGCCCCTGCCGGCCACGGCCGCGAAGCCGTCCTCGTCGGTGGTGTCGTCGCCGAGATAGAGAGGCACGTGACCGGCGCCCAGGGTTTCGAGGAGCCACTCCACCGCCTTGCCCTTGTTCCAGTCGAACCGGGGCCTGATCTCGAACACCTTCTTGCCGTGGGCCTTGCGGAGCCCGGGATAGTCCGGCATCAGACCGTCGACAACGCCTTCGACCTCCGCCACCCTCGCTTCCTCCACAAGGCGGTAGTGCACGGCCAGGGAGTAGCCCTTGGTCTCCAGCAACAGGCCAGGGACTTCCGCGAGGCCCTCGCGGAGACGTTGATGCAGCTCCTCCATGGTCGGGAGAAACTCTTGTCCGACCAGGTGATGGATACCGGAACCCGTGGGTCCGACGATCTCGAAACCGTGCGTTCCGGCGTAGAAGAGGTTGTCGAGCCCGACCCGTTCCCGCACGTCCTCGCGCGCGCGCCCGCTGACCACCGCGGTCGGGCAACGCTCGCCCAGCCGCCGGACCGTATCGCGCATCTCCTCGGACAGCACCGCCTGCGCGGGGGTGTCCACGATGGGGGTCAGCGTGCCGTCGTAGTCGAGGAAAACCGCGGGCTGCCGGCCTTCCAGCGCCTCCTCGATGTCATGGAAATCGGTCAAGGCGGACGGGATCGTCCATTCAGCGCTCATCGCTATGTCACCGGACCCGCCTCAGCCACCCCGCCGTCCGCTCTTCCCGGCTTACAGCCTTCATCCGCGGGTCCGCCCCCAGCACTCCACCTCGGTCCACTCCTCTTCGGGAATGGCGTAGGAATGGGTCCCGGCGATCAAACCCGCGCGATTGAGGTTGCTGGGGCAAATCATGCGCTCGTCGATGTCCTTCTCCGCCAGCTTCGCGTCCATGAGGTCGTGGCTGTGATCCGAGTGGCCCAGCCCCTGGGCGTGGCCGATCTCGTGGGCGGTCATGTTCTGGGCCTCGACCGCGCCCATCCCTCTGAGGCCAAGGTAGACGTAGGCCTTGCGGATGCCTTCCCGTCCGTTGCGGCACTTCACCTTGGTGGCGCCGACGATGCCCGGGAACACGTCGTCGTAAAGCTCAATGGTGATGTCGGCGCCTTCGCTTGCGGTCTCCCACATGGCGTAGAACGGCTGCACCCGGTTCCATTGCAGCACGCCACGACGCACGGCCAGCGCCACCTCGAGGGACACGCCGGCCCAGTCGTTGACCTTGAACGTCACCACGTCGCGATCCACGGGGTTCCACCGGGCCACCGCCCCGTCTTCGCATGTCATCCGCCCGATTTGGACCATGCGCCCCGCGTCATGCTCCCCGGCCCCTTCCGAATGCTCGCAGGGGACATCCGAACCCGCATCGTCCGTGCAAGCCTCGACGTTCGAGTTGAACAAGGTCAGCGAAAGCGCCAGGGCGAGAAAGGAGGGGATTGCCTGATTGGCCGTGATCATGCCGACGTCGGTGATGTCGTCCGATGCCTGAAGAAACCGGGCCCGAGGAATCAACGCGCCTTATACAACGTCGAGCCCCCCGTCCGCAACCCGCGGGCGGCGAAACAAAAACGGGAGGACGCCGAAGCGTCCTCCCGGTCGCATAGGAAAGGAAGTGGCGGCTCAGCCGATGAGGCCGCCGTCGGCGCGGGTCACCGCGATCACGGCCGAGCGCGGCACGGTGTCGCCGCCGTCGGGGAAGTGGCTGTCGCCCTTCTCGCCGGGATGCTGGATGCCCACGAACAGGGTCCTGCCGTCGGCGCTCCAGGCGATGCCGGTGACCTCGCACTGTTTCGGACCCACCAGGAAACGCCGGATCTCCCCGGTCACCGGGTCGCCCACCAGCATCTGGTTGTTGCCCTGGCCTGCGAACCCCTTGGCGTTGGAGTAGTTGCCGTCGGTCTGGATCCACAGCATGCCGTTGCGGTCGAAGGCGATGCCGTCGGGGGAGTTGAACATATTGTCCGGGTTGATGTTCTTCGAGCCCGCGTTGGCGTCGCCGTGCACTGCGGGGTTTCCCGCCACCACGTACAGGTCCCAGGCGAAGCCCGTGGCCACGTGGTTGCCGCCGTCCGGCCGCCAGCGCACGATCTGGCCGTAAACGTTGCCGGCGCGGGGATTGGGCCCGCCCACGGGAGTGGCGTCGCCGCCCGCGTTGGGTTTCTTGCCGCGGTTCTTGTTGTTGGTGAGGGCGCAGTAGACCTCGGCCTTCCTCGGATTCGCCGCCACCCATTCGGGACGGTCCATGGTGGTGGCCTTCACCGCAGAGGCGGCGATGCGCGTGTGAATGCAGATGTCGGCCATGGAGGCCATGCCGGTGGACTTGGGAGTCAGCTCCAGCCACTCGCCCCGCCCGCCGTCGGCGAACCTGGCCACGTAGAGCTTGCCCGTTTCCAGCAGATCGGCATTCTTCCCGCCCTCCACGTAGCGGCCGTCGCTCACGAACTTGTAAAGGAACTCGCCACGCTCGTCGTCGCCCATGTAGACCACCACCTGCCCGTTGGCCGCCAGGACGACCTCGGCGTTCTCGTGCTTGAAGCGGCCGAGGGCCGTACGCTTCTTCGGCGTCGACTTGGGGTCCAGCGGATCGATTTCGACGATGTACCCCGCCCGGTTCGGCTCGTTGGGGTGCCTGGCGATGTCGAAGCGTTCGTCGGTGGTGGCCCAGGCGTAACCCCGGTCCTCGGTCTTGACGCCGTACCTCTTGAGCTCGGGGCCCACCTTCAAGTCCGGGTCGCTCGAAGAGAAGTAGCTGTGAAAGTTCTCCTCGCAGGCGAGATAGGTACCCCAGGGGGTGCGGCCGTTGCCGCAATTGTTCCAGGTGCCGAGGCTGCGGGTTCCCGCGGGATCGGCGGCTGTCTTGAGCAGATCATGGCCCCGGGCCGGCCCGGTGATTTCCATCGGGCTGTCCGGCGTGATCCTACGGTTGTACGGCGAGTCCTTGACGACGGACCACTTGCCGTCCGTGCGCGCGATCTCCAGCACGGACACGCCGTGGCCGGCCTTGCCCTTGCGCACGTCGTCGGCGTTCCTCGGCTTGCCGGAACCGGCGCCGCCGAAGATGATGCCGAGATTCACGTATTCGTTGTTGACCGCCAACACGTTCCGGCCCCGGCGGCTGAAGAGCGCCATGCCGTCGTTGTTGTCGCCGAACGCCAGCTCCTGGCTGGCTCCGGTGCCGCGGGTCTTCTGGTCGAACTCCACGGAACGCGACCACAAGGGATCGCCCCACTTTGCCACCACGTGCCACGCGTATCCCTTGGGAACGGTGACCGTGTCGAGGCCGTTGGCGGCCACCGCCTGGAAACCGAAGCGGTTGGAGCCGGCAAGAGCCGCGAGCGGCTTCAGCACCCCGGTGCTCATGACGAACGCCGAGGCCGCGAAGGCGGCGCTGCCGCCCAGGAATCGGCGCCGGGAGAGGACCTTCCCGGCCAGTTTGCCGAAATCGGTCTCCACGAGTTCGGGATGGTCCTCTTCGTCGAACTGTTGGGAACCCGTCTCCTGCCTCAAGGCCATGCGCGTATTGGACATTTCTTCCTCCGTAATGGTGGTAAACCGAGCCAGACCCATTGACCCGCGTCAAGCCCGGGGATGCCGGAACCAGTGATGTCGCCAGACCTAACAGGGGCTTGTTACGCCCGGGTAACCACCGTTACGTCCGGGTGACCGCCAGGCGAAGAAACCATAAAATCGGCCTGACCGCTCCTCTTTGGTCCCTTCCGGCGACTCGCCGCGCACGCGTGCACGTCGGCCCTTGCCAAAGCGCGTTTGCCTCCCCGCGCGGGCCGTGCGATATCTCTCCGCGTGTAACGCTTTCCGGCGGGCGGTTCCGGTGATCCGTATGCTGTAGGCCGACTGACGAGAGCGAGGCTAGTGTCCTGTCTGGTTAATTCGCGCCATAAGATGCGCAGGATTTTTAGTTGTCGGCAAGGCGCGATGACGAGCAGTGGGGGGCACCACGCGAGGAAGAGCAACGCAGCAGACGGCGAAAAAGACCAGCAGGTTATGGTGCGAATTAACCAGACAGGACACTAGCATGGCGTTCCAGCGACTGCGCAGACTCATGAGCGAAAGCGAAGACGAAGAGGCCGAGGCACAGCGCGACGTGGACATCACCTTCGGCATCGAGGAGGAGTTCTGGCTCGTCGATCCCGACAGCCGCGACATCATCGCCGACCCGGACACGGGGATCTTTGATTGGTGTGAACGGAACCGCGGGCCCCACGGCTTCGTGCACGAGTTACTGCGCTCCCAGATCGAGTCCAACACCCGCGTGTGCGAGTCGGTGGCCGACCTGCGCGACGCTCTCAAGGAAACGCGCCGGATCGTGGCGGAGGCGGCGAGCCGCCACGGCGCCGCGATCATGGCGGCCTCGACCCATCCCTTCGCGGCGTGGGAGTCCCAGATGACCACGCCCAAGGAACGGTACGAACGGCTGACCACCACCCTTCAGGAAAGCGCGCGGCGCCTGCTGGTGAGCGGCATGCACATCCACGCCGGCTTCGGCGATGCCGATTCGCGGATCCGGGTGATGACGGCAATGCGGCGCTACCTGCCGCTGCTGCACGCCATCTCCACATCGTCGCCGTTCAGCGCCAGCCGCGAGACCGGGTACAAGTCCTACCGGTTGACCATCATGGGAGCCCTTCCGCGCACCGGCCTGCCCGGCCCCTTGTGGTCCCGGGCCGAGTTCGATCAACTGGTGGCCGAGTACCAGAGGATGAAGCTCATCGGCGACGGCAGCGAGCTGTGGTGGGACATCCGCCCGTCGGTGCGCTTCCCCACCATCGAGCTGCGCATCTGCGACCTGTGCCCGCGCGTCGACGACGCCATGTGCATCGCCGCCCTGTACGCCTCTCTCATCCGGCGGCTGTCACGGCTTGACCGCGAGGGAGAACTGCCGGCCGAGCCGCCGACGGAGATCATCGCCGAGAACCGCTGGCTGGCTCAGCGCTACGGCGTGCTCGGGTTCCACGGCGACACCCGCGCGGGAGGCCGCAAGGACATCGAGGATTTCACGACCGAGCTGGTGGAGGAACTGGCCGCCGATGCCGCCGCCCTGGGTTGCGAGCGGGAGCTGCAACACGCCCTCGCCATCATCCGCGAGGGCACCGGCGCGGACCGGCAGATCGACCTGTTCCGGCTGCGCCGGGTGGAGGGGGATACGGACGCCCAGGCGCTGCGCGCGGTGGTGGACTTGGTGATCGCGGAGACGACGGAGGGGATCGAGGAAGGATCTTGACGGACCTGACGCGGACGATCACCTCCGGTCCTCGTCACCCGACGCGCGGAAATTGCCGCCATCCGTGATTGCTGCTAGGCTACAGAAAAATTTTCGACCACTCTGAGAAGCGCCGCTGAACACGGTCCGGCGCTGCCAGTGCAGGAGGTTTTGCCATGTCCGTGATCGATGCCGATACCCATGTCGACGAGTCCGATGCCACCTGGGCCGCGTTGGAGGGGACGCCCTATGCGAAGTACATGCCCGTGACGGTCCACATGTCCGACGAGGAGGCGAACCGGGCCGGCTTCAACACCACCACCCGGCGCAGTTGGGTAGTGGAGGGCAGGCTCCAGAACCGCGCGGTGCGGGACGAGATCAACCATCCGCCGCGGGTGCGGCGGGAGCTGGATGACGTGGAGGGCCGGCTCGCTCACATGGACGAGATGGGCGTGGACATCCAGGTCATCTTCCCGACCTTCTTCATCCGCCACAACACCCAGAACGCCGAGGCCGAGTGGGCGCTGACCACCACCTACAACCGCTGGCTGGCCGAGAAGTGCGCGCCCACCAACGGGCGGCTGCAGTGGGCCGCGGTGCTGCCGTGGCTGGATCCTCAAATGGGCGTCGAGGAGCTGCGCTGGGCCAAGGAACACGGCGCGTGCGGCATCTTCAAGCGCGGCTTCGACATCGGCCGCAAGGTCACCGACCCGCATTTCTTTGCGGTGTACGAGGAGGCCAACCGCCTGGACATGCCGCTGTGCATCCACACGGGCCACCCGCTGCCGTCGCGCGAGTGGGACCGGGGCTTCCCCATCATGTACGCCTTCGCCGAGTTGGTGACTTCCAAGGTGCCGGAAATGTTCCCCAACCTGCGGTTCGGTTTCATCGAATCGGGGGCGTCGTGGATTCCCTACGTGATGTCGCAACTGGGAGCCACCAAGCGCGCCGCGCTTCGCGGCACGGGGACCGCGCTGCCGCAACTGTGCGACCTCGACCCCGACATCTTCCGCACGAACCGCACCTACATCACCATCGACCCCATCGACGATGTCGAGGCGCTTCTGAAGTTCCACACCGAGGACAACCTGATCATCGGCACGGACTACAGCCACACCGACATCTCCGCCAACCTGAGCGGGCTCAACGAGGTGCACAACTGGGTGGACGAGGGGCGGATCGACAAGGATCAGGCCGAGAAGATCCTCAACGCCAACTCGCGGGTGTTTTACGGGCTGTAGGAAACACCGTTACGTCGCATGAACGAGAAAGGGCGGGTCTCAGGACCCGCCCTTTCTCGTTGGTTCACCCGGACCGACGCATGGCGCGCCAGACCTTCTCCGGCGTCAGCGGCAGGTCCCTGACCCGGGCGCCGGTGCAGCGGAAAACCGCGTTGGCCACGGCGGGCGCCACTGGAATGATGCCTCCCTCGCCCATGCCCTTGGCGCCGTAGGGGCCCGGGCCGTCGCCGTTCTCCACCAGTATCGATTCGAAGGTCGCGGGCAGGTTCCCGAAGCCGGGCACGCGGTAGTCCACGAGGTTGGGGTTGAGGATCTGGCCGTCGCCGTACTCGATGGACTCCATCAGCGCATGGCCGATGCCCATCATGGCGGCGCCCTCGTCCTGGCCCTCGCACTGGAGCGGGTTCAACGCCTTGCCAACGTCCGCGGCCATGATGTAGCGGCCGAGCCGGACCTCACCCGTGTCCCGGTCCACGTCGAGCTCCATCGCACCGATGCCGATCTCCCAGAAGAGCGGGTTGGCGGGGGTCGTGGCCATGCCGCTGTGGGCGTAGCCGCGGCCGACGATCTCGCCTCCCTGCATGGCGAAGTGGCGGCGGATCAGGTCGCCGTAGGAGACGCTCTGGCCGCCCGCCCAGGCCTCGCCGTCCGCCAGTTCCACGGCCTCGCGCGGAGCCTCGAAGTGCTCCATGGCCAGCTCCAGGATCTGCTCGCGGGCGTCGGCCGCGGCCAACTGGGTGGCCTTGCCCATGACCGTGGTGGAGCGGCTCGACCCGGTGGAGCGGTCGTAAGGGGTGTAGGCCGTATCCGGCGGGCGTACCCGCACCTTGTCCAGCGGGACGTGCAACTCCTCGGCCGCGATCTGGCTCATGACCGTGCGCGAGCCCTGGCCGATCTCCGAGGTGCCGATGAGCAGCACCACGCTGCCGTCGGAAAGCGCGTGCACGGTGGAGGTGGACGCCAGTGGCGCCCCCGGGTCGGTGACGCCGAAGGCCAGTCCCCGGCCTGCCCCGCTGGAGGCCACCGGTCCGTCCCACCCGATGCGCTCGGTGACCCGGCCGAGCCCTTCCCGGAGGTCCGCGTCCAGGGGCTTGCCGCCGGGCTTCAACTCCTCGCCCCGGTGCAGCAGGTTCTTCAGGCGGAAGTCCAGCGGGTCCATGCCGAGCCGGTCGGCAAGGATGTCCATCTGCGACTCGTTGGCCCAGGCGGTCTGCGGACCGCCGATGGAGCGGAAAGACGCCGCCGACACCGTGTTGGTGTACACACAGTGAGACTCCACCCGGATGTGAGGGATGCGGTACGGGCCGAGGATGCGCGTGAGTGTGCGGCTCGTCACCACCGGACCCAGCTCGGCGAAGGCGCCGGTGTTGAGGAAGATCTCCGCCTGCTTCGCCACCAGGGTGCCGTCACGCCGGGCGCCGGTGCGCACGCGGCACAGGGCCGAGTGGCGCCGCACCGTCATCATCGCCTCGGAGATGTTCTGGGCCACCCGCACCGGCCGCCCGCCTTTCTGCGCGAGGGCCACCACCAGCGGCTCGATCTTGGCGCCGGATTTGCTGCCGTAGGCGCCGCCCACGTAGGGGATGATCACCCGGACGGCGGCCAGCGGCAGGTCGAAGATGTGGGCCAGCTCCAGCTGCACGCCGAAGGGGTGGGCGCAGGAGCTCCACACGGTGACGCCGTCGGCATCGACCCTGGCGATGGCCACATGGGGCTCCATGGCGTAGTGGTACACCATGGGGAAGGTGAAGGTGTCCTCGACGACAGTGTCGGCCTCGGCGAAACCGGCCGCCACGTCGCCCTTCTCCAGGCGGTCGCTGAAGCAGATATTGCCGGGCGCGGACTCGTGAACTTGCGGCGCACCGTCCGCGATGGCCTCCTCGATACCGGTCACCGCCGGCAGGGGCTCGTACTCCACCGCCACCGCCCGCAGCGCGTCCTCCGCCGCGCTCTCGTCGTCTGCCGCCACCGCCGCCACGGGCTGACCGGCGAAGAGCGCACGATCCAGCGCCACGATGGGATGATCCCGGATCCGGCCGCTGAACCACGGGTTCCGGTGGCGGAAATCGTCGCGGGTGAGCACCGCGCGGACGCCGGGGACCCGCTCCGCCGCGCCGGTGTCGATGGAAAGGATGCGTGCGTGGGCATGGGGGCTCCGCAGGATCTTGCCGCAGAGCATGCCCGGAACGGCGATGTCGGAGGCGTATTCGGCCTGCCCCGTGACCTTGGCCACGCCGTCCACGCGGGCCGCGGCAGTGCCGATGATGTTCATGGGTTTGACGGACGCCGCGTCAAAACTCCATACAGTCCTCTGCGACGACCACCTCGCCCGCGTAGCCCTTCCGCACCTCTTCGGCAAAGGGCTCGTAGTCCGTGGAGTCCACGCGGCGAGTCAGGTGGGACAGCACCACCTTCTTGACGCCGGCCTGCGTGGCCAGGGCGGCGATGTTGTCGAGGCCCATGTGTCCCTGGGTGGCCTGGCGCATGATGCCTTCCTGCTCGGCCGTGCTCATGGCCTCCCAGCGGCCGTCCTTGATCATGGCGTTCTTGCGTTCGTCGCACGAGGAGGTTTCGGTGACCATTACGTCGGCGCCCCTGGCCAGCGCGGTGACGGCGGCGCTGGCGCCGGTGTCGCCGGTGAACACGATGACCCGGTCGGGGGTCTCGAAGCGGTAGGAGTAGGACTTGTAGCGGCCTTCGGCGGCGCCGCGGTGGAAGCTGAAGTGGGTGTTCTCCACCGACGTCACCCGGATGTTGTCGTCCTGGTAGACCTCGCCGATGCCCACGTCGTGGCCGAAGAACACCTTGTCGAGCGGGACGCTGCGGCCGCCGTCGGCGATGCGGATGTCGGCGCTGATGCTGCAGTAGCGCACCGTGGCATCCACCAGCTCCTGCGTCCGGGGCGGGCCGTAGACGTTGATGGGCTCGGTGCGCTGGCCGTCCCACGCCAGCGCCATGAGGGTGGCCAGGCCCGCGGTGTGGTCGTCGTGATGGTGGGTGAGGAAGATGATCCCGACCTTGCGGACGTCCGCGCCGGCCCTGGCCATGCGCCGCGCCACGCCGTCGCCGGCGTCCACGACGTAGTAGGTGCCGTTGACCGTGAGCAGATGGGAGGTCTGCGCACGATGCGGGGTCAGCGAGGGCCCGCCCGACGTGCCCAGGGTGATGAGTGACGATGGCGTCTTCATGGGGTGCTCCTTCCGCGAATCCCTAGCTGCCGGACCGCTTCTCTCCGGCGACCAGACCATAGTGGAAGCCGCCGCTGATGTGAAGCGATTCGCCGGCCTTCTCGTATCGGAAATACCTTCTTCCAAAGCGTTCCCTCAGCTCCGCCGGGCGGCTTTCCAGCTCGTCCGCTACCTCGACCCAGTGGCGGCCCGTGGGGATACCCTCGGTGCCGTCCTGGTCCACGGTGTACGTGTGGCAGTCCGCGCGCACCACCTCCAGGCCACCCGACGTCATCAACCCGCGGATCTCCTCCACCGTGAAGAAACGGAATCCCGCGCCGTGGGAGCGCTGAAAGACCTCGTTGATGAGCCCGTCGACTTCGGCGTCCCGCGCGTCGTCCGCCGCCAGGATCACCGGATCGAGTATGAGCAGACGGCCGCCGGGCTTGAGCACGCGCCTCGCCTCCTTGACCATGTCGTGCGCGCTGACGAAGTGATGGAGACTGAACGCCACCCACGCGCGATCGAACGTGCCGGCCCGTAACGGCAGGCGCTCCGCCGTGGCGGCGATTCTCCCGTAGCGGGGAATGGGATCCGCGTCCGGCTGCTGCGACACCCTGAGCATCGCCAGGGCCTCATCGATGCCGACGATGCCGCCGTCCGTCACGTGCCGCGAAACCGGGCGGGCGAACCGGCCGGTGCCGGTGGCCACGTCCAGAACCGTCTCGGCGCCCCGCAGCTCCATGGCCTCGATCAACCGCTCTGCCAGCCGTCCGCGGATGTCCGACATGGCCGCCCGCCGGTCGAACTCGGCGGCGTGGGCGCGGTCGTGGAAATGTGAGGGTTTGCTCATGATGGCTCGCTCCTGCTCAAACCGGAAGCTTGCCACAGCCCGCCGCAAATTGCGCTGCCCTCTAGGGTCGCGTCCCGTGAGTTCCTGCCATAAGTCGCGCAGGAATTTTTGTCGTCGGCACGGCGCAATGACGCGCAGTGGCGGGTACCATGCGAGGAAGAGCACCGCCGCCGCCGACAAAAAGGACCAGCGAATTATGGCAGTAACTCAC
>JAJDTQ010000116.1 GCA_022827045.1 Candidatus Binatia bacterium
GGAAATCGTCGAGGCTGACGCCCAGGCGCAACTGGGAAGCTGCGCCGTGGGGGAACGGCGCCTGCGCGCGCTGATGAAAGCGGAAGGCGCAGAGTCCTTTAACGCTAACATCGAGCGCCTCTACGACATGACCGAGCGGCGCGTGCGGGCGGAGGTCGCGGCGCTGCCCGACGGCGAATACTTCGGCGAGAGCACCATCTACCAGGACGAGCCGGGCAATCCATCGACCTCACGGATCGCCGTCAAGGTGCTGATCCGTGGGGACAGCATCGCCTTCGACTTCTCGGGCACGGACCCTCAGACCCCGACCTTCACCAACGCTTCCCTCACGTCCACCACGGCGGCGACCCTCACCACGCTGCTCTACCTATTGAGCCCCGAAGTGCTCCACAATCACGGCCTGGTACGCTCCGTGGACATCCACGTGCCCGAGGGATCGATCCTGAACGCGTGTTATCCCGCGGCCACGTTCATGGGCAACAAGCTGTGCCAGCACACCGGCGAGGCCATCATGCTGGCGCTGCGGGGAGCACTGCCGGAGCGGGTCACCGCCCCCTGGGGCCGGCGCCTGTCCTACCGCATGACCGGCAAGGACCCGCGCAACGGGCGGGGCTTCCACGACATCTTCTTCCTCACCTACGAGGGCGGCGGCGCCACCCACGGGGTCGACGGCTACAACCAGCCCGGACTCATGGGCGGCGGCAACGTGCTGGCGCAGGACTACGAGACCTTCGAGGTACAGAACCCGGTGCAACTCATCGAGCATGAGTACGTCACCGACTCGGCCGGGCCGGGCCGCTGGCGCGGCGGCCTGGGGACCCGCACCCGGGTGCGCTATTACGGCGAGGAGACCGGCGGCTCCACTCACGGCGACGGCACCATGGAGCCGTCCCCGGGGGTGCTGGGAGGCGGAGCGGGCACGCTGAACAGCGTGGAGTTCCGGTTCCCGGGCGGCGCCCGCCGGAATGCCCACGCCATGGAGATCATCCCCGACATCCCGCCGGGTACGGTCTCGGTTCACCACGGCGGGGGCGGAGGCGGCTACGGACCGCCGGAGGAGCGCGACCTCGAGCGGGTGGACGAGGACCTGCGCAACGGGTTCATCTCCGCGAAGGCGGCCGTCGAGGTCTACGGCGCGGTGCTGACCCCGGACGGCTCCGCGGTGGATTTCGAGGCATCGCGGAAACGGCGGAAGAATACGCTTGGTAGCCTGTCCCCGTAGCGGCGACCGGTCGGCCGCCCCTACGGGGCCCGCCGGCATAGGCGCCTACCCGCCGGTCTTGGTGAACGAGCTCACCCCCGGCCGGTATTCCTTGGCCAGAAACTTCTCGATGCCCTCGCCGCCGCGGCCGGTCTGCTGGTGCCGCCAGCGAAGTTCGTTGCTCTTGCTCATGAGGAACCAGTAGGCCTGGTCGTAGGACATGTCCACCACCTGCTTGAACGCTTCCTTGGTGGCGCGCACCGCCGCGTCGTCCAGAGACGCCAGGTGCTCGGCCAGCGCCATGACCTCTTCCCGGAGGCGTGCGGCCGGCACGGACTCATTGACCAGCCGCACCTCGGCGGCGCGCCGTCCGTCGAAGGTCTTGCCGGTCATGGCGTAGTAGAGGGCGTCGCGGTAGGGCATCAAGGTGGCGACGGCCTTGGATACCAGCCCGGCGGGCAGGTTGCCCCAGTTGACCTCGCTCAGCCCGAACACCGCGTCGTCCGACGCCAGGGCGAAATCGCAGGAGGCGACGATGGTGAACGCGCCGCCGAAGCAGTGGCCGTTGACCATGGCGATGGTGGGCTTGGGAAACATCCGCAGCATACGGTCGCACCATTCGTTGGCGATGCGCCGGTTGATGTGGCGCTCGGCGTCCACGTCGTCGACCTCGTGGAAGTATTCCTTGAGGTCCATGCCCGAGCAGAAGGCCGGCGGCGCGCCGGTGACCACCAGCACCCGCGTCTTCGGGTCCCGCTCCACCTCGGTCAGGACCTCGTTCATCTCCTGGTGCATCAACGGGTTCATGGCGTTGCGCTTCTCCGGGCGGTTCAGCACCACGGTTGTCACCGCGCCTTCCTTCTCGATGGCGACGGTTCGGTAGTTCGACATGGCGGCTCCTTTTGCGGCCTGAGTTTCGCTTCCATGATTCGGGATTCGGACCGGTCCCGTCAACCCGGCAGCGCACAATGGGGCGCCGGAACGCGGCCTCAACTTGTGCCTGGCATCCTTGAAGGCCGCGTCGGGACCGTGATAGATGTTCTGGATCATTTCGTTGAGGCCGCTGAAAATGCATGAACGGAATCACCTGAGAGGTGCCCTCGTCGGGATCGTGGCCGCGCTGCTGTTGAACGGCTGTACGGGCCCCACGGGGGAACAACCGAGGTTCCCCAAGCTGGGCGACCTCACCGGCGCGGTGACGGAGTTGTTCGAGTCCGACCCGCGCTCCAAATCGACCGCGACGGCCGCGGCGCTGTACAAGGACGGCATCGACTACTTCGAAAGGGGGCGCTACGCGCGTTCGATATCGTTCTTCCAGAAGCTTCGGGACGAATATCCATTCAGCGAGGAAGCCGAGGCCGTCGAGTTGAAGATCGCCGAGGCGTACTACCGGAACGAGGAGTACATCCAGGCGGACGAGACCTACAAGAACTACCTGACTTTTCAGCCCACGGGCCGGCATATACCCCACGTCAAGTATCAGCTTGGACGCGTCAACCTGGCCCAGTTCACCGGTGTCGACCGGGACCTGGAGAAGGTCCGGCAGGCAAGAGGGTACTTCGAATCCGTGATCAAGGATCATCCGGAGTCGGAACATGCCGCGGACGCGCATAAACAACTGGCCGAGACGCGGGTTCACCTTGCGGAGCGGGAGCTCTACGTCGGCAACTACTACCTGAAGGAGGAGCGGTATCCGGCGGCGCGCGAGCGCTTCGAGACCGTTCTGCGCGAATACGGCGACACGCCGACGGCCCCCAAGGCGCAAGCCGCGCTGGCCGCCATGCCGCCGCCGGGGGCGGCGGCGAAACCGGCGTCCGCGGATCCGCCGGCGAAGGCGACGGCCGCGGAGAGCGGCGCGACGGAACCGCCCCGGCTCATCACCAAGCCGGGCTACGAGCACGAAGACCCGTCGCGCAAGACCTGGTACGGTTACCTGAACCCGTTCTCCTGGGGCGACCGCGGGGAGGAGGAGCCGGAGGAGCGGAAGGTGGCCTCCGCGCCGGCGGCGCCTGCCGATGAAACGAAGGCGCCGGTCGAGGAAACCGCGCCGCCGGAGCAGAAAAAGAGCTGGTTCAGCTACCTCAACCCCGCCTCGTGGTTCGAAGGGGGAGTGGAGAAACCCGCAACGCAACCCGAAAAGCCGACCGCGGCCGAAACGGCGACCGCCAAGGCGGTGGTGGAAGGCGTCGACAAGACGTTGGGGACAGGGGAGCCTCCCAAGGGAGGCGCGCCCAAGCCTCCGGTGAGCGCCCTTCCGCCGGAAGAAAAGGAAACGGGCCCCACCCCTGATGATCCCGCCAAGGTCATCGGCGATATCGACACGCGGCTGGGCGGCGAGAAGGCGTCCGCGAGCGCTCCGAAGGCGCCGGCCGCCGATCCCGCGCTCTTCTCCGTCAAGAAGCCCGAGCCCGCTACCAGCGAAGCCGCCGCCGGCGACGAGGCGGGTTCCGCCCTGCTGCGGGGAATCGACCGGCAGCTCGGGAAAGAAGGGATCGACCCGTCCCGCGATCTGCCGCCTCCGCCGGCGTCGCCCTAGGCGGCGGTCGTTGCGGCGATTGGACTACGGACTGAACTCCGAACCCCGGCCCATCGCCCGGGCCAGCCGCGCCTCCGCCACCTTGTGGTCGTAGATGGACCGTATGTGGTCCGTCTGGGCCCTGGTGTTGATGACCTGGGCTTCGGTGATCTCGATGATCGAGCCCACTCCCACTTGGTAACGGCCGTTGGCCAGGTCGAGGTTTTCCTTGGCCGACTTCGTTTGCGCCTCGTTGGCCTTGATCCGCTCCCCCGCCTCCACGAGATTCAGAAAAGCCTCCTCCACCTCCAGCGCGATGCGTTGCTGCTGCTCTTCCAGTTGCGCCTTGATGACCGCGTAGTCGCGGACGGCTCTCTCGATCTCGGGCTTGAGGGTAAAGCCCGGGAACAGGGGGACTTCCAGGGTCAGCGTCGAGCTGATGATGTCCTGGTCGTTGTGCAGGCGCCGGCCGTATTGTCCGTTGAAGCGGAGCCTCGGCATGCGCCCGCGCTTGACCACGTCGATGGCCTCCTGCTGGGCCTTCAGGCGGGACTGGAACTCCATCAACTCCGTGCGCGATTCGGAGGCGGCCTTGACCGCGTCCTCCAGCGACAGGGTGGACGGCCGGACGTTGACGTCGGAAGCTACTCGACGCTCCGGGAACCGGCTCACGCCCATGGCGCTCTTGAGCCGCGCCCAGGCGATCCTGACGCCGTTCTGTGCCGCGATGAGTCCCGCCTTGGCCGCGAAGAGGCTCGCCTCGGCGCGGGCGACGTCGATCTTGGGGCGGGTGCCCACATCGAAGAACCCCTGGGCCTGGCGCACCAGGGTTTCGCGGTCCTTGACCGTATCCTGCTCCACCCGCACCAGCGCCTCGGCCCGGAGGTAGTTGAAGAAGGCCCGCCGCACCGCGAGCACCACGTCCTCCGCCGACGTCTTCTCCAGGAAACGCCGGGCTTCCAGCGTGCCCTCTTCCCGGCGGATGTTGCCCTCGCGGCGGCCGAAGTCGCTCACCAGCCATTGCACCTGGCCGCTCGTACTGAAGAGGTTCTTGTCCGCGTTGGGGTTTTCCGTGGCGGGCTTGTTCTCGTATGAGCCACGGACCCCGGCGGTGGGATACCAGCCGGCCCTGGCCCTCGTCACCACGGCTTCCTGCACCTTGACCCGTTCCTTGGCGGCGCGGATTCCCGGATGGTTCTCCAAGGCGATGCGCTCGGCTTGCTGCAGCGTCAGCATTTCCGGGTCCGACTGTTGAGCAATGGCGGATTGGAACATCCCGAGCAACACGAATGCCCCGATCCCCAATACCGCGGCCCCATTCTTGCGGCATCGCATAACGACCTCCTTGTGACGCGTCTCCGCGCGCATGTGTTCCGAGCCTTTGCCTGCAAACCGGTTCTATATCAGCGCCCACCCGTTCAACAAGGGAAAACGCGTGGTTGGAAACCCTCCCGGTGACGCGCTTGAATGGTTCCGGCCAGAGGGAATAAAGTGCAAAACACATGCCACGGCGCGCTCCCGATTCCTTGCGGGCGGTCGCGTGGCACCCCGTGGCATGTCTGCTGGATTCATTAGACGATCCGGAGTTCTCCTTGGATTCACTGACGGGCAAGATCGCGCTGGTTACGGGCGCGGGGAGCGGCATCGGCAGGGCGGTGTCGCTGGCGCTGGCCCGGGAAGGCTGCCGCGTGGTCCTGGCGGGGCGGCGGGAGGACCGCTTGGCGCGGGTCGCCGGGGAGGTGCGCGGGCACGGGGGTGAGGCCTTCCCGGCGACCTGCGACGTGGGCTCCCGGACGGCCGTCGACGCGCTGGCGAAGAGCGCCGGCCGGATGGGCGTGGTGCAGATCCTGGTCAACAGCGCGGGCATTGCCCCCGCCGCGAGTTTCCTGGAGATGGAGGATGAGCTGTTGGACGAGGTGTTGCGGGTGAACTTCATGGGCACGTGCTACTGTTGCAAGCGGTTTCTGGGGCCGATGATCGGCGCGGGCTGGGGCCGCGTCCTCAATATCGCGTCCACCACGGCCAAGACCGGGTATTCCCACACCGCCGCCTACACCGCCTCGAAGCACGCCGTCCTGGGGCTCACGAAGGTGCTGGCGCTGGAAACCGCGCGCAAGGGCGTGACGGTCAATGCCATCTGCCCCGGGTACGTGGACACGGAATTGACGCTCGAGAACGCCCGGCTGATGGCCGACAGAGTCGGCGCCACGGCGGCGGAGGTTCTGGAACGGTTCGCCCGCACGTCGCCGCAACGGCGGCTCGTGGCCCCGGATGAGGTGGCGGAATTGGCGGTGCTGCTGGCCGGGCCCGCGGGCGATTCCGTTACCGGACAGGGCATCAACCTTGACGGCGGCGCGTTCATGGGCTGACACAAGGCGGGACATCGTTCCGGGTCGGCAGGGTGTGACGAAACGCTCACGGCCAAGTTTCAAACGCTTTCGCGCCCGCGCGGCGAAGACAGGACGGTAGAATGGCATACGAGAGCTTCGACTACACCGTGGACGGCGGCATCGCCACCATCCGCCTCAACAATCCCGGGCAGCTCAACGCCCTGACCTTCCGCACCTACGAGGAGTTGGCGGAGCTGACCGGCTCGGTGGCGGCGGACAGCCGGGTCCACGTGCTGGTGATTACCGGCGCGGGCAAGGGGTTCTGCTCCGGCGGCAGCGTCGACGACATCATCGGCGAGTTGCTGAAGATGGACGGCGCCGGGCTGTACCGGTTCACGCGCCTCACCTGCGACGTCGTGCGCAACATGCGCGCGCTGGAGAAACCCATCGTCGCCGCGGTGAACGGAGTGGCGGCGGGCGCGGGCGCGGTCCTGGCGCTGGCGAGCGATCTGCGGATCCTGTCGGACCGGGCGAGAATGGCTTTCCTGTTCGTCAAGGTCGGTCTGGCGGGATCGGACATGGGCGCCATCCATCTGCTGCCGCGCATCGTCGGCACGGGACGCGCCATGGAGCTGCTGTCCCTGGGAGACGCCATCGACGCCGCCGAAGCCTACAGGATCGGCTTGGCCAACAAGGTGGTGCCACACGAGGAGTTGATGCCCGAGGCGCTAAAGCTGGCGCGCCGGCTGCGGGACGGGCCGCGGTTCGCCATCGGGGTCACCAAGAAGCTGCTGGATCTGGAAGCGGGAATGGACCTGGACGCGGCCCTGGAGATGGAGGCCGTGACTCAGGCCCATTGCATGCAGACCGCGGACTTCCACGAAGGCTTTCGCGCCTTCATGGAAAAGGAAACGCCGCGATTCAACCGGGGATGAGCGCTGGTGCGGCTTCCCTCACCCGGCCTTCGGCCATCCTCTCCCGGACTCCGACCCCCCTCTCCCTCTGGGAGAGGGTTGGGGTGAGGGTCTTCAGTGTGGCTGGCAGCTGGTGGTAACGGAGACAAACAAGTGGCGATAGCGTCCATCCAACTGCCCGCCCCGCAGCTTAGGCTGCGGCGAGCATTGTCCGCCTGGGCGGAGGCCGAGTTGGGCGGGATCGATGCGGCCGCCGGCGACGAGGCCGCGCGGGCGGCGTTCCGGAAGCTCGCCGAGCATGGGGTTCTCCGCTTTGTGGCGCCGCGCGGGTTGGGCGGCGCGCGCGTCCGCGTGCAGGTTCGCGACCTGTGCGTCATCCGCGAGACGCTGGCGGGTGTGTCGCCGCTGGCGGATACCCTGTTCGCCGTCCAGGCCCTTGCCGCCCATCCGCTGGTGCTGGCCGGAAACCCGGGCCAGCAGCGCGCGTATCTTCCGGCCCTGGCCTCGGGCCAGGCCATGGGAGCGTTCGCCCTTACCGAGCCGGATGCTGGATCGGACCCTGCAGGTCTGAGGCTGCGCGCGCGCAAGCGTGGCGGCGCCTACGTGCTCGACGGCGTCAAGAGCCTCATTTCCAATGCCGGCCTGGCGGATCTCTACATGGTTTTCGGCAGCACCCATCCGGCGCGCAGGGGAAAGGGCATCGGCGCTTTCGTGGTGGAGGCATCGGCTTCGGGCGTGGTGGTCAGGGAGCGCCTGGCGCTGGTCTCGCCTCATCCCATCGGGACCGTGGCGTTCGAAGGCTGCCGCGTTCCCGAACGCCAGCTCCTGGGGGATGCCAAAGGTGGACTGGGCGTCGCACTGGCGACCCTGGAAGCGCTCCGTTGCAGCGTCGGGGCGGCGGCGGTGGGCATGGCGGGCCGCGCGCTGGCGGAGGCGATTCGCCACGCGCGACAGCGGCGCCAGTTCGGGCGTACCCTGGAGCGCTTCCAGGCCATCCGGTTCAAGATCGCGGACATGGCCACGGAGCTGGAGGCGGCGCGCCTGCTGGTCTACCGGGCCGCCGAGGCTCACGATCGGAGCGAGGCCGGTCTGGCGCACAAGTCCTCCATGGCCAAGCTGTTCGCCACCGAGGCGGCCCAGCGCATCGTCGATCAGGCCCTGCAGATACTCGGGGGCCGCGGGCTCGTGTCGGGCAGCGTCACCGAGCGGCTCTACCGTGACGTCCGGGCGCTGCGCATCTACGAGGGGACCTCGGAGATCCAGAAACTCATCATTGCGCGCGAGGTGCTTGGTTCGTAGAGAGAAAACAGGTAGGGTAGCGGGTTTCCCACCGGAGGACCCATGGATTTCGATCTCTCGGATGAGTTGCTCGCGGTCAGGGAGCTGGGCCGTGACTTCGCGGAGAAGGAGATTGCGCCGACGGCCGTGGCCGACGACCGCGATCACTACTTTCGCCGGGAAACCTTCGAGAAGATGGGGCGGTTGGGCTTCTTCGGCTGTGTCGTCCCCGAAGCCTACGGCGGCACGGGTCTGGGGTACCTGGCCATGGTGCTGCTCACGGAAGAGATCGCGCGGGTGCACAGCTCGGTCCGGGTGCATGTCAACACGCAGCTCGCGCCCGCGGTGACGCTGGCGCGCTTCGGCTCCGAGGCGCAACGGCGCCGCTGGATCCCGGGTCTGGTGGATGCGTCGCACATCGGCTGCTTCGCCATCACCGAGCCCGACGCCGGCTCCGACGTGGCTTCGATGTCCAGTCGGGCGGAACGTACCGAGGGAGGCTACGTCCTGAAGGGCACCAAGACGTGGATTTCCAACGCGCCCATCGCCGACGTGGCGCTGGTCTACGCGGTGACGGACCGGGAGGCCGGGCATCGCGGCCTGTCCGCCTTCATGGTGGAGTTGGATCAGGCCGGCGTTCGCCGCGGCACCCTCGACAAGATGGGGGCGCTGGCCTCGCCCACCGGCACCCTGGAATTCGACGACGTGGCGGTGCCTGCCGATCACCGCGTCGGAGCCGAGGGCCAGGGCTTCTCCATGTGCATGTGGCAGCTCAACCAGACCCGCCTGAGCTGCGCGGCCGGCGCCCTCGGCGTGGCCCGGGCGGCCCGGGAAGCAGCCGTGGCCTACGCCAACCAGCGGCAACAGTTCGGCCAGCAGATCGGGCGTTTCCAGATGATCCAGGACAGCCTGGCGCAGATGATCGTCGAGGAAGAGGCGGCGCGTCTGCTGGTGTATCGGGCGGCTTCCCTGGCCGACGGCGGCCGGCCCAACAACCTGGAGGTCTCGATGGCCAAATATGCCGCCGCCGAGGCCGCGGCCCACGCCGCCGACAGCGCCTTCAAGATCCTGGGAGCCTACGGATATTCCACCGAGTTTCCGGTGGAGCGCTACCTCCGGGACGCGAAATCCTATCAGATCGTCGAGGGCTCCTCGAACATCCACAAGCTGATCATCGCCCAGGATGCGTTGGGTTACCGGAAGGCGAATCGGCAGCGGGAGTAGGCGTGGACTGGACGATACAAAAACGTGAAAACGGCGGCTGTTTCGTTTCCTTTGTGCGCCCGTTATGTATTAGTATTGTCCTCAGGTGATTGGGCCTTATCCATGTGTGCCGTAGTGCGTCATGCAGCATCCGGTGACTCCCGTGTCAGGTACCGCGGAGTTCCGGTGTGCTTGTGGCTTGCCTTGGCATTGGTTTTGCCATGGGCGGCGGGTCCGTCGCTTGCGGTCGAGCCTGACGCGGCAGCGACAGCGGCGGCCGGAGCCGACACCCGGGAACAGCGCGTTTCCAAACGCGTCGTCAGCGGCGACACCCTGCCCCGGCTGCTGACCGATCTGGGGGTATCCTCCACCATCAAGAACCGTTGGCTCCGGGCGGTCGCGAAGCAGTTCGGCGTGGCCAATGTCCTGCGGGCGGGGGACACGATCCGCTTCTACTTCATCGCGCCCTGGAATTCATGGGGCCCCGGCGAGATGACGGCCCTTCGAATCGAGCGGGCCGGCGCGAAGCCGTTGACCTGGCAGTTGCGCCACGACCAGGTCGTCTACCACAGGGAGCGAGGGCTGCGTCCCATGACTTCCGTCGCGGAGCGCGCGGAGCCTTCGGCTCAGGCGGCGCAGCGTGTGGCGAAGACCTCGCCCGAGACCGCGACCAAGACCGCGACCAAGCCCAAGACCGCGACCAAGCCCAAGGCCGCGACCAAGCCTCCCGCAGAAGCAGTGGCGAAGGCTACGGCGCCTCCCTCCTCCGACGTCGACCGGGTGACCCATGTCCTCCGGAAGGGGGAAACCCTCGCACGCGTGCTGCTCGCCAAGGGAGTTTCCAGCAGAACGGCGCACCCCTGGATTCGGGCTGCCGGCAAACGGTATTCGCTGAAGCGGTTGTATCCGGGCCGGAAGATCGTCCTCTATTTCGTGGCGGCGTCTTCCCAAGGCCCTAGCCGGCGGACCCTGCGGGCCTTGCAGATAGAATCGAGGGGCGGGGATCTGCTGACGTGGCAATGGAGCGATGGTCGGATCATATACCGCGGCAGAAATCACCAGGTGGTGGTGAGCGAAGTCCCGACCGTGCCTGCACCTGCAACGGTAAAGACCCCGGCTGCCGTTGGCGCGCCAACGCCCACATTACCCCCTACGCCCGCGCTATCCCCTACAAGGTCCTTCGAGCCATT
Organism: Candidatus Binatia bacterium; assembly: GCA_022827045.1. The sequence goes on from JAJDTQ010000116.1 coordinate 10,632, forward strand.
GGAGAAGGTGGTGCGGACGGTGCGCAGGGGCCACACCCTCGGACGTATCCTGCGGCCTCTGGGCGTCACCGGGAAGGAAGGCGAGGCGTGGTTCGGCGCCATCGACAGACAGTATCCCGTCACCAGCCTCAGACCGGGCCAACGCCTCCATCTCTATTTCGAAAAGACCCCGGCGCGACACCGCCGGAACAACCTCAAGGCCGTCGAGCTCGAGGTGAGGAAGGGACGAAAGCTCACCTGGGAGCGGCTCGGCGGCAAGGTCCGTTTCCACAGAGGTGGCCTCCCGGGGAAGGGGCGGACAACTCATTACGTCGATGCTACGCGGTCCAACGGTGCCTCTCCGGGCGCGCGGCGGGGAAGCTTCCTGTCGGAGTACGCACTGGCCCGGATCAAGCAGCGAAACGGGCTGCTGGAATACACCCCGGCCCCAAACGGAACAAAGAACGGGACTCGGCCGGTTCCGTCGCTCGAGAACGCCGACCGGGTGACCCACCGCCTGAAATCCGGCGAACACCTGTGGGGAGTGCTCAGGAAGTACGAGTTGGACAACGCCGAGCGGCGGCGGTGGCTCGCCGCGCTCCAGCGTTCCAGGTACGTACGCAGGCTGAGAGCCGGCAGCAACATCAACTTCTATTTCGAGGCGCCCGCGAACGGGAACGGCAAGGCCTCAGCCAACGGCAACGGCGCGCCTCACTCCAACGGCGCCGGCAACCTGCAGGCGCTGGAGATCGTCCTTCGTTCCGACCTGCGGCTCACCTGGTATCAAAAACAGAACGACATCCTGTTCTACAAGGATGAAGTTCCCTACCAGCAGGAAGTGCGTACCGTAAGCGGGGTCATCAACGGCGGATCGCTTTACGACAACGCCCGCAGCGCCGGCGTGGACCCCGCGGTCATCTCGCGAATGGTGGACGTCCTTGCGTGGGATATCAATTTCCAGAAGGACATTCGCGCCGGCGATACCTACCGGGTGCTCTACCGAAGGAAGTTCCGGCCCGGCAGCAGGACGTCCGACCAGATTCGCATACTGGCCGTGGAATTCGTGAACCAGGGACGCAAGTACACCGCGGTTTACTTCGAGAGTGAAGACGGGAACGGCAACTATTACAACAACCGCGGCCAGTCGGTGTCACGGTCGTTTCTACGATACCCCCTCGAGTTCAGGAGGATCAGCTCGCGCTTCTCGCACAGCCGCTTCCACCCCGTCCTGAAGGTGCGGCGGCCGCATTACGGCGTGGACTTCGCGGCCCGGACCGGCACGCCGATACGGGCCGTGGGCGACGGACGCGTCACCCGCGCGGGGTGGAAAGGGGGCTACGGCCGGTTGGTGGAGATCAGCCACGGGGGCGGCATGAAGACGCGGTACGCGCACCTGAGGCGGTACGGACCCGGGATCCGTCGCAGCGTTTCCGTGAAGAAGGGCCAGACCATCGGCTACGTGGGCTGCTCCGGCCTTTGCACGGGGCCGCACCTTCACTTCGAGATGTGGCAGGACAACCGCTACGTGGACCCGTTGCGGGCCAACATACCGGTAGAGCGGCAGCTCGATCCCTTGTTGATGGGTATCTTCGACACCACCAAGAAGTTGTTCCTCGAGCGGTTGGATGCCGGCCGCAAGACCGCCGCGTCGACGGCGCCGGCGCCTTTGTGAACCCGGCCGCTAAAGAAGTCTTCCCGGTCGCCGAAGGAGATTATTCGTAGGACCGTGCCGACCTTGCGAGCTTTCGTCGGCGTCCCGGTAGACGCGGCCGTGGCCGCGCGGATGTGCGCGGTCCGTGACGAGATCGCCGTTGGAACGGTTCGCTGGATTCCGGCGGAAAACCTCCATCTGACCCTCAAGTTCCTGGGGGATGTCGAGGAAGCCCGGCTTTCCTCCATACGCGCGGCGGTGCGTGATGCCTTGACGGACAACACGCGGTTCCTCGTCACTGCCAGGGGCTTGGGGGTCTTTCCGGACTCCCGCCGGCCTCGGGTGTTGTGGGTCGGTCTGGCATCGCCGGAGCTGGCTCGGCTGGCGGGGCAGGTGGAGCGGGCGCTCGAGCCCTTGGGCTTTGAGCGGGCGGTGGCACCGTTTCGGCCGCACGTAACCATTGGGCGATGGCGCCGGCCCGAGTCGCGGGGCGACCGTCTTCGAGGGGAACTGGCTCGCTGGCGCGATCACGAGTTCGGCGAGTTTCGGATTGACGCGGCGACGCTCTTCCGGAGCACGCTCCGGCCCGAGGGAGCCGTCTACGACCCACTGGAAATCTTTCCGCTGGATGCCGCCGCCACTCCGCGGACGGTGGCCGGGATACAGCGGTAGCCGCAGGACACTGTCCTGGTAGTCAAATACAACCCCTCTCCCTCTGGGAGAGGGTGGCCGGAGGCCGGGTGAGGGCCTAGCATACGAATACAAAGCGATCTGCCAAGGAGATCCCATGGACGCGAACAAGGAAAAGGCCATCGACCTGGCGGTAAGCCAGATCGAGAGACAGTTCGGCAAAGGTGCCATCATGAAGCTCGGCGAGGCCGGGCAGCTCCGGGACATCCCCACCATACCCACCGGCTCCATAGGCCTCGATATCGCCCTCGGGGTGGGCGGGGTGCCGCGCGGCCGCGTGGTGGAGATCTATGGCCCCGAGTCTTCCGGCAAGACCACCCTTGCGCTCCACATCCTCGCCGAAGCGCAACGGCAGGGAGGGATGGTGGCCTTCGTGGATGCCGAGCACGCGCTGGACCTGAGCTACGCCCAGAAGCTCGGAGTGCAGACCGACGAGCTCCTGATCTCGCAGCCCGACCACGGCGAGCAGGCGCTGGAGATCGCCGAGACCCTGGTGCGAAGCGGCGCCATCGACGTGCTGGTCATCGATTCCGTGGCGGCGCTGGTGCCACGGGCCGAGATCGAGGGCGAGATGGGCGACTCGCACATGGGCCTCCAGGCCCGCCTCATGTCGCAGGCCCTGCGCAAGCTGACCGGGACCATTTCCCGCTCCCACTCGGTGGTGATCTTCATCAACCAGATCCGCATGAAGATCGGCGTCATGTTCGGCAACCCCGAAACCACCACCGGCGGCAACGCGCTCAAGTTCTACGCCTCCCTGCGTATGGAGATCCGCCGGACCGGCGCGCTCAAGGACGCCGACTCGGTCATCGGCGGACGCACCCGGGTGAAGGTGGTGAAGAACAAGCTGGCGCCGCCCTTCCGGGAAGCCGAGTTCGACATCCTCTACGGCACCGGCATTTCCCGGGAGGGGGAACTGGTGGACATCGGCGCCGACATGGGCGTCCTGGCCAAGAGCGGCGCCTGGTACTCGTTCGAAGGCGACCGCATCGGACAGGGCCGGGAGAACGTCAAGCAGTTCCTGCGCGAACACCCCGACATCTCCAGCCAGTTGATGGAGCTGATCCGGGCCAAGGCCGGCCTCAAGAGCCCGTCGCGCGAGCCCGCCAACGGGCCGGATGGGAGCTAGTTGGCCGGCCAAGCCACCGGATCAACATTGCCTTGGCGCTGGCGGGAATGCTATCAAGGGGCGTCATGACGTCCGGCAAAGAGATACGCGACAGCTTCCTCGACTTCTTCAAGGACAAGACCCACACCGTGGTGCAGAGCTCGTCGCTGGTGCCGGCGCAGGATCCCACCCTGCTGTTCACCAACGCAGGCATGGTGCAGTTCAAGAACATCTTCCTGGGGGTGGAGCAGGCCGCGTTCAAGCGCGCCGCCAGCGCCCAGAAATGCCTGCGCATCAGCGGCAAGCACAACGACCTGGAGTCGGTGGGGCGGGACACCTACCACCACACCTTCTTCGAAATGCTCGGGAACTGGTCCTTCGGCGACTACTACAAGGAAGAGGCCATTGCTTGGGCCTGGGAGCTTCTCACCGGGGTATGGGGGCTGCCCAAGGACAAGCTCTACGCCACGGTGTTCCGCACCGACGACGAGGCCGAGGAGTTGTGGCATCGCATTACCGGCCTGCCGCCCGAGCGGGTGCAGCGTTTCGACGAGAAGGACAACTTCTGGGAGATGGGCGATACCGGACCCTGCGGGCCGTGTAGCGAGATCCACCTGGATCGGGGCCCCGAAGCCTGCGACCACAAGGGCGAGGCCGGGCACGTTTGTGCCGTCAACGGCGACTGCGCCCGCTACATCGAGCTCTGGAATCTGGTCTTCATCCAGTACAACCGCGACGCGAAAGGAGATCTCGACGAGCTTCCCGCCAAGCACGTCGACACCGGCATGGGGATGGAGCGCATTACCGCGGTGCTCCAGGGGGTCTTCTCCAACTACGACGTGGACCTGCTGCACGACATCGTCGCCGCCACCGAGGAGCTGGCCGGCAAGGCCTACGGCGAGAACGACGACGCGGACGTGTCGTTCCGCGTCATCGCCGATCACACCAGGGCGGTGAGCTGTCTCATCGCCGACGGCGTGTTGCCGAGTAACGACGGCCGCGGCTACGTGCTGCGCCGGCTGCTCCGGCGGGCCGCGCGCCACGGGCGGCTCCTGGGCTTCGAGGAGCCGTTCCTGTTCAGGCTGGTGGAGCCCGCGGCCGGGGTGCTGGGCGATGCCTACCCCGAGGTGCGCGCCGAGGCGGAACGCATCGAGCAGACCGTCCGGGGAGAAGAAGGGCGCTTCGCCGACACCCTGGACAAGGGGCTGGTGCTGTTGGAGGACTCGCTGGCGGAACTGCGCAAGACCGGCGGACAGTCGCTACCGGGGGACGTGGCCTTCCGCCTCTACGACACCTACGGCTTTCCCGTGGATCTGACCGAGGACATCCTGCGGAGCGAGGGCATCGCCGTCGACCACAAGGGCTTTGAGCGGCTGATGGAGGAGCAACGGACGCGGGGGCGGGCCGCCCGGGAAACCGCCGGTCACGGCGAGGGTCTGAACGTGACCGGAGCGCTGCCCCGCAGCCTTTTCCTGGGCTACGACCGCCTGAAGCACGAGTCACGGGTGACCGGGCTCTATCGCGGCGACGCGCCGGCGGAAGAGGCCGAGGAAGGCGATGCGGTGGAGCTGATCGTCGAGGAGACGCCGTTCTACGCCGAGGCCGGCGGCCAAGTGGGGGACGCGGGCCTCATCCGCACGGAGCGAGGCGATACGGTGGAAGTGCTGGACACGTGGCACCCGACGCCGGAGGTGTCGGTGCATCGCGGCAAGGTCGTCAGCGGCCGTGTCGCGGCCGGGGACACCGTGGAGTTGGCGGTGGACGGCGAGCGGCGCCAGCGCGCCATGCTGAACCACTCGGCCACCCACATCCTGCACGCGGTGCTGCGGGAGAGGCTGGGAGCGAACGTGCGTCAGGCCGGCTCGCTGGTGGCGCCGGACCGGCTGCGGTTCGACTTCACCCACGACGGCCCCGTGGATCCCGAGACCCTGGAGCGCATCGAGCGGGAAGTGAACCAACGGATTCGGGAAAACGGCGGGGTCTCCACCGAGGAAATGGACTACGACGACGCCATCCGCGCGGGCGCCATGGCGTTCTTCGGCGACAAGTACGGCGACCGCGTGCGGGTGGTGCGCATCGGCGACTTCTCCACCGAGCTTTGCGGCGGCACGCACATCCAACAGGCCGGGGACATAGGCCTGTTCCGGCTGAGCGCCGAGGGCGGCGTGTCCGCAGGGGTGCGGCGCATCGAGGCGCTCACCGGCGCCAGCGCCTACGGCGTGATGCGCGCCTACGACGCGGTGCTCGCCGAGGTCAACGGGTTGCTGCGCAGCACCAACGAGGATGCCGCGGAGAAGGTGCGGCGGTTGCTTGAGCGGCAGAAGGAGCTCGAACGCCAAGTGGCCGAGCTCAAGGGGCAGCTCGGGCAGAACCGGGTGCCCGAGCTTCTCGGCAGGGCGCAGAAGAACGCCGCGGGCGCGAGCTACATCATCGAGAAGGTCGAGGGACTGGACGGCAGACAACTCCGGGACACCGTGGACCAGCTCCGGCAGCAAATGCCGGGCGCCTTCGTGTTCCTTGCCTGTCCCGGCGACAAGAACGTGATGCTCGCGGCCGGCGCCGGCAGCGACCTGGACGGGCGCTATCACGCCGGAGACATCATCAAGCAGGTGGCGCCGGCCGTCGGCGGCGGCGGCGGCGGCCGCGCGGACTTCGCCCAGGCGGGCGGCAAGCAGCCGCAGAAAACCGACGAGGCGCTGCGCCTGGCCCGGGAGATCGTGTCGAAGATCTCCTGACGAGGGAGGGAGTGAGTCAAGCGACCATCGAGAGCATGCTGCAGGTGCCTCACCTGGCATTCAACGACCCGCGGCTGTTCCGGGAGCTTCTGGGCAACCAGGACGAGCACCTGAAGATCGCGCAGCGGGCGTTGGGCGTGAAGTTCCGGGTGCACGGCACCGAGATGGAGATCCAGGGCGACCCGCCGGAGGCGGAACTGGCGCGGGAAGTCATGCGCCAGCTCTATGGGCTGCTGGAGCGGGGCTATCCGGTGTACGGCAGCGACGTCGACTACGCCATCCGCATCCTCAGCAGCAACAGCAAGGCGAACCTGCAGGAGATTTTCCTTGACACCATCTACATCTCCTCCCACAAGCGCACCATCACCCCCAAGAGCGTCGCACAGAAGAGCTACATCGACGCCATCCGCCGCTACGACATCGTCTTCGGCATCGGTCCGGCCGGGACCGGCAAGACCTATCTCGCCATGGCCATGGCCGTGTCCGAGTTGATGAAGAACAACTACGCCCGGATCATCCTCACCCGCCCGGCAGTGGAGGCCGGCGAGAAGCTCGGCTTCCTGCCCGGCGACCTGGCCGAGAAGGTCAACCCCTACCTGCGGCCCCTGTACGACGCCATGCACGACATGGTGGACTTCGACAAGGCCCGGCGCCTGCTGGAGCGGGGCAGCATCGAGGTGGCCCCCCTGGCCTTCATGCGCGGCCGCACCCTGAACGACTCCTTCGTCATCCTGGACGAGGGACAGAACACCACCCCCGAGCAGATGAAGATGTTCCTCACCCGGTTGGGCTACGGCTCCAAGGCGGTGATCACCGGCGACGTGACCCAGATCGACCTTCCCGCCGGCCGTCTCTCGGGGCTCAAGGAGGCCTGGCGCATCCTGCGGGGGGTGGAGGGCATCCGCTTCATCACCTTCACCGAGAAGGACGTGGCCCGGCACCGGCTGGTGCAGGACATCATCTCCGCCTACGAGCGCGACACCCGGCAAGACGAAGAACCGGATGGGTGACGGGGCCGTCACCGTCGATGTGGCGCGCCGGGGAGCCGCGCGGAACGTACCCGTGCGCGGCTTCAAGGACAAGGCGCGCCGGATCCTGCGACTGCTGGAGTTGGAGAACTGCGAGCTCAGCGTGGCGCTGGTGGGTGACCAGGAGATCCGCCTTCTAAACAATCGCTACCGGTCTCTCGACGAGCCCACCGACGTGCTTTCGTTCCCGGTGGAGGAGCCGCTGCCGTCCGGTTCACGGGTCATCGGCGACGTGATCATCTCCGTGGAGAAGGCGGCGAGGCAGGCGCGGCAACGGCGGCGGTCCTTCGCGGATGAGCTGGAAGTGCTGCTCATCCACGGCATCCTGCACAACCTGGGCTACGACCATGAACGTTCGCCCGAGGACGAGCGCGAGATGAGGGCCATGGAGCGGCGCCTGCGCAGGGCGCTCAAGTCCGGCAAGACATAGGGGTCAGTTCACGGACTTGCAGACGTGCTCGGGCGGCTCTTTTGTCGTCTGTGAGGACATCCGTTATATTGAGGACTATCACCGGGACATTGAGATCGCCCGCCGTGGGAGCCCGCCATGTTTGAAGAAGCGCGCGAACAACTGACACAACTCGAAGACAAGCTCGGCCAGCTACGGAGGCGTCTTTGACGTCGACGGCAAGCAGAAGCGCATCGACGAGCTGGTAGCCCTCACCGCCAAGCCCGACTTCTGGAACGACGCCGACAAGGCCCAGGAGATCCTCAAGGAACAGTCCCTGCTCCGGGAGGCGGTGGACGAGTACGGCAAGTGCCACTCCGACATCGAGGAGGCGCGCCTCTTTCTGGAGCTGGCCGAGGAGGAGAACGACTCCGAGGCCTTGGAAGAGACGGAAACGCGTCTACGGGAAGTCACCGACAACCTGGCGGACATGGAGCTTCGCCAGCTACTCGGCGGCGCCGACGACCGCCGGGACGCCATCGTCACGCTTCATCCGGGGGCCGGCGGCACCGAGTCCCAGGACTGGGCCGAGATGCTGCTGCGCATGTACCTGCGCTGGGGCGACCGACGCGGCTACAAGACCGAGATCATGGAGTATCAGCCGGGCGAGGAGGCGGGCCTCAAGCGGGTCACCTTCACCATCGCCGGCGACTACGCCTACGGCTACCTGAAGTGCGAGGCCGGCATCCACCGGCTGGTGCGCATCTCTCCGTTCGACGCCAATTCCCGGCGCCACACTTCCTTCGCCTCGGTCTTCGTCTACCCCGAGATCGACGACAACATCGACGTGGAACTCAACGAGTCCGACCTGCGCATCGACACCTACCGCGCCAGCGGCGCCGGCGGCCAGCACGTCAACAAGACCGACTCCGCGGTGCGCATCACCCACCTGCCCACCAACATCGTGGTGGCCTGCCAGAACGAGCGCTCACAGCACAAGAACAAGGCCATGGCCATGCGCATCCTGCGCTCCCGGCTCTACGAGCTGGAAGTGGAGAAGCAGCGGGAGATGATGGACAGCTACGCGAAGGCCAAGAAGGACATCGCCTGGGGCAGCCAGATACGCTCCTATGTCCTGCACCCCTACCGCATGGTCAAGGACCACCGCACCAACGTGGAGATCGGCAACGCCGACGCCGTCCTCGACGGCGACATCGACCGCTTCATCCAGAGCTGCCTGATGGAAGGGGAGGAGGGCTAACGGAAGGCGGCGGAAATCTCAGGGCCTCTCCTCGATCACAGGTCGCTTCGTAGGTACGGCGCAACCTCAGAAGAGACCCTCTACCTGTCCCTGGGCGTTGATGTGGATGCTCTCGGCGGCCGGCGTCCTGGGCAGGCCCGGCATGGTCATCATGTCGCCGCAAATGGCCACCACGAACTCCGCGCCCGCGGACAGGCGCAGTTCGCGCACCTGCACCTCGTGGCCCTCCGGGGCGCCCTTGAGGGCGGGGTCGGTGGAGAAACTGTACTGGGTCTTGGCCATGCACACCGGATAGTGGCCGTAGCCGCCGTCCTGTAGAGCCTTGAAGCGGTTGCGCACCGCCGGCGTGGCGGTGACGCCCCCGGCGTGGTAAATGCGCTTCGCCACCGTCTCGACCTTGTCCCACAGCGGCATGTCGTCGGGATACAGGGGACGGAAGGCCGCCTCTCCCGCCTCGACAACCTCCACCACCCGGCGCGCGAGGGCTTCGGTGCCGGCGCTGCCGTCGGCCCAGTGGGTGCACACCAGGGCCTGGACGTCCTGCGCGGTCGCGACCTCCGTCACCGCCTGGAGTTCGGCCTCCGTGTCGGTGGGGAACCGGTTCACGGCCACCACTGCCGGCACCCCGAACTGCCGCACGTTGGCGAGATGGCGCGCCAGGTTGGCGCCGCCCGCCTTGACCGCGGCCACGTTCTCGTCCCCGAGAGCGGCCGGCGCCACGCCGCCGTGCATCTTCAGCGCCCGCGCCGTGGCCACCACCACGACGGCGTCAGGCGCGAGGCCGGCCTTGCGGCACTTGATGTCGAAGAACTTCTCGGCGCCCAGGTCCGCGCCGAAACCCGCTTCGGTCACCACGTAGTCGGCGAGCTTGAGGGCGGTGCGGGTGGCGATGAGCGAATTGCACCCGTGGGCGATGTTGGCGAACGGCCCGCCGTGGATGATGGCGGGACTGTTCTCCAGGGTCTGGACCAGGTTGGGGGCGAGAGCATCCTTGAGCAGGACGGTCATGGCTCCGTCCGCCTTCAGGTCGCGGGCCGTGACCCACTCCCGGGCGCGGGTCTGCCCCACCACGATGTTGCCCAGGCGGCGCTGGAGGTCGGCCAGGTCCGCGGCCAGACAGAAGATCGCCATCACTTCCGAAGCGACGGTGATGTCGAAGCCGTCGCTGCGCGGGAACCCGTTGCCGAGCCCGCCGAGGGAACAGACGATCTCGCGCAGCGCGCGATCGTTCATGTCCACCACGCGCCGCCAGGAGATGCGGCGGGCGTCCAGCCCCAGCGCGTTGCCCTGGTGGATGTGGTTGTCGATGAGCGCGGCAAGCAGGTTGTTGGCGGCGCCGATGGCGTGAAAGTCGCCGGTGAAGTGCAGGTTGATGTCCTCCATGGGCACCACCTGCGCGTACCCTCCGCCCGCCGCCCCGCCCTTCATCCCGAAACACGGCCCGAGGCTCGGCTCACGGAGACAGACCACCGTCTCCTTGCCGATGCGGTTCAGCCCATCGGCCAGACCCACCGACGTGGTGGTCTTGCCCTCGCCGGCAGGCGTCGGCGTGACCGCGGTGACGAGCACGAGTTTGCCATTCTCGCGGTCGGAGAGGGAACCGATGTAGGAGAGGTCGATCTTCGCCTTGGTGTGTCCGTAGGGCAGCAGCGCCTCCCGTGGAACCCCGAGGCGGTCGCCGATCTCCGCGATCGGCTTGAGCGTCGATTTCCGCGCGATCTCGATGTCGCTCTTTGCCATGACCCCTCCCCCGGTTGCCGGGTCCCGGCTCGGCTTCAGTGCCGGTACCCTCGGAGCCGGTCGTAACGCTCGATCTGCTCGGCAGTGAGTTCACGGGTGCTCTCGATGTGGGCGAGCAGGTGGATGGCCCGGAGTTGTCCACGCATGATTCCGAGATGCTCGGTCATGCGGTTGGTTTCCGCCTCGGTGGGCCGCCCCGCGGCGAACAGGTTCGCAAGGTGCGACTCCGCCTGTAGTATGGCTTCGCCCTTGGCGATGGCCCTGGTCTTCATTTTCGCGTGAATCGCCTCGATGCGTACGATCTGTTCCCGTGTGAGATTGAGGTCGGCCTTGAAATCGAGAAGGTGTCTCGGCCCGGGGAAACTGTTCAGTTCGGCGGCGCGCGCAAGGCCCATGCCCTCGCCGTTCCGCAACTCGCGCACCTCGTCGGGCGTAAGGGTTGCAACCTCGGCGCTTTGGGTATGCGCGTAGGGGGACGCCGTGTGATCATGCTGCGCCAACGCCCCCGTCGCTGTGAGGGCGAGGAGGCTGATACCGCCAAACAATCCAAACGTCGTTGTCGTAGTGGTCATCGTCGAGACTCCGTGGCTGCGCCTACGCTTCCACGCTGCTACTCATGGGCAGTGAACTCGGGGACACGGTCGGGTTGGTCAACAACGACCAACCATAGCATTGATAGTGGGGAGAGCGGCGCGGTGATCCCTGTCGATCGCGGGAACAACGTCTTTGTGTAGGCTCTGTGTAGGTCTCGTCGCTCACGCGCCGCCCGGCGCCGGCAGTTTGGGATCGTGCACCAAACAACCGGCCGAGCGGCACGTGAGGCGATCCGGACGCCTGAGTAGCAACGGGGCTCAACTAGTGCAGCGGCGAGAAGGACGCTGGCACGACGATGGAGTTCTCCTGGTGGAGCAGCATCTCGCGGGTGGCGGGTGGCCAGTTGGGAAGCTGCATGGCCTCGGCGCGGAGCCGGCTGCGCTCGCCCATGTCCTTGTACGCCCAGATGTGCACCCACTGGTTGAGCGCGCCGTAGGTCGTGTACCAGGCGGCTGCCAGAGGCGAGATCTTGACCCGGTCCTCGATGCACTCCTGCCAGCGCTCGATCAGCGCCGGGATGGAACCCGGATGGACCGTGTAGGTGCGGATCTCGTAGATGTTGCCCAACTCGCGGGGCTCCAGCGGCGGAGAGAAGGGCGCCGCCTGGAAAACCTTGCTCTCCTGGGTCACCATGAACTCGCGTACCTTGGGCGGCCAGTGACCGGTGGCCCGGGCCTCGGCGCCGATGCGGTCCTTCTCCTCGAAGCTGTCGTAGGGCCAGATGTGGATGACCTGGTTCAGCGGCCCCACCTCCGAATGAAAGAACGCCCCCAGCGGGGAAATCTTGGCGCGGTGCTCCAGCCCTTCCTCGAAAGCCTTCTCGAAGTCCGGCGTTTTGCCGGGCTTGAGCGTATAGGTTCTCATCTCGATGATCATGTGTTTCCTCCTGAGATCTGCCGGTGAAGTCTGCCCCCTTTCTTTCCGTTTTGGCGGGCAAATGCAAGCCCCGGCGATGCTGTAGAATGCGCGAAGTGGGGACCGGCTTGGCGGGACGGCGCAGCGGGGACGCTGCGCCGGCGGGTGAGGGAACAGTATGCGCTAAGTGCTCGATTCTCCGGGTTCGGTGCGGGGAGCAGGCTCTCCGTGACGTGTGAGAATGCCCTCCATCCGCCCCACGCGGCCGGTAAGGTCGGTCACACGGTCCACCAGCCAGTTCAAACGACTCTTGACTTCGTCCAAGTCCCTGTCAATACGTGCGAAGTGTTTCTGCGCATCGGCCTTGTCCGACCGGCTCACCCGCCAAATGAACAATCCGAGCGCCACTCCTACGCCAAAGATCGCGATCATCTCGTTGCTCATGGTTCCATCCCTTTCGCAACGCCAAGTCTAACCCAACGCGCACCGGCTATCAACATTCTTGAACACTCAACCAACTTTCTGTCTCCCATAGAGACTAATCGGATGTTGGCAGAGGAACTTTAGTCAGCGTGTCGGATTACGCTTCGCTAATCCGACCTACGCCGTTCCCGTTGGCTTCGAGATACTCCCGCAACGCCCTGGCCGTGTAGGACCGCTTCCCGTCCCGGGCTACCTTCGAGGGCGGGCCGGAGGCGACCACGCGGCCGCCCTTGTCGCCGCCCTCGGGGCCGAGGTCCACGAGGTAGTCGGCGTCCTTGATGATCTCCAGGTTGTGCTCGATGGTGATGACGGTGTTGCCGGCGTCCACCAGGCGGTGGAGGATGTCGATGAGCTTCTCGACGTCGGCGAAGTGGAGGCCGGTGGTGGGCTCGTCGAGGATGTACAGGGTCCTGCCGCGGGATTCCTTGCCGAGTTCGTAGGCGAGCTTGATGCGCTGGGCCTCGCCGCCGGACAGGGTGTTGCTGGCCTGTCCCAGGGTGATGTAGCCCATGCCGATATCGTCCAGGAGCTTGAGCGGGCGGTACGCCTTGGGGAAGGCGCCGAAGAACTCCACCGCCTCCTCCACCGTCATGTTCAGCACCTCGGAGATGTTCTTGCCGTTGAACCGGACCGACAGGGTCTCCTCGTTGAAGCGCTCGCCGCCGCAGACGTCGCAGTCCACGAAGACGTCGGGAAGGAAGCTCATCTCCTTGCGGATCCTGCCCTGGCCGGCGCACTCGTCGCAGCGTCCGCCGCTCACGTTGAACGAGAACCGGCTCGGGGTGTAGCCGCGCATGCGCGCCTCGGGATGCAGCGCGTAGATGCGGCGGATCTCGTCCAGGAAACCGACGTAGGAGGCCGGCACCGAACGCGGCGTCTTGCCGATGGGGGTCTGGTCTACCTCCACCGCGCGCTCGATGGGCTCCCAGCCGGCCAGGCCCTCGTGTTGCCCCGGGCGCCCCGCGTTCTGTCCCAGCCGCGCCTTGAGCCCCTTGAACAGCACCTCCTTCACCAGCGTGCTCTTGCCCGAGCCGGATACGCCGGTGACACACGTCCACTTGCCGATCGGCAGCCGC
>JAJDTQ010000113.1 GCA_022827045.1 Candidatus Binatia bacterium
GTCAGCATGGAAACCTCGTCATCCTTCGACTCCGCGACGCTTTCGCGTCGCTACGCTCAGGACCGACGGCGAGAAGTGTTCCATAACCGTTCGTCCTGAGCGTAGCGGAGCGAAGTCGAAGGACGGCATCTTTCATCGGTCGATGTCCGCCAGCACGAAATCGATGCTCCCCAGTATCGCCAACAGGTCGGGGACCATGGTGCCCCGGCTCATGAGCGGGATCATCTGCATGTGGGCGAAGGACGGCGTCCGGATGCGCACGCGGTATGGAATGGTGCCGCCGTCGCTCACCAGCCGGTAGCCGTTGTTCCCCTTGGTTGCCTCGATGCCCATGAACGATTCCCCGGCGGGAATCACCGGCCCCCAGCTCACGCTCAGGAAGTGGTTGATGAGCGTCTCGATGTCGTGCATCGTGCGCTCCTTCCGAGGCGGCGTCGTCAGCGGATGATCCGACTTGTAGTGCCCCGGGGGCATGTTCTTGAGGCACTGGTCTATAATCCTGAGGCTCTGGCGAATCTCCTCGATGCGCACCACCGCGCGGTCGTAGCAGTCGCCCTTCTGGGCGATGGGAATGTCGAAGTCGAACTGGTCGTATCCCGAGTAGGGCCGCTTCTTGCGGAAGTCCCAATCGAAGCCGCAGGCCCGCAGGCCCGGGCCGGTGACGCCCCAGTCGATGGCCTCCTCCACGGTGTAGGCGCCGATACCCTGGGTACGCGCCTTGAAGAGGCGGTTCCGCATCACGATCTTGTCGTATTCCACGAGCCGGTCCGGGAGATAGTCGATGAAGTCCCGCACCATCGCCTGCCAGCCCTTGGGGAGATCCTGCGCCACCCCGCCGATGCGGAACCAGCTCGGGTGCATGCGTCCGCCGCAAACCGCCTGGACGATGTCGAAGATCCGCTCGCGGTCATTGAAGGTGTAGAAGACCGTCGAGAGGGACCCCACGTCCTGGGCGAAGGTGCCGTACCACACGAGATGGCTGGCGATGCGAAAGAACTCGGACATCATCACGCGGATCACCTGGGCGCGATCGGGGACGTCGATGCCGGCCAGCTGCTCCACCGAAAGGACGTAGGCCAGGTTGTTCATGACCCCGCCCAGGTAGTCGATGCGGTCGGTGTAGGGGATGAACGAGTGCCAGGACTGCCGCTCCCCCATCTTCTCCGCGCCCCGGTGGTGGAAGCCGATCTCGGGGAGGCAGTCGACGATCTCTTCGCCGTCAAGCTGCAGGACGATGCGGATGACGCCGTGGGTGCCGGGATGCTGGGGACCGACGTTGAGGAACATGAAATCGGTGCCCTCGTGGGTGCGCTTCATGCCCCAGTCCTCGGGGCGGAAACGAAGCGCCTCCTGCTCCCGGTCCTGGCGCTCGTCGGGAAGCTCGAACGGGCCCATCTCGGTGGCCCGGGCCGGGTGCTCCTTGCGCAGAGGGTGTCCCTCCCAGGTGAGGGGCATGAGGATGCGGCGCAACGAAGGGTGTCCGTCGAAGCGGACGCCGAACATATCCCAGACCTCGCGCTCGTACCAGTTGGCCGAAGGCCACAGGCCCGTCGCCGTGGGCAGGGAGGCGTCGCCGTCGCTCACCGGCACCTTGATGCACAGGTCCTCGTTCCGCCCGTAGGAGAGCAGGTGGTAGAGGACGGTGAAGTCGTTGTCGGGCTGGCCGTCCCGCTGCCTGCGGAAGCGCTCGTCGATGGCGGTAAGGTCGTAGAGGGTGCCGAAGGGCCGCTCCACTTCGGTCTTGAGAAACTTCAGGACCGCGGAAAGGCGTTCCCTCGACGTCCACAGGGTGGGGAACCTGCACCGGGTCTCCTGCGCCGTGAAGGCGTCGGCGCCGAATCGGCCTTCGAGCTCGGTCACCACCGCGGGTGCATCGCTCATGAGCCGCACCCGTTGCGCCGTTGCTGTCGAACGGGCGCCGCATGGAGGCCGTGGTCCGTGCCGGGAAACGATGGAACCGTGTTCATCGGGACGCCAGACTAGACTTCATCCGGGGAACGCAGACTGGTGGCGTGAATGCGGTCGGGCCGCTTCACGTCACGCATGGCGGGCAGCGGCACCTTCTCCACTCCCTGGGGGCCCACCATCCAGCTCAGCGGCCGGCGTTCGTTGCCGACGGCCTTCTGCAACAGGGTCAACGCCTCCAGAAAGGCCCAAGGGCTGGGCGGGCAGCCCGGCACGTAGACGTCCACCGGCAGGATCTTGTCCACACCCTGGACCACGCTGTAGATGTCGTACATGCCCCCGGAGTTGGCGCAAGCCCCCATGGAGATGACCCAGCGGGGCTCCATCATCTGCTCGTACAGCCGCCGCACGATGGGCGCCATCTTGATGAAGGGGGTGCCCGCGATGACGATCACATCGGCCTCGCGGGGGGTTCCGCGTATGACCTCGGCGCCGAAACGGGCCACGTCGAACTTGCTCGTGAGGCTTGTGGCCATCTCCACGAAGCAGCAGGACAGCCCGAAATGGAACGGCCAGATGGAGTTCTTGCGCCCCCACCGGACCAGGTCTTCCAGGCGGGCCATGACCAGAAGCTTCCGTATGGCTTCGTCGAAGCCGCCCTTCTCCGGCTCGGCGGGCTTGGGACTGGACAACGACCATTGCATGGAGGTCCCTCTATCCTTTCTCCCGACCGGTCTTCGCCATCCTGAGCCGGACCGGCTCCCAGTCGAGCGCGCCCATGCGGTACTCGTAGATCAGCGCCACTACCAAAATCACCACGAACACCACCAAGCCCGCGTAACCGGGCCATCCCACCTCCTCGTATGCCACCGCGTAGGCGAAGATGAAGACGGCTTCGAGATCGAAGATCACGAACAGCATCGCGACGATGTAGAACTTGACGGACAGGCGCACGCGCGCCGAGCCGGTGGAAACGATGCCGGATTCGTACGGCTGCCCGGTGGCACGATCCGAATGCCGTTCCCCAAGGACGAACGACAGTCCGATCATGCTCCCGGCCACCACGAGAGCAATCAGAAAGTACAGGCCCAGCGGCCAGAGCGTCTCGCTACCCATGATGTTTTGCCGCGCAAAATTTTTTCAGGAAAGTCATGCCGAGGCTGGAATCGAAGCGTAGTATACGGGTTGAGGGGATGTCAACTAATGTTCCCGGAAACCGTCAAGGAAACCGGACACTTTCTCGCATGCCGACCCGAGGCTCGTGACGTCCTCGGCCAAGCAAACACCTTCGTCTGGCCCTGGGCGGGAAACTGGAGTATAAACTGGAGCGTGATGGCGGCCGAACCGGGTGACCGCCCGGTTGGCAGAGGCACGTGCCCAGAAGCGAGCGAGGAGTTGAAGTGGGTCTGGCTTATGATGATCTGATCGAGCCGGTGATCGTCCGGCAGGAATCCAGGAGCCGGTTCTACTGCATGTGCGGGCGGACGAAGAACTTCCCGTTCTGCGACGGGTCGCACAAGGTGACGTCCATCACGCCCCGCGAGATCACGGTGGACGAACCGCGCACCATGGCCATCTGTGCGTGCTGGCGGTCGAAAACCCGGCCGTATTGCGACGGCACCCACGGAAAGCTGGTGGCGTCCGGGTAGCCCCAAGGGGGAAGTTACAAGGAGAACAGACGCATGTACGAGGTGAAGAACCCCATCGAGGAGGCCAAGGCCAACCCGTATATCCGGCATCTTTCGTTGTGGCGGACGGACCTGACCTATTTCTGGACCATCAACTGCGAAGAGAACATGCAGGACGATATGCACTACCACGAGAACGACGACCACATCTTCATGGTCCTCGAGGGCGAGTGCACGGTGCGGACGCCGGAGAACGAGTACGTTCTGAAGCCCCACGACATGATCCTGCTGGAATCGGGCAACCCCTACCAGCTCTGCAACACGGGCGAGGGGCGCTTGATCCTGTTCGGCGCGGGCAACTCGCAGGTCGACGGCAAGCCGCGCACCCGGGTACCGCGGCGGCCGAGCCATATACCGGTGAGGGAACCGATCATCGCCTAGGATTCAGGCAGGCAAACACTTAAGGAGGACGACATGCTGAGATTACTGTCTTACGGTCCTTGACCGTACGCCCACAGGACAAGGCTTGTCCTGGCGGAAAAAGACATCCCGTACGATCTGGTGGAGTGCGACCTCAAGAACAAATCGGAGGAGCTGGTCACGCTCAACCCGTACGGCAAGGTGCCGGTGCTGGTGGACGGCGACACGGTGATCTACGAATCGGCCGTCATCAACGAGTACCTGGACGAGAAGTTTCCCGAGGTGTCGCTGATGCCGAAGGACTTGGCGAAGCGCGCCGAGGTGCGCATCTGGATCGATTTCTGCAACACCCGGCTTCAGGCCGCAGCGGGCAACATACGCCACGACCACGAGGTGGAGAAGAACAAGAAGCGCCTGCGGGAGCACCTGGAGACGCTGGAAAAGCGCATGGCAGGGCGGGACTACATCGTCGACGACTATTCGCTGGCGGACATCACGTATATCCCGTTCTTCACCCGGGAGGACTCCTACCGGACGTCCATCACCGAGGACCTGCCCAACGTGAAGCGCTGGCGCGACACGCTGCTGGAGCGTCCGAAGGTGAAGTCGACGCCGTGAAACCAGGACCGTGAAGCGCGAGTTGGCGAATCCTAATCCCTCCACGGACTCTCCCCTCCGTCATTCCGGCGAAAGCCGGAAGCCACGGGTGACGGAGGGGCGCGACGGTGGCGGGTCCCCCGCCCCGCGCCGTCTGGATTCCGGCTTTCGCCGGAATGACGGGGCGGGTCGCGGGGTTGACAGGGCTGGGCTTGGGAATGACGCCACGGGGGTTACTGAGCTGCCGGGAAAGGTGTCGGGGCTTCGGACGCTGCTGCGGGAAATGGGCCAAGTGGTGGTCTGTTTCTCCGGCGGCGTCGACTCCGGCTACCTGCTGGCCGAGGCCGTGAACGCCCTCGGAGACAACGCCCTGGCGCTGACCGCCGTCTCCCCCAGCCTCGCGCCGGAAGAGGGCGCGGACGCCCGCAGCCTGGCCGAGAGCATCGGCGCCCGGCATCTGCTCGTCGACACCTACGAGCTCGACGACCCCCGCTATGCGGCCAACCCTGTCAACCGCTGCTACTTCTGCAAGACAGAGCTCTACTCGAAAGCCATTGACGAGGCCGCGGCCCTGGGCATCGCCCACGTGCTGGACGGCTTCAATGTGGACGACCGTGGGGACCACCGTCCGGGCCGCAAGGCCGCGCGCGAGCGCGGCGTCCGCTCGCCGCTGGACGAGATGGGCTTCACCAAGGCGGACATCCGCGAAGCCGCCCGCCAAATGGGGCTCCGGGTCTGGGACAAGCCGGCATTGGCCTGCCTTTCGAGCCGCTTCCCTTACGGCACCGCCATCACCCCCGAGAAGCTCACCCAGGTGAACCAATGCGAGCGGGCGCTGCGGGAGCTGGGGTTCCGCGTCTACCGGGTCCGCTACCACGACGAGTTGGCGCGCATCGAGGTGGCCCCGGACGAGATCGAGAGGCTGTTCCAGCCGGATGTCCGTGACCAAATCCTCCGGCGTTTCAAGGACGCCGGCTTCACCTACGTCAGCATCGACCTGCAGGGCTACCGCACCGGCTCGCTCAACGAGAACGTCAGGAAGCAGTAACGGGCGGGCTCTTACCGCGCCTCGAGGATCGCCGACGGAAACTGCTGGGTCCGCTCGCCGCCTGTGCAAACACGCGCCCGATCCCTGAAACCCGTTCCCGCGCGGCTGCGCAAACCACGTGCGATCTCACGGCTTTCCGGTTGACACGACAAGGGCTTGTTGATAGCGGTAGCCCCTCGGTCGCATCCGGACCGCAATAGACAAGGAGGTTGCACTATGTTTCGCAGAATCGTGTTGCTTGCGGCGCTCCTGGCGCTCGTGCTGGGCCACGCGCCGGCCGGCGCCGAGGACTTCTATAAGGGCAAGACGTTACGCATGCTGGTGGGCTTCTCGCCCGGCGGCGGTTACGACACCTACACTCGCTATATCGCCCGCTACATCGACAAGTACATCCCCGGGAACCCGACCCCGGTGGTCCAGAACATGCCGGGCGCTGGGAGCCTCATCACAGCCAACTATATCTTCAAACGGGCCAAGCCGGACGGCAGGACCATGGGGGTGTGGAGTCCGGCGCTGATCTTCGCCAAGGCCATGGGCGACAAGAAAGTGCGGATCGAGCCGGCCAAGTACGAGTACATCGGCACGCCGACGTCCGACACGGTGACCTGCTCCCTGATGGCGGCCTCGGGGCTCAAGACGCTGGACGACGTCGTCAAGTCGGGCCGGGTGGTGACCATGGGCGGCACCCGCGCGCCGGGAAACACCACCGACCCTTTCCTGTTCCTGAACAGGGAACTGGGAACCAAGTTCAAGGCCATCCCGGGGTACGGCGGCACCGCAAAGATACGGCTGGCCATGGAGTCGGGCGAAGTCGACGGCGCGTGCTGGACCTGGGAGTCCAAGAGGGTCACGGCCCGGGGCATGCTCGACGCGCCGCCGGACAAGAGGATGATCCCCTTCATCATGGCGAAGCGCCTCGACGATCCCGAGGTGAAGGACATCCCGCTCTTCTCGGACGTCCTCAAGGGTGAGAACCTCGCCGCCTTCAACGCCTGGAACGGGCAGAACAAGATCACGCGGGTCTACACGCTGCCGCCGGGCACGCCCAAGGACCGCGTCGCTATCATTCGGAAGGCTTACAAGGCGGTGATGGGAGACCCGGCCTTCCTGGCGGAGACGAAGAAGGCTAAGCTCAACATCGCTTACGTCTCTCCCCAGGACATCGCGGACGCGCTGCACTCCATCAACAACATGCCGCCGAAGATCAAGGAATATCTTCAGATCCTGACGGGCTTCAAGAAACCGAAGGCCTGAACGAACACAGCGGCCGGCCGTCGCCCCTGTCAGGTGACGCGCCGGCCGCCCTCTCCTCTTTCCGCCTTCACTCCGGCGCCATCCCCTTCTTCGTCAGCTCGGCGACGGCGTCCGGGGTTTTCTCGAGTCCCCCGAGCCCCATCCCGTTGAGCACGTTGGGCGCCTTGGAGAACTGGACGTCGTCGTAGGGCACCACCTCGATGCGGTTGCCCCACGGGTCGCGGAAGTTGAGCCGCTGGTCCAGGGGCTTGACGCCGAGACGGTCCAGGGCCTCCCGCACCGGGCCGCGGTCGTCCACCACGAAGCCGAAGTGACGCTTGCCGTCGGCCTCCTGGGTCTTGCCGAGGCTCAACTGGATGAACTGGTCGCCGAGGTCGATGAAGGCGTTGTGGTCGCTCCGGCCGCGCAGGGTGAAGTCGAAAATGGCGCCGTAAAACTCCAGCGCCTGATCCAGATCCCCCACCTCCAGCACCACGTGGTTGATGCCCATGGCGCGGGCCTTCCTGGGCGCGTTCTCGCTCATGACCGCTCCTTTCCGTTTTGACGGCCGAACAGCCTGCCTCCGATCTCAGGCCGGCGCCGCCTCGTAGGCGGGAGCCATCCGGCTCTCCAGGCCGTGCTCGGCCAGCGCCCGCTCGAACATTTCCCGGACGCCGGGGTCTTCGTCCTGGTACTCGATCTGGTCGCCGCCTTCCTTGACGCTCTTGTCGATGCCGTAGCGTTTGCGGAAGCGGTGTTTCTTGCTGCCCCAGCGAAGGGCGAGGTAGCGGGCGGGCGTGGTGCCGGCGTTGAAGTGCTGGTGGAACCACATCTCCGGGGGGACGATGACGCTTCCCTCGTGCCAGTCGAACCGCTGGATCGGCGACCCCTCGGGCCACATGAGCGAGTAGCCGGCGCCGCCGATGATCACCACGTGGGCGCCGGGGCCATGGCGGTGCGCCTTCTTGTAGGTCCCCACCGGGAACTCGGAGATGTGCGAGCACATGGTGTTGTCGGACAGCTCGAACATGATGTTGCGGCCGCCGGCGCCGCGCTCCTTCCATTCCTTCAGCACGAAGCCGCGCACGTCGGGCACGAAGTTGGTCTCCCAGACGCGGCCGCTGTAGGACTTGCCCTGGCCCGAGAAGTAGTGGTCCTGGGAATCGAAACGGTCGGTGAAGGCGAAGCCGTTGTTGAAGACGAACTCGTGGTTGTGGAACAGGTTTATGACCAGCGGCGCGCTGGTCACCGAGAAAAGGCGCGCCGGAGTATCGCCGCTGCCGTTGAAGTGCTGCCGCCAGGTATTGAGGGGAGGCGAGAAGAGGCTCCCCGCCTGCCACTCGAAGGTCTGCTTCCTTCCGCCCTCCTGCCATATGGTCGTGGCCCCCCTGCCGCTGGCCACGTAGATCATCTCCTCGAACAGGTAGCGCTCCGGGTGGAGGCTCTTGCCCGGCGGGATCTCGCAGATGTACGCGTCGTTCATGTCCCCGGTGCCGATGAGGTTGAGGTAGATCCCGGAGCCGCCGCGGCGCTCCCAGGGCTCCAGCGGCACCGCCCGGACGTCCTCGATGTAGTAGTCGCGGATGACCGGCAGGCCTTCCATCTTCAACCACCGCTGGTAGGCGCTTTCCTGCTCGATGCTCTGCTCTTCCATGGCTGCCTCCGCCCTGTCCGTGTTCGCCGCTACCCGCTGTAGTTCTTCAGGATCCATTGCGCGATCTCGTCGCGCCGGGCGAACCACACGTCCGGAAACGACTTGGCGTAGCGGATGGCCTCGTCGTAGAGCTTGCCGGTGGCCGGGAACGCCATCTGGCAGTGCATGGCCAGGGTCAGCATCT
Source organism: Candidatus Binatia bacterium (assembly GCA_022827045.1). Next base: position 8,670 of record JAJDTQ010000113.1, read on the forward strand.
TGGGATCGGTGGCCGACTCCTCGTAGAGGATGTCGAACTCGTCCCGGAACGCCTGCAGGAGGTCGCTGGCGCTCTTGCCGCGGCGGTACATGCCGGTGTCGTTCAGTCCGCTGATGGCGTTCTTGTAGGGGATCACCACCATGGTCTTGCCAGCCGCTTCCACGAGGTAGGGGACGTCGTCGTTGACCGCGTCGCCGTGCCAAGTGAAACCCTCTTCCGCCAGGAGCTCGAGGGTGTTCTCGGTGTGGCGCATGCCGGACGACAGCCAGCCGGACGGGCGGACCCCCACGAGATCCTCGAAGGTCTTCACGCAGGCGCGTATCTCCTCCCGTTCCTCGTCCCTGGAGAGCAGCACCAGTTGCACGTCCTCGGCGTAGCTGTGGGCCACAACCTCGTGGCCGTCCTCGTGGACCTTCTTCACCGCCTCCGGATAACGCAGGGCGCAGAGCGCGTTGGTGTTGAAGGACGCCTTGACGCCGTACTTCTCGAGGATGCGCAGAATGCGCCACACGCCCGTGCGGCCGCCGTAGTCGTTCTCGCTGGCGGTGCGGAAGTCGTACGGGCAGCGCACGTCCTCGGTCAGCGGGTTCGAGCCGCCCACGTGGCGCGAACGCCGCAGCTTGGGATCGGGGGTCTCGGTCCACGCTTCGAGGTTGCCGGCCAGCGCCACCGCGATGCGGGCATCGCCGGGCCAGCGGATGTCGAGCTTCGCGGCCCTGGAGAACACGTCGTAAAAGGAATCGTGTTGCGGAATCATGGGTTCAGCCCCCTTCGTTGTCGGCGAGATACTTCCTCACATCTGAGCCGCGACGCCGTTGCGCGCGCACTCGTCCTGGTACATCTGACGCAGGACCTTGTCCTCGTCCTCGAACTCGATCTGCTCGACCCCGCGCTCCTCTCCCTGGACCGCGGTGGACGCGTGAAGCGCCACGAACCGGCAAGGCTCCGGGCCGGTGTTGTAGTGCTGGTGCCAGCTTCCCGCCGGCGGCGAGATGACGGTCCCCTCCTGCCAGTCGAAGCGCTCGGGCTTCTCGCCCTCCTGCCACATGAGGGAGTAGCCGGTGGAGTCGAGCATATAGATGTGGGCACCCGGGCCGTGGCGGTGCGCCTTCTTGTAGGTCCCCACCGGGAACTGGGAGACATGGGCCAGCATGGTACTGCCGGCCATGTGGATGTACATGTTACGGTTGCCCTTGCCGCGCTTCTCCCGCGGCACCAGCTTGATGTCGCGGATGTTGCTGATGAAGTTGTTCTCCAGGATGCCGCCGTAATAGTCGGTGTTGTACTTACCCTCGCGGCTGAAGAAGTCTTCCTGGGCCGGATCGAAGCGGTCCTTGAAGAGGTGGTCCGTGTTGAAGATGAAGTCGGCGTCCCGGTAGAGCTCGAACACCACCGGCGCGCTGGTGAGGGCGAAATAGCGGCAGCGTTCCGTACCGCTGGCGTTGAAGTGCTGGTGCCAGGCGTTGAGCGGAATCGCAAACAGGCTGCCGGCTTCCCACTCGAAGGTCCGCTTCCGGGCCTCGTCGTACCACACGGTGGTGGCGCCCCGGCCCTCGGCGATGAGCACGATCTCCTCGAACAGGTGCCGCTGGGGCTCGAGGCTCGAGCCGGCGGCGATCTCGCAGACGTAGCCGTCGGCCACGCGCTGGTCCGAGAACGACAGGTAGGCGCCCCTGCCGCCCCTGCGCGGCCAGTCCGCCAGCTCGAGGGTGCGCACGTCCTGGACGTGGGAGCCGCTCACCACCGGCAGTCCCTCCGATTCGATCCAGCGGTCGTAGGCGCCGAACCGGTCGCTCATGAACTGGACGTAGGGGTGTACCTTGAACTCCATGACTGCCTTGGTCGCCATGCCGAGCTCCTTTCCGGAAGGAATGGAAACAGGCTATCGACTTTGGCGCGAGAATGCGAGTCGTGGCCAAGGCGTGGAATTTTGCTAAGGTGAGCGCATGGCAAACAGCGAAAATCCTCCGGCAGCCAAGATCGTTCCACATGAATTCAAGCACCACGGCCACGTGCGCACCGACAACTATTACTGGCTGCGGGAACGGGACAATCCCGACACCGTGGCCTACCTGGAAGCCGAGAACCAGCACACCAAGGACGCCATGGCCCACGTCGAGGCGCTGGAAGGGGCGCTGTTCGAGGAGATCAAGGGACGCATCAAGCAGACAGACATGTCGGTCCCCTACCGGCGGGACGACTACTTCTACTACACCCGCTACGAGGAAGGCGGCGAGTATCCTCTCTACGGCCGCAAGCGCGATTCCCTGGACAACCCGGAAGAGCTCATGCTCGACGTCAACGCCCTGGCCGAGGGCCACGAGTTCTTCGCGGTTGGAAGGATCGCGGTGAGCTCCAGCCAGGACCTGCTCGCGTACACGGAGGACGCGCAGGGACGGCGCATCTACACCATCCGTTTCAAGAACCTCGCCACCGGCGAGACGTTGCCCGACACCATCCCGGAGGTGACGAGCAACATCACCTGGGCCAACGACAACCGGACCCTTTTCTACGCCAAGCAGGACCCCGAGACCCTGCGCTCGCACCGCATCTACCGCCACGTCCTGGGTACGGACCCGGCGGCGGACGTGCTCGTCTACGAGGAGGCCGACGACACCTTCACGGCTCACGTGTTCAAGACCAAGTCCAAGCGATTCCTCATGATCGTCTCCTCCCAGACCCTGAGCGACGAGTACCGCTATCTCGACGCCGGCGATCCTACCGGCGCGTTCACCGTCTTCCTTCCACGGGAACGGGGACACGAACACGCCGTGGACCACTTCGAGGACCGCTTCTTCATCCACACCAACCACGAGGCCCAGAACTTCCGCCTTGTGTCGACGCCCCTGGACCTCACCGGCAAGGAGCACTGGGAGGAGGTCATACCGCACCGTCCCGACGTGCTGCTGGAGGGCTTCGAGGTGTTCCGCGACCACCTGGTGCTGGAAGAGCGGCGGGACGGGCTGGTGCAGATCCGGGTGATGCCGTGGGACGGCTCGCAGGAACACTACCTGGAGTTCGGCGAGCCCGCCTATCTGGCCGGCACGAACGTCAACCTGGAGTTCGACACCACGGTGCTGCGGTACGGCTACACGTCCATGACCACGCCCAGCTCCATCTACGACTACGACATGGTGACCCGGGAGAAGACCCTGCTGAAGCAGGAGGAGGTGCTGGGCAGGTTCGATTCAGCCGACTACCGCACGGAACGGCTGCACGCCACGGCCGCCGACGGCGTCAAAGTGCCCATATCGCTGGTGTACCGCGAAGGGACGGAAAGGAGCGGCCGGAACCCGCTGCTGCTGTACGGCTACGGCTCCTACGGCCACAGCCTCGACGCCGCCTTCGGCTCCGCGCGCCTGAGCCTGCTGGACCGCGGCTTCGTGTTCGCCATCGCCCACATCCGGGGCGGCGAGGAGATGGGGCGCGCCTGGTACGAGGACGGCAAGCTACTCAGGAAGCGGAACACCTTCACCGACTTCATCGCGTGCGCGGAACACCTGATCGACGAGCGCTACACCTCTCCGGAGCGGCTGTTCGCCATGGGCGGCAGTGCCGGCGGCCTGCTGATGGGCGCGGTGGTCAACCTGAGGCCTGAACTGTTCAGCGGAGTGGTGGCGCAGGTGCCGTTCGTCGACATCGTCACCACCATGCTCGACCCGGACATCCCGCTGACCACCGGCGAGTACGACGAGTGGGGCAACCCCAACGACAAGGAATTCTATGACTACATGCTGTCGTACTCGCCCTACGACAACATCCAGGCGAAGGACTACCCGCACATGCTGGTGACCACCGGCCTGCACGACTCCCAGGTACAGTACTGGGAGCCCGCCAAGTGGGTGGCGAAGCTAAGGGCGACCAAGACCGACCGGAACCGGCTGCTGTTGAAAACCAATATGGAGGCGGGACACGGGGGCGCATCCGGGCGCTTCAAGCGCTACCGCGAGATCGCCCTCGAGTACGCGTTTCTGCTGGACCTGGCGGGGATACGGGAGTAAGCGCGGCCGCACGCGTCCCCGCGGGTGGCTCCCTCACCCCCCCCCCTCACCCAGACGGAGAGGGGGCCATATTAGCCCTCTCCCGCTGGGAGAGGGTGGCCGAAGGCCGGGTGAGGGCGACCCCTACTTGTCCTCGTCGTCCTCGTCCATCGACATGGCCTTCAGGTGCTTGTCGATGGTCGTGTAGCCCTTCCACTGGTCCACCAGCCAGTAGCGGATGCCGAACTCGAACCGGAGCTCCCGGGTCTCGCCGTCGCTCGGGTTGAAGTGCTGGTGGTGCATCATGCCAGGGGGGACGTGGACGGCGTCTCCCTGCTCCCAGGTGTACTGCTTGCCGCCGATCTCCGAGTACCCCGCCCCTTTCAGCGCGTAGAGGTACGCCTCCGGATGGGCGTGGCTATGGCTCTTGGAGCGCGGCAGCTCCACGAAGATGGAGCTGATGGCCGCGGCCGTGGCCTTGAAGCCGTTGCGGTTGCCGCTGCGGCCCATGAGGAAATAGGTGGCGCCGTGCTTGGACTCGGCCGAGAGCTCATGCTGGTCCTGGTGCATGGAGATGCGCCGGCCGTCCTCCGGCCAGTACTGGGACTCCTCCGGCCCGACGGCGCCCAGCGCGCCGGCGTCGTTGGCGCCACAGTCGTCGAACTGGTCCATGCGGCCCATGTAGACCGACGCCTCCAGGTGCCAGGCCAGCCCGGATATATAACCCACGGGGACATCGCCGTCGTTGAACAACTGGTGCTCGGAGCGGTAGGGTACGTGCAGGACGGTGCCTGGACCGAAGTCGTAACGCTTGCCGTCCAGGACCATGAAGCCGGTGCCGCTCTCGACGTAGATGGCTTCCTCGCCGTGGCTGTGGCGTCCGGTGTGCCAACCCACGGGAATCTCGGCGCGCATCATCATGCTGCCGCCGGTGGGAAAGCCCAGCTCGGGCGCGATCATCAGCGCCGCCTTGGCGTCCTGGCGCGTCTTGACCCAGTCGAACTCCTTGTGGCGCGCCACCCGGGGCGCGTTCTCCACGAATTCCTCGTTCCGTTGGGTCATGCTCAGCCATTCACTGTAAAAATCGCTCATTGTAGTTCCTCCCAAGCCTGCCGGCGCTGCGTCGCGCGTCCGTTTGCTTGAGCTTTCTTAGACGAAATCCAACGCGGCCACAAGAACGGAACGGCTGGTTGACATGCAGTGCGGCAACGACTACTTAAAATGGACCGTTCGTCTCAGTAACAGGGGCCAATCGATCACGGTGAGTTGGCCGCCCCACTCCGTTTCGCCCGGCTGGCTTGGTTAACGCCATGCGGGAATGGTAAGGGAAGCAGATGGAAGAAAGGACATACCAGTCTCCGGTCCGGAGCGACGAAATCACCGGCACGGGAGGACGGCAGTGGGACTTCGCGTACCGTGAGGCGCTGAGTCCCTATATTTTCTGGAGAGTCCTGGTCGTAATCGGCATCTACCTGGGCGCCTACGCCGCCATCTGTCCCCTGGGCACCGACCACCTCACGTCGACACAGCGCTTCCTTTACCAGGCTCTCGGCGCGGCCTTATGCGCTCCCCTTTGCTACGCCGAGTACGTGGTTACCCTCTACCTCACGCGCCATTGGGCTCCGTGGCATATCGCGCTGGCGGTCGCCGCGGGCACCTTGGCGGTGACGCCCACAGCGGTCGCCATCGCCTACGGCGTCGACACCCTTTCCGGCAGGGTCCTTCACCCTGACGATTTGCCCACGGTATACCTGTTCATGACGCTGTCGTTGGTGTTGGGCAGCGCCGTCATACACTACCTGGTGAGCCAAAGGGTCAGAAACGATCCCTCCCGAGATCCGGCAACGGACACGCTCACCAAATCCGGCACACTCCCGGCTCCCGGACCCCCCGCTGCCACCGGCCCTCCCGCCGCTGAAGCGCCCTCCAAGTTCCTGGACCGCCTGCCCGTCGAGGTGGGCCAGGACCTCGTCTATCTCAAGATGAGCGACCATTACGTGAAGGTGGTCACTACCCTGGGTCAATGCGACATACTGATGCGCTTCGCCGATGCCGTCGCCGAACTCGGCGATCGGGGTCTCCGGGTACACCGTTCCTACTGGGTCGCCTACCCTCACGTCGAAGGTTGGAGAAGACAAAACCAACGTACTCTGTTGCAACTCACCGGCGGCCACGTCGTGCCGGTGAGCCGCACTTACCTGGGCGATTTGCGCACCGCGTTGGTGCGTCGTCGGCCTGCTCTCGGCACTGACGACCCTACGCCCGCCGAAGATCCCTAACCCCGCGTTTTCGAGGCTGCTTTCCGCCGCGATCCCGGCATCCCTCTCCCGGCAATGGACGGGCCGGGCCGCGCTTGACAGTCATCACGGGCGGAGTCTATATATGAGGCTCGCTCGGAAGGTCATGCGGAACGTCAATGCCGTGGTGCGGTCCAACAATGCTCCCGCCGGGCCGACCATCCGTTCATGAAATCCCGCGGAAATGACGCCTAACGGCGTCATTTCGAGCACTTGGAGCCGGCGAGCCTCGCTTCCGCGAGGCGCGTCATTCTGTTCGGGTCAATGATCACAAGAAACCGCAAGGAGGTTTGAGAATGGCGACCAACCTGAAGTTCGGACTGTTGTTGCCCCATTTCGGGGATCAGGGATCAGCGGAGAAGTGCATTGAAGGATCTAAGCTGGCCGAGTCATTGGGATTCGACTCCGTCTGGGTCCGCGACCACTTGGTTTTCGAGCCCCACGGCATGGAGGGCACGGACAACACCCATATCGAATGTGTCGCCATCCTGTCGGCGATCTCGTCGGTGTGCAAGAAGCTGATCCTGGGCACGGGCACGATGATCTCCCACCGGCACCCGATCCACCTGGCCCAGTGCATGGCGGCCCTGAGCGTCCTGGCAGACGGCAAGGTGATCATGGGCATCGGCGCCGGTACCTTCCAGCACGAGTTCGCCGCGGCCGGCCTGAAGAACACCCGCGACGACCGCTTCAACATGGCGAAGGTCAACTCCAACCTCGTGCGGCGGCTCTGGGCCGGCGAGAAAGTCGATTACGAGGACGAGTACTACTCCTTCACGGACGTCGAACTGAAGCCCACGCCCTTGGCCCCCATTCCCATCTGGTACGGGGGCGGCACCCCGGCCTCGTGCCGGCGCGCGGTGGACTACTGCGACGGGTGGATGCCCGGACGGATCCCGCTGGCGACCTTCCACAAGTGCATCAAGTACCTGCACAAACTTTGCGACGAGGCCGGCAAGCCCATGGTCACCACCGGGGCCATCCCCATCACCAGCATCGCCAAGGACAAGGACACCGCGGTGAGCAAGGTCAACGCCCCCGGGCTCATCAACGAGGGCAACAAGAAGCCCACCTGGGTCAAGCCCGCGTCCGGGACCTTCTCCGAGCTCAAGGACATCGAGGGGCTGCTGCTGGCCGGCACGCCCGAGGACATCGTTCGAGATACCCAGCGTTACGAGGAGGGCGGCCTCGACCACATCGTCTACGACCTCCGGTTCCGCTACGAGGACTGGTACGAGCAGATCGAGCTGCTGGGCAAGGAAGTGCTGCCGGCGGTGCGCGCCTAGGCGTCTGTCCGAGTAGTCAAACACAACCCCTCTCCCTCTGGGAGAGGGTGGCCGAAGGCCGGGTGAGGGCCTAGGCGCTCTTTGGGAGAGCCACATGCGAACAGAGGACGTTACATTCTATAGCGAAGGCTACAAGGTTCACGGCACCGTCTATCTGCCGGACGGCGACGCGGGCAAACCCTGGCCTGGAATCGTCCAGGGCCCGGGCTTCCTGGGGCTCAAGGACGCCAAGCACTACATCATGATGTTCGAGCGGCTGTGCGAGGCGGGGTACGCGTGCCTGTGCTTCGACTACCGCGGCTGGGGGCAGAGCGAAGGCCCGCAGAAGGGCTGGGTCATGCCTCCCTGGCAGGCGGAGGACATCCGCAACGCCATCACCTACATGGAGACCCGCGACGACGTGGACTCCGACCGCATCGCCACCTACGGGTCCGGCGGCACCGGCGGCGGCAACGCCGTGCTGGTGGGCGGCACGGACGACCGGGTCAAGGCCGTGGTGTGCTACCTCGGCGTCTGCAACGGCCGCGACTGGCTCCATTCCATGCGCCGCGAGTACGAGTGGATCGACTACCTCAAGCGCATCGAGGAAGACCGCCGGCAGCGGGTGCTGACCGGTTCCGGCGAACTGGTGGCGGCGCGGGAAGAGATCATGGTCCAGACCCCGGAGCGCAAGACCACCAACATCAAGAAGGAAGTCGCCTCCAAGATCCCCAACCAGATGCCGCTGCAATGCGCCGACGCGATCCTGGACTACGCCCCGGAGGACGTGGTCCACAAGATCTCGCCTCGGGGCGTACTGTTCGTCGCCGTGGAGTACGACGCCACCACGCCCGAGGAGCATTCCGTCCGCATGTACGAGAAGGCCGGAGAGCCCAAGAAGCTTGTCATGCTGAAGAAGACCACCCACTACGGGGTCTACAACGACTACTTCGACCAGATCGCCGGCGAGGTGGTGGACTGGTACAACCGCCACCTGAAATACGACCGCATCGGCATCACCGAACCCTAGGAGCACGAGGCATGGGTAAATTCGAATTCGGCATCCGGGTGCCCAACTCGGGGCCGCTCTCCAGCAAGGAGAACATCGTCAAGGCCGCGCAGAACTCCGAGGAGCTGGGCTTCGACACCATCTGGCTCCACGACCACGTGGTGTGGAGCTCGGAGATGCACCGGCACCACATCTCGTCCGGGGCCGCCGAGGCCCTCGACGACGCCCAGGAGGCCAACTTCTTCGAGTGCATGACCACCATGTCCTACCTGGCGGCCAAGACCAAGGACATCCAGATCGGCGTGGCCTGCCTGGTGATGCCGCTGCGCAACCCCATCTACGCGGCCAAGCAGTGCGCGACCCTGGACCACCTGTGCGACGGGCGGCTCCTGGTGGGCGTGGGGCTCGGCTCCAAGGCCACCCGCGACTCCAGCGAGTTCGACGTGTTCGAGGTGCCCATCAAGGGCCGTGGCAACCGCACCGACGAGTACATCGAGGCCATGAAAGCCATCTGGACCCAGCCCATGGCCTCCTACGAGGGCAAGTACCTCAAGTTCGACAACGCCGAGATCCACCCGAAGCCGGTCCAGAAGCCCCACCCGCCGGTGTGGGTGGGCGGCTGGATGGACCAGGCCGCGGTGCGCGCCGGCCGCTACGGCGAGGGCTGGATCCCCGGGTGGCTTTCGCCCAAGGAGATGGCCCGGGGCGCCGACATCCTCAGGAAGGCGGCGGAGGACGCGGGCCGGGACCCCGCCGGCATCAAGATCGCGGTGGAGAAGCTGGCGGCCATCGCCCGCACCCGCGACGAGGCCATGACCCTGGCGCTCCCCACCATCCGCGAGAGCTCCCACACCTACGAGCGCGACGTGGACAACATCCAGTTCGCCCTCGACCGCCACATCATCGGCTCGGTGGACGACGTGCGGCAGCGAATCGACGAGTTCATCGAGGCCGGCGTGGAGCACTTCGAGCTGAAGCTCATCTACCCGGACATGGACACCATGTACAAGGAGATGCTGCTCTGGTCCGAGGAGATCATACCGCACTATGTCTAGCGACAAGCCAGCCCTCGTGGAGTTGCGCTTCGCGCTCAACGGCAAGGACGTGGCCGTGGAGTGCGAGCCGCAGCAGACCCTCTCGGAGGTGCTCCGGAATCGGCTGAACCTCACCGGCACCAAGATCTCGTGCGAGGTGCAGGTGTGCGGCGCGTGCACGGTGCTGGTGGACGGCCTGCCGGTGAGCTCCTGCACCTACCTGGCCTACGAGGCCCAGGGACGCAGCGTCACCACCATCGAGGGCATGGAGAACGCCGACCGTACGCTCCACCCCATCCAGCAGTGCTTCATCGACGAGTTCGCGTTCCAGTGCGGCTTCTGCACGCCGGGCATGATCCTGTCCGCCAAGGCGCTGCTCGACGAAAACCCCGACCCCAGCGACGACGAGATCATCCACCACATGGACGGCAACCTCTGCCGCTGCACCGGATACGTGCCGATCCTGAAGGCCATCCGCAAGGCGGCGGCGGTAATGAAGGAGGCGCGCGGATGAGCGACGACAAGAGCCGCGACTTCGAGGTGGTCAACCGCTCGGTGCCGCGCCGCGACGGCCGCGCCAAGGTGTCCGGCCGGGCGCTCTACGTGAGCGACGTCAAGCTCCCGGGCATGGCCTACGCCAAGGTGCTGCGGAGCCCCTACGCCCACGCCCGGATCGTCTCCATGAACACGTCGAAGGCCGAGGCCCATCCCGGCGTCTACAACGTGCTGCGGGGCGACGACCTCGAGGGGCTGAATCCCTACTTCGGCCACGCCGTGAAGGACCACCCGCTGGTGGCCATCGACAAGGTGCGTTACGCCGGGGAGCCGGTGGCCGCTGTCATCGCCGAGGACGAGCTCACCGCCTACGAGGCGCTGGAATTCATTCACGTCGAGTACGAGGAACTGCCGGCGGTGATAGAGCCCCAGGAGGCGATGGAGCCGTCCGCACCCCTGCTGCACCAGCGCCAGTTCGAGGCCGGCGCCCTGCGGGGTTTCGAGGGCGAGGTCACCGCGGGGCGGGGCACCAACCTGTGCCAGGAGCACCACATCAAGTGGGGCGACGTGGACGAGGCGTTCGCCAAGGCGGCCGCGGTGGTGGAGGGTGAATACTACTTCCCCATGGCCTACGCCTACGCCATGGAGCCCTACGTGGCCATCGCCGAGGTAGGCGACCAGGGGGTCACCATCTACTCGTCGGCCCAGCACCCCTTCATGGTGCGCCACGACCTCAAGACCATCTTCGACATGCCGGTGAGCCAGATCCGCCTGATCGTGCCGTTCGTGGGCGGTGGCTACGGCAGCAAGTCCTACACCAAGATCGAGCCGCTGGTGTCGGCCTGCGCGTGGAAGGCGCGGCGCCCGGTGAAGCTGCAGCTCAGCGTGGAAGAGGCCATGCTCACCACCCGGGGCGACGACGCGCTAACCTGGATGCGCACCGCGGCGGACGCCGACGGCAAGATCATCGCCCGTCAGGCGAAGATCTACATGAACACCGGCGCCTACGCGGAGAACAGCCCGCTCGTGTGCGAGAAGTCGTCCAACCGCTGCGTCGGGCCGTACGCCATCCCCAACGTCCAGATCGACAACCAGATGGTCTACACCAACACGGTGCCGGCCAGCTCCTTCCGGGGATTCGGCTGCGCCCAGGTGACCCTGGCCGGCGAGTCCCAGATCGACGAGCTGGCGGCGAAGATCGGCATGGACCCCTATGAGTTCCGCGTGCACAACGCGGCGCGGCCCAAGCAGGAGTTCTTTCCGGGCATGCGCCCGTTCGACGGCACCCTCACGGAGGATCTGAAGATCGTCGCCGACAACCTCGGCTGGAAGGAGCCGCTGCCAGACGGCCACGGACGCAGCATCGGCTGCTCCGCCAGCGATGCCGGCGCCTATCCGCTTACCTCCACGGCCGTGCGCGTGCACGCCGACGGCTCGGCGTCGCTGATGATCGGCAGCACCGAGCTGGGCCAGGGCAGCCACACCGTGCTGCCGCAAATCGTCGCCGAAGAGCTCGGGGTCCCCTTCGACCTGGTCCGGGTGGTTTCCTCGGACACCGCCATCACCCCGTACGACCGTTCCACCGGCGCCAGCCGCACCACCACCCTCATGGGACGGGCGGTACAGGAGGCCAGCCGCGAGGCCATGGAGCAGATGGTCCGGATGGCCGCCGACGTGCTGGCGGTGCAGGAATCCGAGATTCAGACGGTCCGCGGCGGCATCACCTGCGGGGAGGCGCGCCTTACCTGGTCCGAGGTGCTCACGCGCTACTACCGCCTGCCCGACGGCGAGGTCATCGGCCGCGCCTACATCCGCAAGGACGGCGACTTCGCCCAGTTGCCGGTGTTCTGGGAGGCCGCCTCCACCGGCATCGAGGTGTCCGTGGACGAGGAGACCGGCAAGGTCACCATGGAGAAGCTCGGCACCGCCGGCGACGTGGGGCTGGCCATCAACCCCGCCCTGGCCGAGGGCCAGGACATCGGCGCCGCCACCACCGGGATGGGCATCGGCATGTTCGAGGAGCTCGAGTTCGACCGCAACCAGCTCCTTAACGGCAACCTGCTGGAGTACCGCCTGCCGCGCTTCTCCGACATGCCGCGGACCGTGAAGCTGGAGCTGGTGCAGAACCGCGACGGCGTCGGGCCCTACGGAGCCAAGGGCGGCGGCGAGGCCTCCCTCAACTCGCTGCCGGCCAACATCGCCAACGCGGTCTACAGCGCTACCGGTGCCCGGATACGACGGGCGCCCCTCACCCCGGAGAAGGTCTGGCGCGCCATCCGGGAAGCCCGAGCCGCCCGGGGAGAGAACAAGTCATGATGCCGCTCAGACGCTTCGCCATCCATCGGCCGGCCGATCTCGGGGAGGCCGCGGAGATGCTCGAGCACTACGGCGACAACGGAACCCTGTACGCCGGCGGCACCGAGCTGCTGCTGGCCATGCGGCACGACCTGCTGCGCTACGAGCACCTGATCGACATCAAGGCCGTAGCCGGACTCGACGGCATCGAGCGACGGGACGACCACTTGCACATCGGCGCCGGCGCCACCCACCGGGACATTGAGCGGTCCGCCGTGGTCCGGGAGCTGTTGCCGGTGATGTCCGAGATGGAAGCCAACGTCGCCAACGTACGGGTGCGCGCCACCGGCACCCTGGGCGGGAATCTGTGCTTCGCCGAGCCTCACTCCGATCCGGCCACGCTGCTGCTGGCGCTGGGCGGGACAGCACGGGCGCAGGGCAAACCGGGCGAGCGGAGTCTCGCCATGGACGAGCTTCTCGCCGGCGCCTACGAGAACTCCCTCGCCCAGGACGAGGTCCTGACCGGCGTCGACGTGCCCTTGCCGGGACCGTCGCAACGCAACGCCTACCTCAAGTTCCAGGTCCACGAACGGCCGTTGCTCGGCCTGGCTCTTTCCCTCGAACTGGACGACGGCGGCGGGGAGATCCGCGAAGCCCGTTGCGCCGTGGGCTGCGTCAGCCCCACCCCGTGCCGCTCGGAGGCCGCGGAAAGCCTCATCGCCGGACCCGCGGATTCGGTGGAGCAAAGGCTTCAGGAGGCCGCGGCCGCTCTCGCCGACGAAGCCGCTCTCACCGACGACCGCGAAGGCAGCGCGGAATACAAGCGCCACCTCATAGGCGTGTTGCTACGCCGCGCCGCGACAGCGTGCCTCAACGGCAACACGTAAGGGCTGCCGTCCCGCAAGACGTGATTGACACGGGAATGGCAAAAAGACCCCGCATCCGTCATTCCCGCGAAAGCGGGAATCCAGGTGGCTAGGGTGGGTGGCCATGCGTTTCTCCACCCCGCTCATCCCCGGAACCCTGATCAAGCGCTACAAGCGCTTTCTTGCCGACGTCCGTCTCGACGACGGCGCGCTGGTGACCGCGCACTGCACCAACACCGGCAGCATGCTGGGCTGCAACGAGCCCGGCAGCCGGGTCTACCTCTCCGACCAGAGCGGCAAGGGCCGGAAGCTCGCCTACACCTGGGAGTTGATCCGGGTGGGCCGGACGCTGGTGGGGATCAACACGCTGGCAGCCAACCGGCTGGCGCGGGAAGGGATCGAGACCGGCGTGGTGAAGGAGCTGCAGGGTTACGAGCACCTTCGGGCCGAGGTGCCGACACGGCCGGGATCGCGGCTGGACTTTCTCCTCGAGAACCCGGGACAGCAGTGCTACGTGGAGGTGAAGAACGTCACCTTGGTCGCGGACCGCGTCGCCATCTTCCCGGACGCCGTCAGCGAGCGCGGCACCAAGCACCTGAAGGAGCTGATCCGGCTGCGGCGGCGGGGACACCGCGCCGTGCTGCTGTTCGTCATCCAGCGGCGGCCCTGCCCCTTCTTCAGGCCCGCGGACGAAATCGACGTGGAATACGGGCGCTGGCTGCGGCGCGCGGCCAAGGCCGGGGTCGAGATCTATCCCTACCAAGCCAGCGTGACCGTCCGGCGAATTTCACTCAGGGAAGCCGTCCCGTTGCAGCTCTAGGAATGGTTCAAGGCGTCCCACCCTCCGGCAGTCCCAGGGTCGCCGGTGTCAGAGCGGAGAATATGCCCACGAAGCTCCCGCTGCTGCCGTCGGCTTCGCTGAAACCGACATCGCTCAATCCGACGACCCGGCGGGGATTGCCGTCCGGATCCGGGACGTTGGAGAACTGTCCGGCCCACACGCCGTTCGTATCCGTGACGTCCCGCTCGGGATGCGTCACCATCACGTCGGTGTTCTCGAACGTCCCATCCGGGTTGAAACGCGTGGGGCCGAGACGCAGCTCGTAGTCCGTGGGCAATGCACCGGGGTCCCGGTTCCACCAGGTCACGATGGGATAAAGGTAATGACCCGCCTGAACCCTGATGTCCTCGGTACACCCGATGCAACCCTGAATGGTGCCGTCGGCGAAATTGGCCCGGAGCTCGATGACGGCGCCGAACTCGGTGTGCTGCCTCGCCCCGTCCAACTCTCCCCATCCGTCGCCGTAACTGTATCGGTAGACGCCGCCGACACTACCCGCATAGGTGGCTTCGCCGGCTACCGGCATCTCGGGCGGGTTCGACGGATCGATCTCCGGACCGTCAATGAACACACCCGTTTCGGCCTCATCCGTGTCCCGCCGTGAACTCCCCGGCGGGAAGTGGGCCCACCACCCCGCCGCCAGGTAATCGGCTGGATCGTCCACGTCCCAGGCGATCACCGCGTAAGCGTAGAGTCTCCCGTCCTGGCGGTTCTGTACCAGCAACCATTCGCGACTTGCAGATCCTGGCATGAGTGGCGGGGGATCATACCGCGCCCACGTCCGCTCGAGATCCCTTGTACTGACCAGTGTCGTGGTGCTTCCGTCCCCTCGTCTCACCTCGACGCCGACGACCCCGTCCTTGAAGGTCGTCTTCGTCCTGAACCGCTGTTGCGTCTCGGTGAGCTCGATCTCCTTCATCCTCGGACCGCCGCCGGCGCAGCCGGCCGTCACCGCGACCAGGAACACCATCGCTGGAAGCACGATCCGTTTCATGACGTTCTTCCTCCAGGTCCCGGTAAAACCCACCCCGCCGCGGCGTTGCCAGTGCCGTACTCCATGCCGGCACGTCTCCCCTCAACCAAGGCTCTCGATGAATCCGGTCACCGCCCGATTGAACTGCTCCGGCTGCTCCCGGTAGCAGAAGTGCCCCGCCTTGTTGATGACGTGCAACTGCGCGTTCTCCGTGCTGCCGGCGACGTAGTCGAACAGCGTGAGGCCCCGCTGGTACCGTGCCGTCGGGTCGTTGTAGCCCCACACCACCAGGGTCGGCGTCTTGAGCCGCCCCTCCTGCATCCACTGGAGACACTCCTCCTTGTCGAGGACGAGGTTGCGCATAAACAGCTTCAGCCCCCCGCTGCTCATCGCGCGCACGGATTCCTGGTACTTGGGCAGCTCGGAGATCTCCACGGCGGCGTCGATCCAGCCGTCCGTAATGTGGCCGGTGCCGTAGGAGTAGTGCTCCACCACCCAGCGCTGGCTCTCCCGGCTCAGGTAGGGTTCGGGCCTCGCCGCCATGACCAGCTCGGTGAGCGAGGGCCCGGGCGACAGGGTGCCGCTGTCCACGATGATGCAGGACTTGACGATCTCCGGATGCAGCAGCGTGAGCCGGGCCACCAGGTAGCCGCCGCGGGAGTGGCCGCACACGTGAACGTCCTTCAATCCCAGGGCCTCGATAAATCCGCGGGCGTGCTCCACTACGGCGGCGGGCGTATAGTCCTCGTCGGTCTTGGGGTTGCCGGTGTGTCCCTGGCCGAGCTTGTCCACGGCGATCACCCGGAACGACTCCGCCAACGCGTCGAAGTTGAGCTCCCAGTCCAGGGCGCTGTCGCAGGCGTCGGTGGTGCCGAAGTGGCTGCCGTGCCACAACACCAGCGGCTCCCCGGTCCCCTGCTCGAAGTAGCGTGTCCGGACTCCGTCCACGTCGATGAATTTCGCGTCGGTCATTGGCATGCCGATTCCCTCCCGGAAATTGCCCGTAACGCCTTGAGCGTCAGCGGTGCAGCGCCATGAAAGTGAACACCTTGGCCGCCTCCACCACGCTCTTCAGAGGGACCAGGTCACTGTCCGTGTGCTGGAACCGCACGGCGCGGGAGCCGTAGTTCACGGTCTCGATGCCGCGGACGTTGAGCAAACCGGTGTCGTTGGCCGCGGTGGAAAAGCTGTATTCCGGCTCCCGTCCCAGCATGGTGCGCATGGCGTTGCCCAAAGCCACCACCAGCCCGGCGTCCTTCTCCACCTCGCACGGGTACATGAACTCTTCCTTCTCCAGAGCGATCTCGTAGGGCTCGATGGTGCCGATGGCCCGGGCCAGTTGCTCCACCGCTCGGTCGGCGTCGTCGCCGGGCAGCAGCCGGCGGTCCATCTTGATGTGGCACTCGCCGGGGATGGTGTGGGTCGACTTGGGGTAGCTCTCGATGGACGTGGGCGTAAGGGACACCCGGCCCAGCTCCGGATGGTTCTTGTCCTCGGGATAAGGCATCAGCGGCGCGAGCTTCTCCAGCACCTTGACCGCGCCGTCCACCGCGTTGACGCCGTCCCACGGGCGGCTGCTGTGGGCCTGGCGGCCGCGCACCACGATACGCACGTCGATGCGGCCCTTGTTGCCCAACTGGATCTCGGGCGGGCCGTCGATGAGACCCCAGCCCGCGT
>JAJDTQ010000024.1 GCA_022827045.1 Candidatus Binatia bacterium
AGGGCGTGGGGCTGTGCTCGTGGGCGCTCATCGGCTTCTGGTACACCGACCACACCAACACCCGCGCCGGCAACAAGGCCTTCATCGTCAACCGCATCGGCGACTTCGGCTTCGTGCTGGGCATCTTCCTGCTCTACTGGAGCCTGACGCAGCACGGGCAGGGGACGCTGGCGTTCCGCGGCATCCAGGAGCACGTCGGGCTGCTGGCCAACATGGAAATCTGGGGCATCGGCGTGGTGACGGTGGCGACGATGCTGCTGTTCATCGGCGCCACCGGCAAGTCGGCGCAGATCCCGCTGTACGTCTGGCTCCCCGACGCCATGCAGGGTCCCACCCCGGTGAGCGCGCTGATCCACGCCGCCACCATGGTGACGGCCGGCGTCTACATGATCGGGCGGCTGAACGTGCTCTTCTCCGCGGCTCCCGTGACCCTCGGGATCGTCGCCGTGGTCGGCGCCGCCACCGCGCTTCTTGCCGCCACCATCGCCGTCACCCAGACCGACATCAAGCGGGTGCTGGCCTACTCGACCATCAGCCAGCTCGGCTACATGTTCCTGGCCATGGGGGTCGCCGCCTACGCCGCCGGGATCTTTCACCTGCTGACGCACGCCTTCTTCAAGGCCTGCCTCTTCCTGGGCTCCGGAAGCATCATCCACGCCATGCAGGGGGAGCAGGACATGCGGCAGATGGGAGGCCTGAGGACGGCGATGCCGGCGACCTTCTGGACCTTCGCCATCGCGGTGCTGGCCATCGCGGGGACGCCGTTCCTGGCCGGCTTCTTCTCCAAGGACGCCATCCTGTGGCAGGCCTGGGCCACCCACAACGAGGTGCTTTGGGGCGTGGCGGTGTTCGTGGCGGGCCTCACGGCCTTCTACATGTTCCGCCAGTTCTTCATGGTGTTCTTCGGCGAGTGCCGCGCCGACCACCACGTGCAGGAACACCTTCACGAGTCGCCGAAGATCATGACCTACCCGCTGTGGATCCTCGCCGCGGGCTCGGTGGTCATAGGGTATATCGGGCTGCCGGCGTTCATGGGCGGCAGCCAGATCGACCACTGGCTCGATCCCGTGATCCACGCCCATCACGAGCACCACTCCGTGGCGGAGGAGATCGGCGTCATGAGCGTGTCGATCATCGCCGCCGCCGTGGGCGTGGCGCTGGCGTATTTCCTCTACTACGTGCAGACGCCGTCGCGGGACGAGTCGCCCGAGGCCAAGGGGTTCTCGTACCGCCTGCTCTACAACAAGTACTACGTGGACGAGGTCTACCAGTTCGTCTTCGTCGGCGGCACCCTGTTGTTCGCCCGGATCGGAGCGGCGTTCGACCGCTACATCATCGACACCATCGTGGACGGATCGGCCAAGCTCACCACCATCATTGCCTGGTTCAACGGCCTGTTCGACAACTACATCGTCGACATGCTGGTCAACGCCGTCGCCAACGTGACCTTCGCGATAGGCAACAACTTCCGCCGGGTCCAGACCGGGAACATCAACAGCTACCTCTACGTGGTGGTGGGAGCCGTCGTCGTGGCCCTGATCGTCAAGCTGCGCTACTGGAGCTGATTCAGATCGGAGAGATTCGGATAGGAGAGATCAGAAAATGACCGAACATGTGCTGAGCTACATGGTCTTCATTCCCCTGGCCGGGATGTTGGTCGTGCTGTGCCTGCCGAGCGACCGCCACGACCTCATCCGCTGGGTGTCGGCCGCGGCCACGGTGCCGCCGCTCCTGCTGGGGATCTGGCTCTACGCCAACTTCGACACCACCACCACGGCCATGCAGTTCGTCGAGAGGGCTCCCTGGATCCCCGCGTTCAACATCGAGTACTACGTCGGCGTCGACGGCCTGAGCGTCTCCATGTTGTTGCTGACGGCGCTGCTGTCGTTTCTCTGCATCTTCGCTTCTTGGGGCATCGACAAGGGGGTCAAGGGTTACTTCGCGCTGTTCCTGCTGCTGGACACCGGCATGACCGGGGTGTTCGTGGCGTTGGATTTCGTGCTCTTCTACGTGTTCTGGGAAGTCATGCTGCTTCCCATGTACTTCCTCATCGGCATCTGGGGCGGCCCGCGCAAGGAGTACGCCGCCATCAAGTTCTTCCTCTACACGCTGCTGGGCAGCGTGCTCATGCTGGTGGCCATCCTGGCGCTGTACTTCTACTCCGAGCCCAACACCTTCGACATGACCAAGCTCATGGACCGGAGCAACCTCTACGGCACCGAACCGCTGGCCATGTGGCCGTTCAACGTGTGGGGCTGGGGCTTCCAGCACGTGGTGTGGATGGCGCTGTTCATCGGCTTCGCCATCAAGATCCCTGCCTTCCCGTTCCACACATGGCTGCCGGACGCCCACGTGGAGGCGCCCACCGCCATCTCCGTGATCCTGGCGGGCATCCTCCTGAAGATGGGCACCTACGGCATCCTGCGCATCAACTACCCCATGCTGCCGGAGGCCACCGCCGACCTGGCGTTCTGGTTCCTGGCGGCGCTGGGCGCGTGGAACATCGTCTACGGCGGCCTCTGCGCCATGGCGCAGACCGACATGAAGAAGCTGGTGGCCTACTCCAGCGTCAGCCACATGGGCTACGTCATGCTGGGGATGGCGGCCTTCAACTCCCAGGGCATCAACGGCGCGGTGCTGCAGATGTTCAACCACGGCACCATCACCGCCATGCTCTTCCTGCTCGTGGGCGTCATCTACGACCGCGCCCATCACCGCGAGATCAACGGCTTCGGCGGCCTTGCCGGCATCATGCCGGTGTACGCCGGCTTCACGGCGCTGGCCTTCTTCGCCTCCATGGGGCTTCCGGGGCTCTCGGGCTTCGTCTCCGAGGTGCTGGTGCTGCTGGGGGCCTGGCCCAAGTATCATGCCCTGACCATCATCGCCGCCTTGGGTATCGTCATCACCGCCGGCTACATGCTGTGGATGATGCAGCGGGTCTATCTCGGCCCGCCCAACGAGAAGTACCGGGATCTGCCCGAGATCAACGGCCGCGAGATCTTCACGCTGTTCCCGCTGGGAGCCATCGTGGTCATCGTCGGCGTCTACCCGCGGGTGGTGCTCGACCTGCTCCAGGCTTCGCTCAACAACATCAACCAGATGGTGATCTCGCACCTGTCGTAGCGCACAATGGACCTCGGTAACCTCGCAAGCCTCAAGCTGTTCCATCCGGAGATCGTCCTGGCGGGGACCATCATCCTGCTGACGATCCTGGACCTGGTGGTGGCCAACAAGCGGCTGATGGCCTACGTGGGCCTCGCCGGATGCCTGGTGGCCCTGGGCGCCACCGCGGAGCTCTACGGCACGGAGCCCACGCTGCTGTTCCACCGCATGGTGGCGCTGGACAACTTCGCTCTGTTCTTCAAGGTGCTGACCCTGGTGGCCCTGATCGCCGCCATCTGGATGTCCATCGGATCCGGCGAAGTCAAGCAGGTGCACCTGGGCGAGTACTACATCGTGCTGCTGACCTGCGGCTTCGGCATGTTCTTCATGGCCTCGGGCAACAACCTGCTGATGGCCTACCTCGGCCTGGAGCTGGTGAGCCTGACCTCCTACATCCTCACCGGCATGTTGCCGCACAACCGGCGCTCGGCGGAGGCGGCGCTCAAGTACCTCATCTACGGCGGGGTCGCCTCCGGCACCATGATCTACGGCATGAGTTGGGTGTTCGGCATGGCCGGCAGCCTGGACTACGCCGCCATCAACGCGGCCATGGCGCAAGGGGACGGCAACCACACCGGGCTGTTCATCGCCTTCGTCTTCATCCTCGCCGGCTTCGGCTACAAGATGGCCTTCGCGCCCTTCCACATGTGGTCGCCGGACGTCTACCAGGGCGCGCCCACGCCCTTCACCGGGTTCCTCTCGGTGGCGTCCAACGCCGCCGGGTTGGCCATCCTGATCCGCTTCTTCTACCCCGCGGTCTCCGCGCTGGGGCAGGAGGGGAGCTGGACGTTCCAGGCTTTCTCCGCGATCCAGTGGACCGACCTGCTGGTGGCTGTCAGCATCGTCACCATGACCTGGGGCAACCTCTCCGCCCTCAACCAGAACAACGTCAAGCGCCTGCTGGCCTATTCCGGCATCGCCCACGCCGGCTACATCATGATGGGCCTCGTGGTGCTGAACAACGACGGCCTCACCGCCATGCTCTTCTACGCGGCGGTCTACCTGATCATGAACCTGGGAGCCTTCCTGGTGGTCATGGTGGTGGCCAACGCCACCGGCCGCGAGGACATGGAAGCCTACCGCGGCCTCGCCCAGCGGGGCGCGGCGTTCCCGGCGGTGTGCATGGCCGTGTTCCTGTTCTCGCTGACGGGGCTGCCGCCGCTGGCGGGATTCATCGGCAAGCTGCTGCTCTTCGCCGCCATCATCGAGGGCCAGTTCTACATCCTGGCGGTGGCGGCGCTCCTCAACACGGTCATCTCCCTCTACTACTACGTGCGCATCGTCCGCACCATGTTCCTCGACGACCCCACGCCCGAGGACGGACCCGTGGCAACCACCTCCAGCGCCGTGCCGTTGCTGGGCGTCCTGATGGTGCTCACCGTGGTGTTGGGGGTCTACTGGGGCCCGCTGCTCGACTACAGCACCGGCTCGCTGGGCTTCTTCATGCAGTAGGCGGGTCCCCTGCCGTCAAGCAGACAATTCAGCTCGTTGGGAAACAAGCTGTAGGGTTGCCGGGCAACCTTCTTCCCCCTCTCCCTATGTGAGAGGGTCGGGGTGAGGGTGGCCGGCCGAGTCCCATGCAGTCAAGGGCAGGCTTAGAAGAACGGCTGAAGGCTGGCCGGTATCTCCACCTGCTCGTCCAACGACTCCCTCAACTCGTCGGCGAGCAGGTCGAGCCTTTCACGGGCCGGAAGCGCGCGGTCCACGATCACCCACTTGTTCCCCATCACCGTACAACCGCCGCTACGCACGCGATAGCCGTAATCGCGCGACAGCTTCTCGCACCGCACCTCGATCCCGCACTGCTCCGCAAAGGTCCGAAGCTCCCGGAACAGGTTTTCCTGAGCGGCGTTCTTCGCTGAAGTCTTTCCGGCCATGCCCGCAATGTTACCACTCTTGCGGTCATGTTGTCATGCCGCCGGGATGGAGGTAGCGGTGCGGTCGTTTCAAATGCGCCGATGTGTTGTTATCGTTGGATCACGGCACGGGGTGAGGGGCATCATTCCGTACGCCCGTGTCGTTGGAGAGAACTCATGAAGTTTCTCGCGGCGGCGGTCCAGATGCTGGCCACCTCCGACAAGGAAGCCAATCTCAGGGAGACCGAGGACTGGATTCGGCGCGCTTACGCCGAGGGCGCGCAACTCGTAGTCCTGCCGGAGGTGTTCAACTGGCGGGGGCGCGGCAGAGACACGGCGGCCAACGCCGAGCCGGTCCCAGGCCCTTCCACGGAACACATGAGTGCCGTGGCTGCGGAGCTTGGCTTGTACCTGCTGGCCGGGTCGGTTCTCGAGTCCGCCGGTCCGGATGGCCGCGCCTACAACACCAGCGTGCTCATCGGCCCGGACACGGGGATCATCGCCAAGTACCGCAAGATCCATCTGTTCGATGTCGACATCGAAGGCGAGGATTCCATCCGCGAGTCCGAGTACCGCCGTCCCGGCGAGACCGTCGTGGTGGCAGATACGCCTCTTTGCCCGATGGGGCTGTCAGTCTGCTACGACCTGCGCTTTCCCGAACTCTACCGCCGCCTCACCGCGGCCGGCGCCCAGGTCATCTTCGTGCCGTCCGTGTTCACGGTCCCCACCGGCCGGGCGCACTGGGAAACCCTGCTGCGCGCCCGCGCCATCGAAAACCAGGTCTACATCATCGCCCCGGACCAGACCGGCCGGCACCCCGCGAGTATGGACGCCTACGGCCACTCCATGATCGTCGACCCATGGGGCAAGGTCATCGCGCAGGCCGGCACCGAGCCGGGCTTGGTGCTGGCCGAGATCGACCTCGACCGTCTGGAGGACGTAAGGCGCCGGCTCCCGGTGTTGGAACACCGCAAGACATTCTTGAGTGGAAGTTGACCGCACCACAGCAAGAAACTCTCAATGTAGCGGTGGCGAGGTCGGAACCAGATGAGAGTCGTACCGAGCATGTCGTAGGAGCCCCACGTGAAGAAACCTTTTTTCCAAGCGGCTTGGCTGGTGATTCTCCTGTCCTGCTCGATTGCGTCCGCCGCGGCGGAGGAAGAGCTCGCTGACGTTGGCGGTACCATGGTCGGCATCGTGGCGCCGGACAACTGGTGCACACTGGAGCCGGGAAGAGTTACCGATGGGCGGTTGGTTGGCATGTTGCGAGAAATGACGGAACGAACCGGCCATACCTTCGTTGTCGGATACGCCGACTGTGGTGAGCTGGATCGCTGGCAGACGGCCGGACAGCGAAACTTGGAGAACTACGGTTTCGTCGCATACAACAACGGACTTCGTAAGTTCGTGTATCCCGGTACCGACGCGGCTTTCGTCCTGGAAATGCGTAAGTCGATGGAGAACGTCGGCCAGAAGTATGTTGACGACCTCGTGGATCGCGCCCGTGAAGTGGTGGAAGATATCCAGCGCTTGGCCAAACTGGGCAAGCTCACGTACCAGGACCTAGGCATTGTTGGAGAGGATGAGTCGTCCTTGTATGGGGCAAGATTGGTGGCAGTCCCGACGGAACTAGGTGACCGGAAGCTCTTGGCCATATCGTATGCAGCCACGCTTCTGCGCAAGAAAGTCATGAATACCTATGTCTACACCCGCTACGATGACGCTCAGGTTTTTCCGCAGCTATTCAAAGAGCACAAGAGCTGGACGGCGCGACTGCGAGCCGTGAACTGAGCATCCCGGCTCAGGAGACGGTGATCCCGCTCACGAGAGCGGGATCATGATGTGCTCCTGGTACAGCCGGCCGTACCGCGCCTCCATGTTGGGTATCGACTGCCGGTCGATGGGCATGGGTTGTGTCCTGCACCCGTTGTGCTCACGCAGGACGGCGACGCCCACGACTACGGCCCAAGAGTTGGGACAGCTTCGACATGGCAGGATTTCTCGCCGACGCGGCAGACGGCATGCCTTCATACCGCGCCAGCAACTCCGAATCCGAGAACTGCTGCGGCCAGTCCAGGTTGACGCTGACCCGTTCGTCGTCAAGCGTAAGGGCTGACAGATTGTCCAGCTCGGCAAGGTCGCGTGCCAGCGCACGAAACGGAAATTTGAGACCGTCGTAGTCGATCCGAATCCGGTCCACCAGTTCAGTTAAGCTGATAGAACCCCGATCCAACAGAATATCCAGGATTCTCAGTTGGCGGTCGGCCAGAACCCGGCGACGGGGACTGCGCAGTTGTCCGAACAAGGACCGGGCGAATTCCCGGAACAGGGTTCGCTTGTGGTTGGCAGTGATTGCCACAGCGACGGCATTGCATCTGTCGGCGACCGCCCTAAGGGCAAACCTGAGGAAAGCGGTCAGGTCATGTCCTGCTTGCCGGGAGGCGAACAGCGCCGCCAGATACTCATCCTTGTGCTCGTAGTAGTAGTTGGACAGGCTTACCATCACCATATCGTTGACTCCGGCCTGGCGCAGCATGAACGCTTCCAGCGCGCGCGCTGCGCGGCCGTTGCCGTCGCCGAAGGGATGCATGGAGCCCACATGGTAGTGGGTTGCGATGGCTTGGATGATCCGGTCGTGTGGGCGGAACTCGCCGGCAATGGCGGAGCAGAGAGAGTCGAAGGCGACTCGGCACTCGGCACCGCCTTCGACGCCACGGCAGAGCGGGGTGCCGAAGGTCACGTTCCATCCGTCGGGCCGCAACGCCCCGGGTTCGCAATGGTCGTCGTCACATCCGGTTACGATGCGCCGGTGGACCTCCAGGATGAGATCGGTCGTGATCCATCGGTCGGCCGGCAGCGAACGCAACCAGCGGTAGGTGGCGTCGGCGGACCGTAGTTGCCGTTGGGAATGCGTGAGGTCGGTGCGAGTAGTAGCGTCGGGGGCGAGTGCTTCTTCCTGCTCTTGCGGGGTAAACTCGGCGCCTTCGATGCGCGAGGTCCCGGCTGCCTCCAGCCGCAGTTGTTCCTCGTGGACCTGCTCGATCCACTGGGGCAGATACGGCATTCGCGTCAGGACGCCTGCCGCGGTCTTGGCCTGGACCAGGGACTCAAGAATGGCTGTCGGGTCGTAGCGTATCCACCGTTGCGGTATTACGTAGCGACTGACAGTCGAGGCTTCCATTTATGGCTCATTTCCGTCTCGTTTCCGATCTATAGGATATAAGCCGTTGTTTTTATTGTCAAATAATTTCCACCTGCTTTTCCCGTTTCCGCATCATTTCAAAGTCATTTCGGGTTCCCTTCGCTGAAGGGAAAGGAGGCGAACTTCACCGGGACAACTGGAGCTCCGCCTCGCGGCTATGGGAACCACCGGGAAAGGACCAAGTGCGCTCACGACCCCGCTCACGAGAGCGGGATCATGATGTGCTCCCGGTAGGGCGGCCGCTCGGCAAGGCGCTGGTACCAGGCCTCCACGTTGGGCATCGACGGCCGGTCGATGGGCATGGCGAACCAGCGGTAGGCCCAGATGCCGATGGGGATGTCGCCGATGCTGAAGGAATCGCCGGCGAGGTAGTCCTGGCCTTCCAGGTAGCGCTCGACGATCTCCCACTTGGGCACGGCTGCCGCCACCGCCTTCTCGATGGCGGCGGGGTCGCGCTCGGCCTCGGGGGTGCGGACGACGCCGAAGAAGATCGGCACCATGAACGCATTCAAGGTGGTTAACTGCCAGTCCATCCAGCGGTTGGCATTGCCCCGCCCTTCGGGGGTGTCGGGCAGAAGCCTGCCGCCCTGGTACTTGTTGACCAGGTACCGAACGATGCTGTTGGACTCCCACAGGACGAAATCGCCGTCCTCGATGGTGGGGACCACGCCGTTGGGATTCAGGCTCAGGTAGGGTTCTTCGCGGTTCCCGCCGTACTCTCCGGCGAGATCGATACGCTCGAACGGGATTTCCAGCTCTCCGCAGCACCACAGGACCTTCTGCACGTTGGATGAAGTCTTCCTTCCCCAGATTTTCAGCACGTTGCGTCACCTCCCTAAGAAATACCTCAGGAATTACCCCGGACACCCCTTGACTGCAAGATAATCGTGATTAAATTCGCGCTCAAATCTCATCATCTCACTCTTAAAGGGAGGTTCTTATGGCGGCAAAAGTGAAGCCTTTGCACGACAGGATCATCGTCAAGAGGCTCGACGAGGAGGAGACCACGGCCGGCGGCATCATCATCCCGGACACGGCCAAGGAAAAGCCCCAGGAGGGCATGGTGGTGGCCGTGGGCTCGGGCAGGCGCGAGGACGGCAAGGTCGTGGCTCTCGATGTCAAGGCGGGAGACAAGGTCCTGTTCGGGAAGTATTCCGGCACGGAGATCGAGCTGGGCGGCGAAGAGCACCTCATCATGAGGGAAGACGACATCCTGGGCATCGTCGAATAAGGAGGTACGGCGAAATGGCTGCGAAGGACGTAAGATTCAGTGAGGAGGCGAGGGCGAAGGTCCTGAAAGGGGTCAAGATCCTCGCGGACACCGTTACCTGCACCTTGGGCCCCAAGGGCCGCAACGTGGTGCTGGAGAAATCCTGGGGCGCCCCCAACGTGACCAAGGACGGCGTGACCGTCGCCAAGGAGATCGAGCTCGAGGACAAGTTCGAGAACATGGGCGCCCAGATGGTCAAGGAAGTGGCCAGCAAGACCTCGGACGTGGCCGGCGACGGCACCACCACGGCCACGGTCCTTTCCCGGGCCATTTTCAGCGAGGGACTCAAGATCGTCGCCGCGGGGCATGACCCGATGGCGATCAAGCGCGGCATCGAAAAGGCCGTGGAGAAGGTCGTGTCCGAGTTGCAGAAGCTGTCCAAGTCGACGCGCGACCGCTCCGAGATCTCCCAGGTCGGCAGCATTTCCGCCAACAACGACAAGACCATCGGCGACATCCTGGCGGACGCCATGGACAAGGTGGGCAAGGAAGGCGTCATCACCGTCGAGGAGGCCAAGGGTCTGGAAACCACCCTGGAACTGGTGGAAGGCATGCGCTTCGACCGCGGCTATCTCTCCCCCTACTTCGTCACCGACCCCGAGCGCATGGAAGGGATCCTCGACGAGCCCTTCATCCTGATCCACGAAAAGAAGATCTCCAGCATGAAGGACCTGCTGCCGGTGCTGGAGAACATCGCCAAGAGCGGCAAGCCGCTGCTGATCATCGCCGAGGATGTGGAGGGCGAGGCCCTGGCGACCCTGGTGGTCAACAAGATCCGCGGCACCTTCAAGTGCATCGCCGTCAAGGCCCCTGGCTTCGGCGACCGCCGCAAGGCCATGCTCGAGGACATCGCGATCCTCACCAACGGCCGGATGATCGCCGAGGAACTCGGCATCAAGCTTGAGAACGTCACCCTGAACGATCTCGGCACCTGCAAGAAGATCATCGTCGACAAGGAAAACACCACGGTGGTCGAAGGCGCCGGCGGCAAGGCCGACATCGAAGGCCGCATCAAGCAGATCCGCGCACAGATCGAGGAGACCACCTCGGACTACGACCGCGAGAAGCTGCAGGAGCGGCTGGCCAAGCTGGCCGGCGGTGTGGCCGTCGTCCAGGTGGGAGCCGCCACCGAGATCGAGATGAAGGAGAAGAAGGCCCGGGTCGAGGATGCATTGCACTCCACCCGCGCCGCGGTCGAGGAAGGCATCGTCGCCGGCGGCGGCGGCGCCCTGATCCGGGCGGCTGCCGCTCTGAAGGACCTCGAGGTGCCCGAGAGCGAGTCCTTCGGCGTCCGCATCGTCCAGCGCGCCGCGGAAGAGCCCGCCCGCTGGATCGCCACCAACGCCGGCGCGGATGCGTCCGTGGTGGTTGACGCCATCAAGAAGGGCAAGGGGGCCTACGGATACAACGCCGCCAAGGGCGAGTTCGAGGACCTCATCAAGGCCGGGATCCTGGATCCCACCAAGGTGGTGCGCTCGGCGCTGCAGAACGCCGCGTCCGTGGCCGGCCTGCTGATCACCACCGAGGCCATGATCACCG
>JAJDTQ010000257.1 GCA_022827045.1 Candidatus Binatia bacterium
CGTCTCCAGGGTGGTGAAGGTCTTGGAGCTTACGATGAACAGGGTCTCCGCCGGGTCCAGCCCCTGGACGGTCTCGGCGAAGTCGGTGCCGTCCACGTTGGAGACGAAGCCCAGGCTGAGGGAACGGTCGCTGTAGTGGCGTAGCGCCTCGTAGGCCATCACCGGCCCCAGGTCCGAGCCGCCGATGCCGATGTTGACCACGTTGCGGATGCGCTTGCCGGTGTACCCCTTCCACTCGCCGGAACGGACCCGGTCCGCGAAGGACGCCATGCGGTCGAGCACGCCGTGGACCTCGGGCACCACGTCCTCGCCGTCCACCAGGATTCGCTGGTCACGGGGCGCCCGCAACGCCACGTGCAGCACCGGCCGCCCCTCGGTGACGTTGATGCGCTCGCCGCCGAACATGGCGTCGATGCGTTCCCGAAGGCCGGTGGCTCGCGCCAGCTCCAGCAGCAGCCCCAGAGTCTCGTCAGTGATGCGGTTCTTGGAGTAGTCGAGGTAGAGCCCGGCGCCCTCGACAGCGTACCGCTCGCCGCGACTGGCGTCCTCGGCGAACAGCGCGCGCAGGTGCACGTCCTTGATCTTGCGGTAGTGGTCGGCGAGGTCCTGCCACGCCGGTAGCTCTGTCAGGCGATGGGTGGCGATGACGGCTCCTCCTCTTAGTCTCCGCGGTTCAGCGTCACCGAGACGTCACCCTTGGTCACCCGCACGTGTCCCAGGTCGCTCTTCCTGGCCAGCTTCTCCACCAGTGCCACCATCGGCGGGGTGGTGCTGACGTAGGCCTGGGGCGGCGCGGCCGCGCGCATCTGGGCGATCTCGTCTTCGCTCAGCAGCCAGCGCAGCAGCAGCTCCTCGTCCGACACTCCGTCTCCGCCCAAGCGGGCGCGCATGTCCGAGAGGGGCGTCTCCTCCGGCTCCTGCGCCGCGATCTCCCGGGCCCGGGGCCGGTCGAGGATCTTGTCCTTGACGTTGGGGTCCATGAGCCGGGCGCCTTCCTCGCCGGCGCGTCCCAGGGCGTAGCGGATCACCTGGTCGGTGACCTCCTTGTAGCGGTCGCCCACGATGACGTTGAGCGCCGCCTGGCTGCCCACGAACTGGGACAGCGGCGTCACCATGATGGGGTAGCCGAACTCGGCGCGCACCTGGATGGATTCCTCCAGGGCCCGCGGGAACCGGTCGCCCAGGCGCACCTTGTCGAGCTGATGCTGCAGGTTGGACAGCATGCCGCCGGGAACCTGGTGCTGGTACTGGGCGTAGTCGTACTCCACCGGCTTGCCGATGGGGAAGCCTTCGCGTTTGGCGATGGTCATGAAGTGCTCCGAGACGGGTTCCAGGACCGACTCGTCCACCAGCGGGTTGTAGCCCAGCGCCCGGGCGTTGCGGGCGACGTTGAAGACCGAGGGATTGGAGGAGCTGTCCGCCAGCGGCGGCACCGCGGTGTTGACGCTGCGGATCCCCAGGTCCATAGCCTCAATGCAGCACAGCGGCCCCAGGCCGGTGGTGCAGTGGGTGTGCAGCTCGATGGGGATGCCGTTGCAGTTCTCGTACATTACCGGCACCAGCGTGCGCATGCGCTCCGGCGTGAGCAGGCCGCCCGGGTCCTTGAGGCAGATGATCGGTACCTCCAGCGAGGCCGCCTCGCGGGTCTTCCGGGCGAAGTACTCGTCGGTGTGCTTGGGAGACACCGAGTAGATCATGTTGATGATGGGCTTGATGCCCACTTCCCGTGACACCTCCACCTTGCGCTTCCATCCCGCGTAATCGTTCCACTCCTCGGAGATGCGCGCCTCGCGGATGCCATTGGCCGCCATGCGTTCCATGAACAGCCGGTACATGCACAGCGGGTTGAACTCGAAGGTGTTGACCCGGCCGGCGATGACCCGGAGCGGCGTCTCGGTGATGCGCTGCGCCACCAGCCGCACCCGCTCCCAGGGGTCCTCCTTGAGCTCCCGAACGCACTTCTTGAGGTGCGACCCGGAGATCAGCTCCATGGCCTCGAACCCCGCCCGGTCCATCTGCTCGGCCACCGAAAGCATCATGCCCGTGGTCATGTTCTCCGCCCACAGGCTCTGATGACCGTCGCGCAGTGTGGTGTCGACGAAGGTGATGTCCTTGCTCATGTGGTCCTCCAAACCTGCACCTGACCTTATTGCGGAGGCGCGCAAATCTCAACCGCTGCCGCTTGAGAGCGGGTTGGCCAGTCAGCAGGTCTATGGCTTGGCTGGGCGGGCTTCCTTGTCGAGAGCGGCAATACCGGTCAAGGTGATCGGGGGACGGTCGGGGAATTCCGCCACGAGGCTCAATTTTCCACCCATCGCTTCAACATAGCCGCTGAGTGTGGATATCAAGAGGTCGCTACGTTTCTCGATTCGCGATACGTTCTCCTGCTTGATTCCGAGCTCTCTGGCCACGTGTACTTGCGTTTTCTTTCGCGCCTTGCGCAGGTCTTGCAAGGACATCTCTTCGGCAATCAACTCCTTGGCCCGCTCCAGTACCTTCTTCCGGCGGGATTTGGGGAGTTTCCCGATTCTCTCCGTCAGGGTCGTCATCGCGACCTCCTTCCGCGTTTCAGCCGGTCCAAATGTGCGTCGAACCTTTCGTCGGCCTTCTTGATCAGCGCCGCGTAGAATCGTCTGGCGCTAATGCCTGATTTGTCACCAGCCACGAGCACTATGGCCTTCCGTTGCGGGTCGAACGCAAAAGCGACTCGCCAAACCCCGTTATCAGCCTGGAAGCGCAACTCTTTCATGTTGGCGTGGCATGATCCCTTCAAGGTGTCCACTCGCGGCCGACCGAGCGCTGGCCCCAGCGTCTCAAGAAGCTTGGCTTGGGCGAGCAGTTCATCCTGTACAGAAAAGGACAGTGCATCGAATTCTGAGTCGAAAGCAGGAGCGAATTCGACTGTCCATGCCATGCTTGATTATGCCTCAGGGGGCATATGCTGTCAAGGTCATATTGTGGGCTTGCTCGTGACCGTCAGGCGAGGCCGTAGAAACGCCGCGGATTGTCGCAGAGGATCTTCTCCACCACATGAGGCGCTACGTCCTCTTTGCGGCGCATCACCGCCACCATGCCGTCCTCCCGGGACTGGTCCTGGTGGCCGTAGTCAGAGCCCATGATGACGTGGTCCTCGCCGATGTGGGTCAGCAGGTAGGGCAGGTCCTCGTCCGCTTCCGCGGCCACGTAGAGCCGGTAGTCACGGAACAGGTTCGGTCCCCAATCCAGGTTCGCGTCCGCATCCCCGCCGGCGTTGAGCCGAGCTCCACTGGCCCGTTGCAGGTGGTGCAGCACGTAGGGCACCCAAGAGGCGGAGGCCTCGATGAAACCGAAGCGGACCTCCGGAAATCGCTCCGGGATCTTGTGGGCCACCAAGTCACGGAAGGCGAACAGCGGCAGCGAGCGCACGTGGGGCAGGTTGTGGCTGAAGTTCCGGTCGAACACCCGGGTTATCTCCGGCGCCCCCGCGCCTGTGTGGATGCAGATGGCCATGCCAAGCCGGTTGGCCGCCTCGTACACGGGGAAGAAATACGATTCCGCCAGCGACCGGTCGCCCTCGACCCCGCGGAAGAACACCCCCACCGCGCCGTGGTCGCGAGCAGTCTCGATCTCCCGCACCGAGGCGTCCATGTCACGCAAGGGCGGCACGACCACCCAGCGGAGCCGGTCCCCAGCAGTCTTCCAGGCCTCGGCCAGGTAGCGGTTGTAGGATTGGCAGATGGCCACCTCCAGGGCCACGTCCACCTCCAGGTAGCTCAGCAGCAGGGTGGGGTACACCACCTCCGCGTCCACCCCGCGCTTGTCCATGTCCCGCACCCGCGCTGCGGGGTCCGTGACGTAACGCACCGAGGCGGCGATGTCGGTCCGGGCGTTCTCCCTGTCCGATCCCCCCACCGCTACCAGCGCGCTGCCCTTGCCGAAGCGCTTGGGCACCGCCATGCCGTCGATGAGCCATACTTGGTTGTTCTCTCCGTAAACGCTGTCCACCGCGGTCGATGCCAGCACCGGCCGTCGCTGATACATCTCCGGATCGAACAGCTCCCACATGTCCGGATGCTCGATAATGTGCGTGTCCGCGTCCACGACGCCTGGCATGAGTCCCTCCTTCGGGCGAGTGTGTTCTTGCATGGCAGGATTGGGGTGGGAGGTCAACGCGGAGATGCGTTGTGCTGGCGCTTGATGTTAAACTGGGCAACGAGAAAGGGTGCCGCCGCCCCGAATCGTCATTCCCGCGAAAGCGGGAATCCAGGGAAGGGCGAAAGGGTTAGATCGATTCAAATGACCAAACGCCTCAACGTCCTCTTGGACGAAGAAGAGTACCGAGAGATTCAGTCCTTCGCCGGACGCCAACAAATGACGGTGTCCGAATGGGTCCGCCAAGCGCTACGCGAGGCTAGACGAGAGCCTCTCGGCACGACGGACGCCAAACTGCGCACCATCGCCAATGCGTCGCGGCACGAGTTTCCGACTGCGGACATTGATGAGATGCTACTCCAAGTTGAACGGGGACGAGGTGTCGAGTGATCTTCAATGGCTTCGCGTACCAGCTAGGTCAACTCTACATAACCGATCAGTTCCGCCGAATAGCTTCCGTCGCTACCGGCAGGCCCTTTACGCTGCAACTCTCGCTGTAGCGTGGGGTCTACGAAACGGCTGAACAGTTCGAGCCGTTGGTCAGCGTCGAGACTCGGCGCGCAGGGTATCCCCTCTATGACCATTTCTGGCCGCCGTTCTAGAGCGGGAAATCTCTTTCCATCCAACGTGACGGCGATGGGCTGAATGCTAGTCCATTTTTCGCCAGCATTGTTCGAGGCTTCCACCAACCAAAATGACAGGAGGGTAGCGGGGGCTCCGTTTCCCTCCAATGCGGTGCCAATCTGTTCTGCAGGCAAGTTTCGCCAGCGGTCCAATTCTTCCTGGACCAATGGATGGTCTAGGCCCATGAGGTCGACGTTGTTGTTGGCCGTGGCCACTTCGCGGCTCAGCGTAAAACGGTTTCGTCTTCGCCCTTCCGAGTCGGTCAGGTCGAACGTCAGGTCGTCGACCTTGATGAGCTGCACCGGTCGGTCCGCCAACGATGTCGAAAGGAACTTGACAAGCCGCTCTAGGCTTGGCGAAACGTCAGAGAAGGGTGCGTAGTCATCAAGACTGAATCCTTCCAGGTCCTGGAACAGGTCGAGGACGAGTTCGCGTGCCTCCCTGGCATTGGACAAAGCGGCTTCTAGTTCAAGAGTGGTCCTCTTTAACTCCGGATCCGACAGCGCTTCTTGATAGAGACGATCATAGTTCAGG
>JAJDTQ010000039.1 GCA_022827045.1 Candidatus Binatia bacterium
CGAACCGAGGACGCCCTGCGGTGGTTTCGGGAGGCGCCCCGCAAGGACCATCATGCCGAAGCTGTCGCCAGGGCTGTTGCGGGAACCCATCCTGACGTGAGTCTGGAGATCTGGAGACGCAAGGCGGAGAATCTGATCGCCGAAGTCAAACCGGGCGCCTATCGGGCGGCCATGCCTTATTTGTCGAGGACGGAAAAGCTTTTGCAGGGTCTTGGGCGGAGCGACGAGTACCGCGGTTATATTGCGGGGTTGCGCCTTCGCCACAAGGCAAAGCGACGCCTGATGGAAGAACTGGACAAGTTGGAAGCCCGCCAGGGCGACAGGAGGCGGTGACTCTGCGTGCGTTCGTGGGAATTCCCGCGCGTAAACACATGCGTGTAACCGTGTCAGGCTGATCCTGGCGAGCCCGACGAACATCGGTCCAATCGGAAGGTGCGTTCTCGTCGCGCCGCCTTCATCCGTCCGGCCGTTCCGTCGTCCGACGTCGACACCCGCCGGCGAGCCGAGGCCCAAGCCTCCAGATCGGCGACTTGGTAGCGCACCCTGCCTCCGAACCGGTGAAACGCCGGCCCGCCGCCGCTCACGCGGTAGCGGTCCAGCGTCCTCAGCGGGAGCTTCAGCCACTCGGCCGCCTCCCCGGTGTTGAGATAGTTCCTGCCGTTGTCGTTTATTCACGTTCCGTCTTTCTCTCCACCATCCCCAGCATCGACCGTTGTTCGGCCTGCACCATCCTGATCGAACTCGGACCCCGATGTCGAAGCCTTCCGCTCCAGCGAATCCCTGGCGGCCTGGGCCGGGCTTTGCCCCGGCAACCACGAAAGGGCGGGCAAGCGCCGCATGGTCCGCACCCGCCAAGGCTCCACCACCTTGCGCGCCGCCCTGGTCGAGTGCGCCCATGGCGCTGCCCGAACCAGGGGTTGCCAGTTCGCAGCCCGCCACCGCGCCCTAGCCGCCCGGCGCGGCTACAAGCGCGCTACCGTCGCAGGAGCCCACAAGATGCTGCGCATCATCCATCCCGTGCTCAAGACCGGCCGGCCCTACTACGACCGCACCGCCGATTACGAGGCCCTGTTGGTCAAGCGCAACGCCCCGCGCTGGATCCGAATGCTCTGCCGCTACGGATACATCGCCCCCGCCCCGGCTCGCCCCGTGGCCGCCTGCCTCACGCCACCCGGCCACGCCCAAGAGCTTCGGGCCACATCGAGGAAGCCCACCCGCTCCCGCCGCCACACCCGGGTCGGTCTCAACAGCCAACCTCCAAACCCCGGGGCCACGCCTGTCCCTCCTCGCCTTGTCACCGATTCTGTTTCACGGCAAGTAGGCATGATTTGGGACACGGGGAGGCGGAGACGCTGGGCCTTGCCTACCTACCCGGTCGGTTCCGATCCCTTCCAAGGGATCCTCGAATGCAAGGTGCTCGACGGCCCGCATCTGGGCAGACGGGGCAAGGACGCGGAGATCGAGCACCAGCTAGCGCGATGGTCCATGCCGGAGAGCAAAAGACGGTGGTGGCCACCTTCCGCAGAGACCCCGACATGGTGGTCGGCAAGCCGGGAGGCGCTGCATTTAGGCGGAGACTACTTCGTGACCGGCGCGGCGGACTTGGCGGTGGGAGCCCCCTGTCGGAACGCCAGGCGGTGTTCTCCCATGCGAACCTTCTGGCTGCAACGCTCATTCAGGAACTCGGCTCGGCCACGGAATCGGCCGGCCAGGTCGTGGAGTGGGACAGGAAGCTTCACGGAACCATGGGCTCGGAGCACGGCAGGTACCGGGCTACGGAGGCGGTGGGGGCTCGGGAACGGGAGACGGTGGAGAGGATGCGGGAGGGCATGGACACGGGCGAGCGGATCATGCGCCGCCGATGTCGACGGCCATGCTTCACCGGGGCTGGCCCAACGAGGGATAGGAAGGAGGTGGTGAAGCTTCTCCTCTCCTCGACGGATCGTGTGGTCAGGGTGCAGCTATGCCGGCACGGGTAAGACGATGATGCTCGACCGGTTCCGGTCTCTTGCGGAAAGCGCGGGCTGCCGCGTGAAGGGTCTGGCGCCCCGGCCGCGGCGGCGTGGACGCTGGAACGGGGGTCCGGCCACCGGAGCGAGACCCTGCGACGCTACCTGACCCGTCATACCGGCGTGATCGAGAACCGGGCGCCACCCCGGAGCCTGCGGGCGTTGCGCGCGGCGAAGGCCTGGACGGTGTTGGTGGTGGACGAGTCTTGGTTCTCGACCGCATGGAGGCTGCGAGCCTGAGCGAGGGCGTGGAACGCACACTTGAGGTCACGACCGGTAGAGCGACCGGAGCGACGGGCGCGAGGGTTGGACCGATCAGGAGAGCCGGCCCGCCGGACTCCCCTCGCCAGTTCGAACGGCAAAACATGCCGACGCCCGAGGAAATATTGCGCGCGCTGGATCTCGACGTTTGAGCGATCAGCCCTCCTTCCGGCCAAACTCAAAGACCATTTCTCAACGAGAACCACCTGAATTACAGGCAGGGTTTCGTCCACGGGTCGGCCCAAAGACGGGTCCGAGTCACTCCACGGGCTTTGCTCGTTGTGGTCGTCCGGGGCGGCCGCATGCGTTGCCGATACCCTTCACCCGCGCGACTCCAAGGCAATGCCCGGCCAGTGGGTGGGACCGCCTCACTTGAACCCGATTCGTCATTCGTTCATAGTGATGAACCTGCCATGTGGCAGATTGCCCCGATGAGACACATCACGACTCTGGTTGTCCACGTTTGCCTCGCCCTTTCTCTCGCCGGGTGCAGCGGTGGTCATCTTTCTGTCGACCTTCCTCAAGGGGGGGAGACGCTACGGCTCAGTTTCCCTCCCGGGGAAACCGTTGAGCACCGGCTTCCACTGCGAATCTCCGGCGGGGTTCGTCCTTACCAATTGAGTATCGATGGCTGCCCTGACTGGGTGGCCCTGGTACCGGACCAAAGGATCCTTGCAGGCACTGGTCCCGTCACCGAGGCGGGAAACACCTTCTTCTGCACCTTCCGAGTCACCGAATCCGACCCGGGGGTTCGTCCGGCGCAAAGCGTTACTCATGGTCTCCGGCTTGAGGTGCCGGCCCTGCAAATCCTCCCCTGACGCTTCCCCTTCCGAGCAAGATTGACCTGCATGCCGGGAGTTTCCACAGCGCGCAACTCCCAGAGGCTCGCGGCGGCGTTGCACCGTACACGTACCGCTTCACCTGTGACGGAGGGGCGTTGCCCTCGGGCATGACCTTCTCACCTTCGAGCCGCCTGTTTACCGGCACTCCCCGCGCCCGGTTCGTCGGTTCGTGCACGTATATGGTCACGGACAGCGCGCAACCGCCTGCGACTGCCTCGACAAATGTGGATGTCGTGGTGACCATTCAGACACTGAGGTTCGCGGGCTCCGTACCCGCCATACCCACTCTTTCCGTGGGGACGAGCTTCCGCTCTCAGCAGTTCCCGGCCGTTGTGGGCGGTGTGGCACCGTACCCGTACCTGTACTCCTTTACTTGTGACGGAGGAGCGTTGCCGCCTGGTACGCGCTTCTCGGGCCGCGCGTTCTCGGGCAGACCAAGCGTTCCGCTCCGCGACTCATGCACCTATACGGCAAGGGACAGTTCACAGCCGCCCGCGACGATCTCGGGCACGGTCGCGGTTGTTGTGGAAGGAGAGCCAGAGCCTCTGGAACTGCCTGATGATGTCGTACCCGACAACGAGATAAGTCTCGAGGTAGGGGAACCCTACGAGAAGACGCTACGGGCTGCTACGGGCGGGACTCTGCCATACAGGTATTCGTTCGAATGCAGCGGGACGTCGCTGCCGCACGATATGAAATTCGCGCCGGGTGCCCGCGTGTTGAGCGGCATCCCTTACCTCCTCCCTTCCGGTACTGCCAGCGATTCGTGCCAGTACAGCGTGACCGCCTCTGACGGTCGCGCCCCATGCAAGATGCCGCCCTTCTCTCCTCGCGTACTTGAAGAAGGGTGCATGACCCGATGGGGCCGGCAATGGCCAGTGAATGATCCTTCCGGGAGACGACGCGAACGTCCCACCCGGTATTGTACCCGGCCCGTGGCCGTGGACGCATGAGCTCCGGCGCGTGACGATCAGGTATCGAAGGCCAGCTCCGCCTGACGAGCGTCGTGTCCGAATTCCGTTCCGGCTGTCCAGAGTCACGTCAAGCGCAATTCGCGGCAAGACGGCCAAGCTCGCCACGCCCGCCAGTACGTGGTACCGCTGGCTAGCCCGGATATTTCATGAAAATAGGACCGCCGAACTCCAAAATGCGTTATGATTCGAGGTGATGAAAGAATCTGACGCGGGAGGACGGCGGTGACAGATAGTACCTCGAAGGGGATTGAATTTCCAGCGTGTCGCAAG
>JAJDTQ010000184.1 GCA_022827045.1 Candidatus Binatia bacterium
CTCGCTTGGTTCCCGGCCTCGGGCGAACACGCGCAGACCGTGCGCAGACTGACGTTCACGGCTTGGTTCCGGGGATAGCAGGCGCGGCCGGTCAGTCCACCGAGACGTCTGGCCGGCCGACGGTCGAGAGCACGTGCACGAAGCGGAGCACCATTCTCCGACTGAGGGTACCGACACCATTCGTGTTGAAATACACGCTTAGCCCGGTCTGAGCCCCCTGGTGTTCATGAAGCTGTAGAGGGCGGTCCGGGACACGCCCGTGAGCTTGGCGATGGCGGTCTTCGAGACGCCGAGCTCGAGGAAGCGGCGGATCTCATCCTCCTTGCCGTCGAGCCGTGAGACGCCCAGCGAGCCCTTCGGGCGCCCGAGCTTCCGGCCCGAGGCCCTGGTCCGGGCGAGGCCCTCGCGCGACGTCTGGGGCTGGCGTTGGCTCGACGACCTCGGCCAGGACGTGCGCCACGTCCTGCGCGGGCTGCGCCGCAACGCCGCCTTCACCGCCACCGTGGTGTGCGTCCTCGCAGCCGGCATAGGGTACCGACACCATTCGTGCTCTGATGCACGCTAACGGCTCGGCCTGAGCCCTCTGGTGGTCATGAAGCTGTAGAGCGCGGTCCGGGAGCGCCGTCGAGCGGGTCGGCGTCGATGGCCGCGGCGTCGTTCTGGGGCCTGCGGTTTTGCTTCGGGGCCGCGGGACCCGTGGCCGCCGTCCTCGCCACCTGGCGCAGCGTCGGCGGCCGTCCGCCCCTCGACCTCGACGCGGGGCGTCGCTTGGCCGCGACAGCGCGAAACCTCACCCTCCGCCCGTTTCCACGGCGGAGTTGACTGAGGCCTCGACAGCGGTGGTTGGATCGCATATAGTATCTGACATTGGCTGGATGACGGTGATGGTGATGCCAAACCGGTTCAACCGTAGCGGGGGTTGTTGGTAGAGGAACCGGCCCGGTGGCCAATTCCACTTTCTCAGGTTCAAGGGGAGGGATTTCGATGAGACGCATGTTGGCGGCGGTGGTGGCGGTCGTGCTCGCGGTGGCTGGCGCGGTGGAAGGGCAGACGTTCGACCTTGCGACGGCCGGCGTCACGGACGGGCAGGCGTTCGACCTTGCGACGGCTGGCGTTCCGAATAGCTTTGTACCTACTAGCGCGGGCGCAAGTGGACTGCAGATGGTCAGATGCTTCAGTCTGGGGATGTATTGCGCCCAGGATTGCGGAGAAGCGTGGTTGTATATGTGGGATCTCGTGCAATGCGCGTACGATGATGATTACGATGGCATCTGGGACAGGTACGGCCCCCTTGAGATGATTGATACCGGTTGGTGCTGGCTTAATCCCTAGTGTCCTGTCACCATGGTTCGCGCAACAATTCCGGCGTTATCTGGGAACGGGTTTCAATGGGCTCATTCGCGATTCCCTGGATTAAATGAATTTCAGGGACAGGACACTAGCGGCTTTATAGCTTAGGAGATGAGCAAAATGACAAATCGCCTCATCGTCGCGTTCCTGATTCTTCTGTTTTCCTCTGTAGCGGCGGCGCAAGGTGTGTCAGTAACAAGGGCTGACTACACAGAGTTTCGCAACGGAGAGCAGGTCGGAGCCGGTTCGTTCATCTTTTCCTCCGACGGCAACGTTCGGCACGACCGGCTAGATCGCAATGGCGTTGCGATGGTGTCGCATATTTGGACAGACGACGGCAACCAGCGAATGGACATCGATCATGCGCTTCGAACAGCAACACCGCTCGCCCCAGGCATGATACGCGTCGGACGTCCGATCATACGTTCGCCCAATGCGCTAGCGGGAGAACAAAGATACCAAGGGCTACCGCTTGGGCCTCGCGCAGTAGGTCCGCTGGTGCTTGAAGGCCATCGGGTCACTGTCCCGGGAAGACCGGGACGGCCGGCAATGGTTATGGAGTTGTGGGGCTACCGAATCCCGGGTCAGATGCAAATGCATTTCCTGGAACGCAGCGTAACGTCCACGCTCTTGGACGGAACACCGGACGTCACTGAAATGAAGGTGGTGTCCATCCAACAAGGGGTGGCGACCGATGGGATGTTCAGCATTCCGGCCGGTGTGACGATGGCGGCCCCGGTTCCGTTTTCGGCCCCGGCCCCGCGTGTGCGCTGACGCGCCTACCTTCACAACTAGCCGTGCGGGGTTGAGGCCATCCGGACGCGTGCCCTGAACGGGTCGACGAATGGGGACCGAGCGACCACTCGAACCGCTCGGTCAACGGAACGCCGCGGACCCGCCCCTCGCCGGCGGCCACGATCTGACCCAGCGACCGGCCGAGCCGGGAGAGTTCGCTGACGACCAGCCGGTCGCCGGGCTGCAGGGCGTTCGTCAGCTCGTCCAGCCGGCGTCGCTTCTCGGAAGCCTGTCCGGAGGCGGTGGCCTCGATGAAGTCGTCGATGTGGAGGTCGTGCTTCCGCGCGTACTCCAGGATGGCGAGGCGCTGGCTGCTCACGTCCTGCTGCGGGGTCGAGACGCGTAGATAGGCGACGGTCTTCACGGCCTGTCCATGGAATGCAGCTTCGCGTATTGTATCTGACAGATACGGGACATGGAACGCGTCATGTTCCCTGCTGCTGAACTGTGCGGCAAGAACGCCCGTTTCTCTCGGACAGAGCCGTGCCGGTCTCCGACCCCGACGTCTCCCGCCCCCGCTTGGTCCGAGACGCCACCTTCCTCGAGACCGACCGCCGCGAGATCGCCCTTGCGGCGAGGTCCCCACAACCGGCTGGGCTTCGCGAGACTTAGTCATGGGCCTGCGGATCCTCGCTGTCCAGGGCGCGCAGGTCGACACCACGACCGCATCCCGCCCACCTCTACCGCTCGTAGAGAATCAGCCCGACCAGTGGCGGTACGCGGAGGGTAGAGAGGCCTCCGCTTGACCGCTTCGACTGAATCACACGCCGGCGCGGCGTCTTCGTACTTCAGGCCCTTTCGAAAAGCGCGATGGCCGCCATCGTGAGGTCAACACAGATACGGTCTGGGAACGCGTGCCACTGCGGACTCTCGAGAGCGAAGGCGTAGCGGTACTCGAATTCGTGGCTGTACTTGCTGCGCTTGTTGAACCAGGGCTCCATGGACTCCAGGTAACGGCCGAGGTCAATTGCGGACCGTCCGCTCGTGATGTCGGCGACCGGCGCGGGGATCTCGCCTTCGTAGTAGCTGACCCAGCCGTGCCGCGACCGCAACTCGTGTTGCGTCACTCGGTTGTCGAACAGCCAGCCCTTGATCGCCTTCTCTAGCTCGCGGCCAAGGGCATGCGCGTCCTTGATGGTGTACCACGCGTCATACTCGTCGCCCAGCGCCTGCTTCATGGCCGCGACCTCGTCGGGGGAGGATGGCCGGCGGGATGCGCAGAAGATGTAGGGGACGGGGCGGACTTCCACGTGCAGGTTCTGTGCGAAGGTCGCTCTGGTCTGTCCGCGCCCGAGATGGGCGACGCCGGAGACCCTTCCGTCGTCGCCCACGACCGTCAAGGTCGTATCCGACAGCGCGGGCCCTTCTCGTTCGACAGACCCTTGGGCCTGGACGCGAGTCTCTCCCTCCTGCTCGTCCCGGATGGCGGGCAGCGAAGGGTCAACATCGCGGTAGAAGGTCGCCTTGCAGAGGCGAATGCGCCCGGTGCGCTCGGGGGCGTAGCACGAGTTCCATCCTCGGTATAGCTGCATGGTGAGGGTTTCGA
Source organism: Candidatus Binatia bacterium (assembly GCA_022827045.1). The sequence continues at coordinate 3,692 of JAJDTQ010000184.1, forward strand.
TGGTCTAGGTGCCGCCGTCGGCCGCGGGGCTGCCGCAGCCCGGGGCCCGGCACGAAACCGTCGGGGGACTAGAGCGCGGACCTGGCCCCCCACTTGGGTTTCGCCTCACGACCACTTCAACCAGAATCGTTGCTGCGTGGCCACCGTGTGCGGTCTCCGTTTTCGCGGCAGCGATCGAGCCGGACCAGTTCTGGTGCGTCGCGGAGCAACACGCCGCACCGTTCCGCATCCGCGCGGTCCGCGTGCACGTGGCAGATGTCACCACAGGTCAACAGCTCGCCAAGGCGCCGCCGCGGCTCCGGGCAGCAGTCTCGGCGGCCTCTATCCCGTCCACGGAAGATGGTACCGCATCCGGCTCCGCGAGCAACCGGTGTGCGCCGGCGACGTGCACCGCGCAAAGGCAAAAACGACCCGGACTCTGAGCAGCCACTGCGAGCGATGCCTTGGGTCAAACCCCAGACCTTCGTCGACCTCCCCGGCTCGCCGCTGAGACGTTGGCGGACTCACGGACCGCCCCCGGCGGGGAACTTCACCTCGTCCAGACCGGGCCGCGCGGCCGTGCTACGCTGCTGGTAGTGGAAGCCCCCCTCCGACCCGCTCGGGTGCGACGCGCCCGTGAGGACTTGGTCCGTCGTGCAGGTGGCGCTCGAGGGAGCGGCCCGACAGGCGGCGCCGCGGCCAGGAGTACCACGGGCCCTGTCCGGTCCTCGACGTCGGCACGCCGGCCCGGACGACCGCGCCCACTTCGACGCGCTCTGCGGACCCGCCCTTGGTGGCCGGTGGCCTTGATGGCCGCCGACCGGGCTCTGCCTGTCAGGCGACATGGAAAACTGACCCCCCAGCGACAGTGAAAACTGACCCCCCTGGTCCGAGGGAGGAGTCAGCAGATGAAGGGATGCGAGGATGTCGGCCCGTGGGCAGGGAGGCCACGGGCACAGATGAGGAAGTCAGACGAGGTGGAGGCGATGCTGCAACTGCGGGCGCTCGGTTGGGGGCTGAGACGCATCGCCAAGGAGTTCCGGTGCAGCAAGAACACGGTGAGACGCTACGTCGCGGCCGACGGCTGGATGGCGTACAGCCGACAGGCGGGCGGCGGCAAGCTCGAGGATCAGGAGGCGTGGCTGAAGGAGCGCTTCTTCCAGCACCGCGGCAATGCCGAGGTAGTGCGCCAGGACCTGGTCCGGGAGCAGGGCATCGACGTGAGCCTGCGTACGGTCGAGCGGGCGGTGGCGCCGTTCCGGCGGCTGCTGACGGCGGAGGCGAAGGCGACGGTGCGGTTCGAGACACCTCCGGGACGCCAGCTCCAGGTTGATTTCGGCCAGCGGCGGGTACCGATTGGCGACGAGCGGGTGCGCGTATTCCTGTTCGTGGCGACGCTGGGCTACTCGCGACGGTGCTATGTGTCGGCGTTCCGGCACGAGCGGCAGTCGTCGTGGTTCCGCGGCTTCGAGGGCGCGTTCCACCACTTCGGCGGCGTGACCCGGGAGGTGCTGATCGACAACCCGCGGCCGCTGGTGGTCATCCACGACGCGGAGACGCGCGAGG
>JAJDTQ010000210.1 GCA_022827045.1 Candidatus Binatia bacterium
TCAAGTGACTACGGCGAAGAGATCCTCGGTCCGATACCGCTCCGGCGTAAGGCCCTGCTCATAGGCGTAGTCCAGGAACGCCTCGACGGTCTTGCCGTCCTCTTCCAGGGAATAGCTCCAGGGGTCCCTCGGGCGCCCGGGGCCGCCGCACAGTATGTCGGCCTGCTCCGGATTCAGCGACTCCCACCACTCCTCCTCCTCGGACGCCAGAACGTATCGTGAGGGCGGCTCGCCGCCCTCGTTCCCCACGGCTCTGGCCTTGAGAAATGAGTCGTAGAGGGCCTGGCACAAATCCTCGTGCCGCTCGGCCACCGCCGGCCACATGGCGATGGCATGCATGATCGGGAAGTGGCCGGTGCGGGCGTAGTAATCCACCTCGAGCTGCCGGGGGTCCTCGCCGAGCAGCCGCCGCGCGCCGACGGCCGCCTGCGCCTCCGGGCTCGGAGCGAAGGCCTCGATCATGGCGTCGATGTCGCCCCGCACCAGCAGCTCCTCGAGACTCTCGCCGGACCGCGCCTCTTCTACCTTGAGCGGGTTGCGGACCTCGTCGCGCATCGGCACGTCCAGGGTGACCACCCAGGTGATGGCGTTCAGGTCCACGCCGTAGTCGTGCTGCAGCAGCGCACGAGCCCACAGGCAGGCGCTCTGGTTGAGGCGCCGCACGCCTACGCGCCGGCCCGCGAGGTCCGCGGGCGTCTCGATGCCGGAGGCGCCCCGGCAGAAGATGTAGCGATGGCGGAAGCGGCGGTAGTGGAACACCGGGATCGCCACCAGCGGAACGCCCCGGGAACGTGCAGTCACCAGCGGCGCCAGGCCCATCTCGCAGATGTCAAAGGCCTTCTCGTCGAGCATGCGCAGGGTGCGTGGGTACTGGTAGTCGGCGAGGAGGCCGGCGGGAGGAAACGGGTCGGGGACAATCTCGATGTCGTAGCCCGCCACCTTGACACGGCCGTCCAGCAACGGACGGGTCCGCTTGTATTCGCCACAGGACAGGGTCAGTCGCGGTTTCATGGTGTCGTTGATACGAAAATGGTGCGCACCTTCGCAACCGTCATTCCCGCCTTCCGTTGTTCCCGGCCCTTCCGTCATTCCCGCGAAAGCGGGAATCCAGGGGTCCTGGAGGGGTGGTCCTACGCGGCGTTTCCCCGCTCCACCCTCCTGGATTCCCGCTTTCGCGGGAATGACGGAAGGGGCGGAATGACGGTTGCCGGGGCTCGGTGTCACCGGATGTGGTCCGGCCGGGCAAGGCGTGGTAGAGTCCACGCATCAACCACAAGGGAGAACATCGCCATGGCCAAGACGCAGACCGCCGATACCTGGGAACCGCCGGCCAGCCTGTCCAAGGAGGAGCTGGTCAAGATCTCCGACGGCATCCTTGCGGAGCCCGACATCCCCTACACCGAGACCGAGGACGTCTTCCGCATCCACGCCAACGGCATGGACTGGGACATCGGCTGCATGGTGTACGAGCCCGAGGACCCGGCGAAGATCCCCACCGGGCCGGACGGCAACAAGCTCGGCATCTTCATGACCCATGGCGGCGCCAGCGACTGGCGCTCCATCGAGCGGCTGGCGCAGTGCTTCGCCGGAAAGCGCGGCTACAAGGTGTGCAGCATGACCTACCCGGGCCGCCTCTACCTCCCGGACCCGAGCCGCGACTGGCCCGACGACACCTTTCACGAAGACGGCGGCGTGCGCACGCCGATCTGGCTGGATGGCGAGTTCATCGGCCGCGACGAATACGAGGTAGTCAACGACACCTCGCTGCGCGAGATCTACGGCTCCCGCTCCTACGCCCGGGCCAAGAAGGACAGCAACTTCTACTACCGGATGGCGGCCTGGCCGGTGGCCTTCGAGGAAGGGATGCTGGACATCTGCCGGCGGCACCTGCCGGTGGGAGAATATTCCGTATTCACCCACGGACACTCCACCGGCGGCCCCTTCAGCCACACACTGCTGCAACGCATCGAGAACGGCAAGGGGCTCATCGGCATCGAGAACTCGCCCTTCGCCTACATCTTCCGCAAGATGAGCGGCCACGACTGGCCCACTCCCTTCGACCACGTGCTCATCCGCACCTGGCGCGAGCTGGCGCGCTACACGGGCGCGGAGGTGGCGCTGCAGGAAGGCGAGAAACCGCTGTTCCGGCTGGCATGGCTGATGGAGGAGGTTTTCGAGATGTGGCAGCGGGTCAAGCGCTTCCCCCAGTTCAAGGCCGAGAACTGGCTCCACAGCGACAGCCACCCATGCCTCACAGAGGCAGCTCAGGTGACGGCGAAGCGCATGAACATGAACGCCGAGGAGACCCAGGCGCTGGTGGACCGCTACCTGAGCTACGGCCGGCCGCTCCCCGGCAAGCGGATCCCGCCGCTCCTCTACGGCATCAACAAGTTCAGCCGGGACCACACGCCCCCGAAATACAACAACATCGTCAAGGCCGAGTACGCGGCCATGAACCCGGCCCCCAAGGTCCGCGTCGTCGAGATCGGCACCGGCATCCACTCCTACTGGAGGACCGAGGACGGCCTGCCCCTGGGCGTCTGCCCGGTGATCACCAAGGTCTGGCACGACGCCATCATGAACGGGTACTACGAAGTGTAACTACACGTGACAGTCGCCGACAGCGGCCCAGGTATGTACCCCTATCGCAACCCGTGGCTGCCATCTCACCGGCGTGGTGAAACGCGCTGATGCTTGATTTCTGGTTCCAAGTGACCCAATATTGGAAACAGTATTTCCAATTTGGGACGCAAAATGGAACTGGTAAGTCGATTTTTTGAGATCCCGCGCCAAAGTTGCTTCCTGTTCGGCCCTCGCGGGACCGGAAAATCCACATGGTTGCGAGACCGCCTCCCGGATGCCCTGATCCTGGACCTGCTCGAACCGGCCCTGCATCGCAGCCTGAACGCCCGCCCCGAACGCCTTCGGGAGCTGCTCGCCGGCTCACCCGGGGTAGACACCGTCGTCATCGACGAGATCCAGCGAATCCCGGAACTGCTGACCGTGGTTCACGCGTTGCTGGAGGAGCCTTCGCCGCGCCGCTTCATATTGACCGGCTCCAGCGTCCGAAAGCTCCGGCGCGGGGGTGTGGACCTCCTGGGAGGGCGGGCGGTGCACCGCACCATGCATCCCTTCATGGCCGCGGAGTTGCCCGATTTCGATCTCGAACGGGCACTGGCAACGGGGCTACTGCCCCTGGTCATGGCGGCCGCCAATCCCGCGGACGTCCTGGGAGCCTACGCGAGCCTGTATCTCGAACAGGAAGTGCAGGCGGAAGGGCTGACGCGGAACGTTGGAAACTTCACCCGTTTTCTGGAAGCGGTCAGCTTCTCCCACGGTACCCAACTCAACGTCTCGGCGGTGGCCAGGGAATGCGAAGTCGAGCGCAAGGTCGTCGCTGGATACGTCGGCATCCTGGAGGACCTTCTGCTGGCTTTCCGGGTGCCGGTGTTTCGGAAACGCGCCAAGCGTGCCACCGTGACCCACGAGAAGATCTACCTGTTCGACGCCGGCGTATTCCGTTCGTTGCGCCCCAAGGGGCCGCTGGACCGGCCCGACGAGATAGACGGCCAGGCGCTGGAAGGGTTGGTGGCCCAGCATCTTCGCGCGTGGGCCGCACATTCCAGTCGCGACGTGGAGGTGTTCTTCTGGCGGACTCGCGGCGGGACGGAAGTCGACTTCGTGGTTTACGGCGAACCCGGGCTCCAGGCGTTCGAGGTCAAGAACGCCGGCAAGGTGCATTCCGGCGACCTGCGGGCGCTAAGGGCGTTCCGCGAGGACTATCCCGAAGCCGAGACCGCTTTACTCTATCGAGGGCAGGAACGATTGAGGATCGACGGCATCTGGTGTTTGCCGGTGCGGGAGTTTCTGCACGGGATCGTGCCGGATCGAGGTCTTCTGACCTGGCCGTGACGGCGAAGGCCGGGGACGGCAGGCTTGCGGCCGGTGTGTGCGGTTCCGGCGGCTATCCGAGCGAAACGCGCCTCAGCCGGAGCGCGTTTCCGATCACCGACACCGACGACAGGCTCATGGCCGCGGCGGCGATCATGGGAGACAGGAGCCAGCCGAACATCGGGTAGAATACGCCGGCCGCGATGGTGACTCCCACCGCGTTATAGATGAACGCGAAGAACAGGTTCTGCCGGATGTTGCCCAGGGTGGCACGGGCCAGGAGGCGGGCGCGGACGATGCCGGCGAGGTCGCCGCGCACCAGGGTCACTCCGGCGCTCTTGATGGCGACGTCGGCGCCGGTCCCCATGGCGATGCCGGTATCGGCGGCGGCCAGGGCGGGCGCGTCGTTGATGCCGTCGCCGGCCATGGCGACGTGTTGTCCGCTACCCTGCAACTCGACGACGATGTCCCGCTTGTCCTCGGGGGCCGTCTCCGCCCGCCAGTCTTCGATACCCAGTTCGCCTGCCACCGCCCGTGCGGTCCTCTCGCTGTCCCCGGTCATCATGATGATGCGGAGCCCCGAGCCGCGGAGCATCCCGATGGCTCCGGGCGTGGTGGGCTTGATGCGGTCCGCGGTCGCCACCAGACCCTGAACCGCCCCGTCCACGGCCACGAACATCACCGTCCTGCCCGCCTCTTGCAGCCCCTCGGCAACGCCCGCCAACTCGCCCAGGCCGGCGCCGAGCTCCTGCATCATCGCCAGATTGCCCAAGGCGACGGCACGGCCCGCGATGCGGCCGTGCACACCCTTGCCCGGGAGAGCCTCGAAGTCGGCCGTTTCCTGGAGCACGGCGCTCCGCGTCTCGGCGCCGGCGAGGATCGCCGCCGCCAGCGGGTGCTCCGACCCGCGTTCGAGGGAAGCGGCGAGGGAGAGGACCTCGGCCTCGTCCGTGCCGCCGCCGGCCGCGACCACGTCGGTCAGCTCGGGTTTGCCTTCGGTGAGGGTGCCGGTCTTGTCGACGATCAGCACGTCCACCTTCGCCAGCCTCTCGAGCGCCGCCGCATCCCGCACCAGCACGCCCGCCTGAGCGCCACGCCCGGTTGACACCATGATCGACATGGGCGTGGCGAGACCGAGGGCGCACGGACAGGCGATGACCAGCACGCTGACCGCCACCACCACGGCATGGGCGAGGGCCGGCGCGGGACCGATCACCAGCCAGACGACGAAGGCGATCACCGACACGGCGACCACCGCGGGGACGAACCAGTTGGCGACGCGGTCCACCAGCGCCTGGACCGGAGCACGGCTTCGCTGCGCCGCTGCGACCATGTCGACGATGTGCGCCAGCACCGTGTCGGCGCCGACCCCCTCGGCGCGCATGGTGAACGAGCCCGCCTGGTTGATGGTGCCGCCCGTCACCGCGTCGCCCGCGACTTTTTCCACGGGTACGGGCTCGCCCGTGAGCAGCCTCTCGTCCACGGCAGAGCGTCCGTCCAGGACGACGCCGTCCACCGGCACGCTCTCTCCCGGCCGCACCAGCAGCCGGTCGCCGACCTTGACCGCCTCGAGCGATACATCCTCGTCGCCGTCGTCGGTCACCCGCCGGGCGGTCTTGGGAGCGAGGTCGAGGAGCGCCCGGATCGCGCCGCCGGTGCGCTCACGCGCCGTCAACTCGAATATCTGGCCCACCAGCACCAGTATGAGAATGACCGCAGCCGCCTCGAAGTAGACCGGAGGCAACCCGTGCACCCCGCGCACCGACTCGGGGAAGAGCGCCGGTGCCAGGACCGCCGCCACGCTGAAGACGTACGACGCGCCGGCGCCGAGCGCGATCAGCGTCCACATGTTGGGACTGCGGTTCATCACCGAAGCCCAACCCCGCTTGAAGAACGGCAGCGCGACCCACACCACCACCGGAGTCGCCAACAGGAACTGCAGCCAGACGTGCAGGAGAGGCCCGAGCCATTCGGCTATCGGCAGGCCGAGATGCCCGCCCATCTCCAGCACCAGGGTGGCGAGGCCGAGCGGCGCGCCGATCCACAAACGCCGCCGGAAGTCCACCAGCTCGGGATTGGGGCCGGCATCCGCGGTCGGCAGCATGGGCTCGAGCGCCATGCCGCAGATCGGGCAGTCTCCCGGAACATCGCGCACGATCTCCAGATGCATGGGGCAGGTGTAAAGCGTCCCCTCGGGCGCCGGCTCGGGTTCCGAGCGCTCACCGAGATAGTCTTCCGGCGAGGCCTCGAAGCGTGCCTTGCAGCCCTCGGAGCAGAAGTAGAACCGCACTCCGTCGTGGCGGGTCATGTACCGCGCGCCGGCGCGTTGGACCGTCATCCCGCAGACGGGGTCCTTTGCCTCGATGTAGTCTTCGGGCGACGCCTCGAACTTATTCCGGCACCCCTCGCAGCAGAAGTGGTACCGGCGCCCAAGATACTCGAACTCGGGCTTGCCGGAAGAGGGGGAAACCTCCAT
>JAJDTQ010000238.1 GCA_022827045.1 Candidatus Binatia bacterium
CAAAACTGATCGTCTCGCCTCCGTGACGCGACGCCATCACCTTCGTCAACGCCGCCGTCAGCGTCGTCTTGCCATGATCCACATGTCCAATCGTACCCACGTTCACATGCGGCTTGGTCCGCTCAAACTTCTGCTTCGCCACGATCGATTACCTCTCGGATTACGGAGCGGTTCAGCCGCCCCTTGCGTTGATGATGTTTTTCGCCACGTTCGGGGGAACCCTGGCGTAGCGGTCGAATTCCATCGTGTAGTTCGCCCGTCCCTGGCTCATGGAGCGCAGGTCGGTGGCATAGCCGAACATTTCCGCCAGCGGCACCCGGGCACGGATGACCTTGCCCATGGGCGAGTCCTCCAGCCCCTGGAGGACGCCCCGGCGCCGATTCAGGTCGCCGTTGACGTCGCCCATGTAGTCCAGCGGACTGACCACCTCGACCTTCATGATGGGTTCCAGCACCACCGGGTCGGCCTTCGCGGCACCTTCCCTGAAGGCCAGTGAGCCCGCGATGCGAAACGCCACCTCGCTGGAGTCCACGTCGTGACTGGAGCCGTCGTACAGCGTCACCTTGCAGTCCACCACCGGATAGCCGGCAATGACGCCGCTGCTCATCTGTTCCCGAACGCCCCGGTCCACGGCCGAAATGAACTCCCTTGGCACCGCGCCTCCGACAACGGCATCGACGAACTCGTAACCGGCCCCCGGCTCCTGCGGCTCGATTCGCAGGTACACGTGACCGTACTGTCCGCGGCCTCCGGTCTGGCGAACAAACCTGCCTTCCTGCTCGACGACGCTGCTGATCGTCTCGCGGTAGGCCACCTGCGGACGGCCGACGGCCGCTTCGACCCTGAACTCCCGCTTCAACCGATCGACGATGATCTCCAGGTGCAGTTCGCCCATTCCGGAAATGATCGTCTGCGCCGACTCCTCGTCGGTATGGATTCGAAATGACGGATCCTCCCGGGCGAGTTTGGACAGCGCCATGCCCAGCCGGTCCTGGTCCGCCCTGGTCCTGGGTTCCACCGCGACCGAGATGACCGGCTCGGGGAACTCCATGCGCTCGAGAACGATGCGCCGCGCCGGGTGGGTGAGGCTGTCTCCCGTGGTGACGTCCTTGAGGCCCACCGCAGCGGCGATGTCTCCTGCCCGCACTTCGGTCACTTCTTCGCGGTCGTTGGCGTGCATCTGCAGGATGCGCCCGATGCGCTCGCGCCTGGACCGTACCGTGTTGATGACCGTATCGCCGGACTTCAGCACGCCTGAGTAAACCCGGAAAAACGTCAGGTTGCCCACAAAGGGATCGGTGGCGATCTTGAACGCCAGCGCCGCGAACGGGGCGTCGTCGGAAGACTCGCACTCGGCTTCCGTGTCGTTTTCGAGGATCCCCTTGATGGCCGGCCGCTCGTTCGGGGAGGGCAGGTATTCGATGACGGCATCGAGCACCGCCTGCACCCCCTTGTTCTTGAACGCCGAACCGCACAGCACGGGCACGACCTCACCGCTGAGGCAACGCGCCCTGAGCCCCTTCCTGATCTCCGCCGGAGTGAGGTCTCCGTCGTTGAGGTACTTGTCCAGCAACGCCTCATCGCCCTCCGCAGCGGCCTCGACGAGTTTGTCGCGCCACTCCTGCGCCTGGGGGAGCAGCGTCTCCGGAACGGCCTGCTCGAAATAGCTCATGCCCTGCGTGGAGTCGTCCCAGGAAATCGCCCGCATCCGGACCAGGTCGACGACGCCGCTGAACGAGTCCTCGGCGCCGATGGGGACTTGCAGCGGCACGGGATTGCCGCCGAGCCGTTCCCTGATCTGGCGAACCACCCGGAAGTAGTCCGCGCCCGTACGGTCCATCTTGTTGACGAATGCGAGTCTCGGTACGCCGTAGTTGTTGGCCTGCCGCCAGACCGTCTCGGACTGCGGTTCCACACCGCCGACGGAACAGAACACCGCCACCGCCCCGTCCAGCACCCGCAGGCTGCGCTCCACCTCGATGGTGAAGTCCACGTGCCCGGGCGTGTCGATGATGTTGATGCGGTACTCGGGGAACTGCTGGTCCATTCCCCGCCAGAACGCCGTGGTCGCGGCAGACGTTATGGTGATGCCGCGCTCCTGCTCCTGCACCATCCAGTCCATGATGGCGGCGCCGTCATGGACCTCGCCCATCTTGTGGGACACGCCGGTGTAGAAGAGGACGCGCTCAGTCGTGGTGGTCTTGCCGGCATCGATGTGAGCCATGATGCCGATATTGCGATAACGCTCGATGGGGGTCTGCCGTGACATTGCCTGGATACCAATCCATCGATTACCACCGGTAGTGGGCGAACGCCTTGTTGGCTTCGGCCATGCGGTGAGTGTCTTCGCGCCGCTTTACCGCCGAGCCGCGGTTATCCGCCGCGTCCAGCAGTTCGTGGGCGAGGCGCAGCGCCATGGTTTTTTCCGGGCGCTTGCGGGCCGCGTCGATGGCCCAGCGCATGGCCAGCGTTTCCCGCCGGGTGGCGCGGACTTCCACCGGGACCTGGTACGTGGCTCCACCCACGCGCCTGGACTTCACCTCGACCACCGGCTTGATGTTGTCCAGCGCCTGGGCGAGGAGTTCCAGCGACTTCTGCTCGTCCTGCCCCGACCGTACGGAGATGCGGTCCAGGGCACCGTACACGATGCGCTCGGCCACCGATTTCTTGCCGTTCAGCATGACCATGTTGATGAACTTGGCCAGCATCCGGTCGCCGTACTTGGGATCCGGCAGTACTTCTCGGCGGGGGGCTCTGCTGCGTCGTGACATGGTAGGGGTCCGCCGCCGTCAGTTTCTCGGCCGCTTGGCGCCGTACTTGGAGCGGCCCTGGCGGCGGTCGCCGACACCGGCGCAATCCAGCGTGCCGCGCACCACATGGTAGCGCACGCCCGGCAGATCCTTGACCCGCCCGCCGCGAATGAGCACCACCGAGTGTTCCTGCAGGTTATGGCCTTCGCCGCCGATATAGCTGGTTACCTCGAAGCCGTTGGTCAGCCGCACGCGGGCCACCTTGCGCATCGCCGAATTGGGTTTCTTCGGCGTCGTGGTGTAGACACGCGTGCAGACGCCGCGCCGCTGGGGCGAGGCGCCCAGCGCCGGAACGTTGCTCTTGGCCCGCTTGATCGAGCGGGGCTTCCTGACCAGTTGATTCGTCGTCGCCATCCGTTACACACACAAATAAATCGGGCCCGCTGCCGGTCCTGCGGCAGCCGGGCCACGCTGTCTTCGACCGGGACAGGTCCCGGTACCTGCTGGTTGTCTCGACCGTCCCGGCCGACCCTGAACCGCGAGAGATTCTAGGGTTGACCCAGTTGGCCTGTCAACCGGAGATTCCGGGGCGTCAGCCCGCCGCCGATTCCTGCGCCTCCCCGGCGCCCGAGCCTGCGTCGGCCGGCGCCGCGACCGCTACTTTCAGCGAATCTTCGGCTGGTTCGGCCGACTCGGCCAGGGAAGATTCCAGTTCCTTGAGTTCCTCGGCGAGGATGTCCTCCTCGGTGCGCCGCCGCTCTTCGTGGTGGGCATAGCCCGTGCCCGCCGGAATCAGGCGTCCGACAATGACATTTTCCTTCAGGCCCCGCAGGTTGTCCTGCATGCCGCGAACCGCCGCCTCGGTGAGCACCCGGGTGGTTTCCTGGAAGGATGCGGCCGAGATGAACGACTCCGTTGCCAGCGACGCCCGGGTGATTCCCAGCAGCACGGGAACGTAGGTGGCCTGCTCCTCCATCTGCGCCTCCAGCTCCTCGTTGGTGTCGAGCACCCGGGCCCGGTCCACCTGTTCCCCGCGCAGGAATCGCGTGTCGCCGGGTTTGGCGATCTCCACCTTGCGCAGCATCTGCCGGATGATGACCTCGATGTGCTTGTCGTTGATCTTCACGCCCTGCAGGCGGTAGACGTCCTGAATCTCCCGGACCAGGTAGTCCGCCAGTTTCGCCACGCCCTGCAGCCGCAGGATGTCGTGGGGATTGGGTTCGCCATCGGCGATGATCTCGCCGCGAACGACGCTCTCGCCCTCGAAGACATTCAGGTGGCGCCACTTGGGAATCAACTCCTCGTGAGCGTCACCGTCTTCGCCGGTAATGACCAGTCGCCGCTTGCCCTTGGTTTCCTTGCCGAAACCCACGATCCCGGTGTGCTCGGCGAGAATCGCGGGCTCCTTGGGCCGGCGGGCCTCGAACAGGTCCGCCACCCGCGGCAGGCCGCCGGTGATGTCGCGGGTCTTGGAAGTCTCCTGGGGCAGCCTCGCGATGACGTCGCCCACCACCACGGTGGCCCCGTCCTCCATGCTGAGCACCGCGCCCGCGGGCAGCGCGTAGGACGCCGGGATGTCCGTATTGGGGAAGTACACCGGCTCGCCTTCGGCGTCCACCAGACGGGCGGTGGGGCGGTAGTCCGCGCCTGCGCCGCGCTTTGCCGGGTCCAGCACCAGGATGCTGGTCAGGCCCGTGATCTCGTCGACCTGGGTGGTCACCGTGACGTCATCCACGAAGTCTTCGAAACGCAGGCTGCCGCTGACTTCCGCGACCACCGGATGGGTGTGGGGATCCCAGTTGGCCACCAGTTGCCCCGGCTCCACCCTGTCGCCTTCGCTGACGGCAATGGTGGCGCCGTAGGGTACCTTGTAGCGTTCCCGCTCGCGGCCGAATTCGTCCAGAACCGCCAGCTCTCCGGAACGGGAGGTGGCGACGAAATGACCCTTTTCCGCGTGTTGCACGGTCTTCATTTCGTACGTCTTGGTCGTGCCCGCGGTCTTCACCTCCACGCTGTTGACCGCCGCCGAACGGGATGCGGCGCCGCCGATGTGGAAGGTGCGCATGGTGAGCTGCGTGCCGGGCTCGCCGATGGACTGAGCGGCGATGACGCCCACCGCCTCGCCCTTGTCGACCCGGCTTCCGCGTGCCAGGTCTCGGCCGTAGCACAGTGCGCAGACCCCGTAACGGGTCTCGCAGGTGATGGGAGACCTCACCAGGAGCTGATCGATGGACGCCGATTCCAGCTTCGTCACCGCGCGCTCATCCAGCAGCGAGCCCGCTTCGAGCACCACCGTATCGGTTCCGGGCGCCACCACGTCCACCGCGGCCACGCGGCCCAGGACGCGTTCCCGCAACGGCTCGACCACGTCGCCGCCCTCCACGAGCGGGGTCATCATCAGGCCGTTTTCGGTGCCGCAGTCTGCCTCCGTGACCACCAGATCCTGCGCCACGTCCACCAGGCGGCGGGTCAGGTAACCGGAGTTCGCCGTCTTGAGCGCCGTGTCGGCGAGGCCCTTGCGCGCGCCGTGGGTGGAAATGAAGTACTGCAGTACGTCCAGGCCCTCGCGGAAATTGGCGGTGATCGGCGTCTCGATGATCGATCCGTCCGGCTTCGCCATCAGGCCGCGCATGCCCGCCAACTGGCGAATCTGTGCCGCCGAGCCCCGCGCGCCGGAATCGGCCATCATGTAGATGGAATTGAAGGACTCCTGCCTGGCCTCCTCGCCCTGGGCATCGAGCACCGTCTCCGAGCCCAGTTTCTGCATCATCGCCTTGGCGACGTGGTCGTTGGTCCGCGACCAGATATCCACCACCTTGTTGTACCGTTCGCCGTCGGTGACCAATCCGGACGCGTACTGATCCTGGATCTCCTTCACCTCCTGTTCGGCGTCATCGAGAATGCCGTGCTTCTCTTCGGGGACGACCATGTCGTTGACTCCGAAGGACACGCCGGCGTTGGTGGCGTAGTTGAAGCCCATGTACATGAGCTGGTCCGCGAATATGACGGTCGTCTTCAGGCCAAGTTGCCGGTAGGACGCGTTGATGACCCTGGAGACGGCGCGCTTGTTCATGGGCTGGTTGATCAGGTCGAAGCTCAACCCCTTCGGCACGATCTCCGACAGCAGCGCGCGGCCCACGGTGGTGTCCACCAGCCGGGTCGCCGGCGACTCGTCACCGACGGCCTCGCCGTTGGCGGCCGGCACCCGGACCCGGACCCTGGCGTGCAGTTCCACGGCACCGTTCTCGTACGCCCGGTGGATCTCCTCCACCCCCGAGAACAGCATGCCCTCGCCGCGCGCGTTGATGCGCTCGCGGGTCATGTAGTAAAGGCCGAGCACGACGTCCTGGGAGGGCACGATGATGGGGTCGCCGTTGGCCGGCGAGAGAATGTTGTTGCTGGCCATCATCAGCGCGCGCGCCTCCAGTTGCGCCTCGATCGAAAGCGGCACGTGGACGGCCATCTGGTCGCCGTCGAAGTCGGCGTTGAAGGCCGTGCAGACCAGCGGATGCAGTTGAATCGCCTTGCCTTCGATCAGCACCGGCTCGAACGCCTGAATGCCCAGGCGGTGCAGCGTCGGGGCGCGGTTGAGCATGACCGGGTGCTCGCGGATCACCTCTTCGAGGATGTCCCAGACTTCCGGGCCCTCGCGCTCCACCAGCCGCTTGGCGGCCTTGATGGTGGTGGCCTGGCCGCGCAACTGCAGCTTCGAGAAGATGAACGGCTTGAACAGCTCCAGGGCCAGCTTCTTGGGCAGGCCGCACTGGTGCAGCTTGAGCGTCGGGCCGACCACGATGACCGAGCGCCCGGAATAGTCCACGCGCTTGCCGAGGAGATTCTGGCGAAACCGCCCCTGCTTGCCCTTGATCATGTCGGCCAGGGACTTCAGCGGGCGCTTGTTGGTGCCGGTGATCGCGCGGCCGCGCCTGCCGTTGTCCAGCAGCGCATCCACGGACTCCTGCAGCATCCGCTTCTCGTTGCGCACGATGATATCCGGCGCATTCAGCTCCAGCAGCCGGCGCAGCCGATTGTTGCGGTTGATGACCCGCCGGTAGAGGTCGTTCAGGTCGGACGTTGCGAAGCGCCCCCCGTCCAGCGGCACCAGCGGCCTCAGGTCCGGCGGCAGGACCGGCAGCACCGTCATCACCATCCAGGCCGGCTGATTGGTCGAGTCGGTGAAGGACTCGAGCAACTTCAACCGCTTCGACAGGCGCTTGATCTTGGTCGCGGAGTTGGTCTTGGAAATCCCTTCCCGAACCCCTGCCACCTCCTCGTCCAGGTCCAGCGAAAGCAGCAGGTCGCGAACCGCCTCGGCACCCATGCGGGCATCGAACTCGTTGCCGTACTGTTCAATGGCCTCGAGATACGTTTCGTCAGTGAGAAGCTGACCCCGCTCCAGGTCCGTCAGGCCCGGGTCCACCACCACGAAGGCTTCGAAGTAGAGGATCCGCTCGATCTCCCGCAGGGTCATGTCGAGCATCAGGCCGATCCGCGACGGCAGCGACTTCAGGAACCAGATGTGCGCCACGGGGCTGGCCAGCTCGATGTGCGCCATGCGCTCGCGGCGCACCTTGGTCTGGGTGACCTCCACACCGCATTTCTCGCACACGACTCCCCGGTGCTTGAGGCGCTTGTACTTTCCGCACAGGCACTCGTAGTCCTTGATGGGTCCGAAGATCTTCGCGCAGAACAGCCCGTCGCGCTCCGGCTTGAAGGTCCGGTAGTTGATCGTCTCCGGCTTCTTGACCTCGCCGTACGACCACGACCGGATCATGTCCGGCGACGCAAGGCCGATGCGGATGGCGTCGAAGTCCTCGATCGGCGCCTGCTGGCGGAAGAGTCTCAGTAGATCTTTCATATGACTGTACCTGTTGCCGATGGGGCGGACGTGCGCCGGTTCACTGGACCTCTTCCAGGTCGATGTTGATGCCGAGAGATCGAATCTCCTTGACCAACACGTTGAACGACTCCGGCATGCCCGCCTGCATCTGGTGGGTTCCGTCAACGATATTCTTGTACATCTTGGTGCGGCCCTGGACGTCGTCGGACTTCACGGTGAGCATTTCCTGGAGCGTGTAGGACGCGCCGTAGGCCTCCAGCGCCCACACCTCCATCTCGCCGAACCGCTGGCCGCCGAACTGGGCCTTGCCCCCCAGCGGCTGCTGGGTGACCAGGCTGTAGGGGCCGGTGGAACGTGCATGCATCTTGTCGTCAACCAGGTGGTTGAGCTTGAGCATGTACATGTAGCCCACGGTGACCGGACGGTTGAACGGCTCGCCGGTGCGCCCGTCGTAGAGGGTCGTCTGACCGGATTCGGGCAGTTCCGCCATGTCCAGAAGTCCCTTGATTTCCACTTCGTTGGCGCCGTCGAATACCGGCGTGGCGATGGGTACACCCTGGCTCAGGTTGCGGGCAAGCTCCATGATCGACTTGGCATTCAGGCTGCGAAGGCTTTCCCGCTGCCCGCCGGTCTTGTTGTAGATGCCCTCCAGGTAGCGGCGCATGGCGGCCGCGGAGGTCCGCGCATTCACCATTTCGCCGATCTTGCGGCCCAGCTCCTTGGCTGCCCAGCCCAAGTGGGTTTCGAGCACCTGGCCGACATTCATCCGCGACGGCACGCCCAGGGGGTTGAGCACGATATCGACGGCGGTACCGTCCTCCATGTAGGGCATGTCCTCCACCGGAATGATCGTGGAGATCACGCCCTTGTTGCCGTGCCGGCCCGCCATCTTGTCGCCCGGCTGGATATGGCGCTTCACGGCCAGGTAGACCTTGACCATCTTCAGCACGCCCGGTGCCAGATCGTCGCCCGCGGTGATCTTGTGGTGCTTCTCGTCGAAACGCCGCTCGAATTCCTCGCTCTGCGCCCGCAGCCGCTCGGCCGCGCGCTCCAGCTGCGAATTGAGCGCATCGTCCTTGACCCGGATCTCGAACCAGCGATCCCTGGGCAGATCGGACAGGTAGGATGCCGTGATCTCGCTGCCGGCCTTGAGCTTCTTCGGGCCTCCCGCCGCGGCCTCTCCGACCAGCAGCCTCTCGACCCGCTGGAAGATGTCCTCTTCCAGGATGCGCCGCTGATCGTCCAGGTCCTTGCGTACCGCCTCCAGCTCCTGCCGCTCGATGGCCAGCGCCCGGGCGTCCTTCTCGACGCCGTCGCGGGTGAACACGCGCACGTCGATTACCGTGCCGTCCATGCCGGGGGGCACGCGCAACGACGTATCCTTCACGTCCGAGGCCTTCTCGCCGAAGATGGCCCGCAGGAGCTTTTCCTCCGGCGTGAGCTGGGTTTCGCCCTTGGGCGTGACCTTGCCCACGAGGATGTCGCCCGCCTGCACTTCCGCACCGATGAAGGCGATCCCGGATTCATCCAGTTTGGTCAGGGCAGCGTCACCGACGTTGGGAATATCCCCGGTTACTTCCTCCGGGCCGAGCTTTGTGTCCCGGGCAACGCAGGTCAGTTCCTCGATGTGGATCGTGGTAAAGCGGTCCTCCTCCACCACGCGTTCGGAGATCAGGATGGAGTCCTCGAAGTTGTAGCCGTTCCACGGCATGAACGCCACCAGCAGATTCTGGCCCAGCGCCAGTTCGCCCAGGCTGGTTGACGGCCCGTCGGCCAGCACGTCGTCGCGCTCGATGACGTCCCCGGCCTTCACCAGAGGCCGCTGGTTGATGCAGGTGTTCTGGTTGGAACGGGTGTACTTGGTGAGGTTGTAGATGTCGACCCCGGCTTCTCCGGCGCTGGTCTCGCTGTCGTCGACCCGCACCACGATGCGCGAGGCATCCACGGAGTCCACCGTGCCGCCCCGGGTGGCGATCACCGTCACACCCGAGTCCACCGCCACGGCGCGTTCCATGCCCGTGCCGACCAGCGGCGTTTCGGTACGCAGCGTGGGCACCGCCTGGCGCTGCATGTTCGAGCCCATCAGCGCGCGGTTGGCGTCGTCGTGCTCGAGGAACGGGATCAGCGATGCCGCCACCGACACGATCTGTTTGGGGGACACATCCATGTATTGCACCTGCTTCGGCGGAAACAGGGTGAACTCGTTCTTGAAACGGCAGGACACGAGGTCATCCACGAACTGGCCCCGGGTCGTCAGGTTCGAGTTGGCCTGGGCGATCACGTACTGGCCTTCCTCGATCGCTGACAGGTACTGGATGTCGTTGCTGACCCGGCCGTTGATCACGCGCCGGTAGGGTGTTTCCAGGAATCCGTATTCATTGGTTCGGGCGTAGACGGCCAGGGAGTTGATGAGCCCGATGTTCGGGCCCTCCGGCGTCTCGATCGGGCAGACCCGGCCGTAGTGCGTGGGGTGCACGTCGCGAACCTCGAACCCGGCCCGTTCCCGGGTCAGGCCGCCGGGGCCCAGCGCCGACACGCGCCGCTTGTGGGTCACTTCCGAAAGCGGATTCTGCTGATCCATGAACTGGGAAAGCTGGCTGGAACCGAAGAATTCCTTTACCGCCGCGGACACCGGCTTGGCGTTGATCATTTCCTTGGGCATGAGGCCCTCGGACTCGGCCAGCGTCAGGCGTTCCTTGACCGCCCGCTCGACGCGCACCAACCCGATACGGAACGCGTTCTCGGCCATTTCGCCGACGCTGCGCACGCGCCGGTTGCCCAGGTGGTCGATATCGTCCACGGTGCCGTTGCCGTTTCGGATGTCGATCAGCGTCCGCAGGACTTCGATGATGTCCTCGTTTGTCAGTACGCCTTCGCCTTCGGAGGATTTCCGCCCCACCCGGCGGTTGAACTTCATCCGGCCCACGGCCGAAAGGTCATAGCGTTCCGGATTGAAGAACAGGTTCTGGAACAGGTTCTCGGCGGCCTCCTTGGTGGGCGGTTCTCCCGGCCGCATCATCCGGTAGATTTCCACCAGCGCTTCCAGGCGCGATTGAGTCTGGTCGATGCGCAGCGTATTGGAGATGAACGGACCCCGGTCAAGGTCGTTGACGTACAGCGTGCCGATGGACTTGACCCCTGCTTCGATCAACGAATCGACTTTCGCAGCATCCAGCTCTTCGTTGGCCCGGGCCAGCAGCTCGCCGGTTTCCCCGTCGACGATGTCATGGGCCAGGATCCGGCCGTCCAGGTAATCCGACGGCACTTCCAGGTGCCTGACGCCCGCTTTCTGCAACTGGCGCACGTGGCGAACCGTAATCCGCCGGTCCTTCTCCACCACCGTCCTGTCGCCGACCCTGATATCGAAACTGGCGGTCTCGCCCCTGAGCCTTTCGGCAACGAGCTTCAACCGGATGGCCTTGCGCGTGAGCGTGAACTCGTTGATGTCGAAGAACATCTCGAGCATCTGCTCGTTGTTGTAGTCCAGCGCCCGCAGCAGGATGGTCACCGGCAGTTTGCGGCGGCGGTCGATGCGCACGAATACGCAATCCTTGGGATCGAACTCGAAATCAAGCCAGGAACCGCGGTACGGAATCACCCGCGCGGAAAACAGCAGCTTGCCCGAGGAATGCGTCTTGCCCTTGTCGTGGTCGAAGAACACGCCGGGCGAACGGTGCAGCTGCGAGACGATCACCCGCTCCGTGCCGTTGACCACGAAGGTACCGTGCTCGGTCATCATGGGCATCTCGCCCAGATACACTTCCTGCTCGCGAATGTCCTTGATCTTCTTCTTGCTGGCGGGGGCGTCCCGGTCGTAGATCACCAGGCGCACCAGGACGCGCAGCGGCGCGGCATAGGTGAGCCCGCGAAGCTGGCACTCCTTGACGTCGAAAACCGGCTCGCCCAGGCGGTAACTCATGTACTCCAGCGCGGCGTTACCCGAGTAGCTGACAATGGGGAAAACGCTCTTGAACGCGGCATGCAGCCCCGTCTCGATGCGATCCTCCGCCGGCACGTCCCGCTGCAGGAACCCCCGGTAGGAGTCGAGCTGGATCGAAAGCAGGTAGGGAACGTCCAGAACCGACGGCAGCTTGCCGAAATTCTTTCGAATGCGTTTTTTTTCAGTAAACGAATACGCCATCGCGAGTTACCTCGACTGCGTTGGTATGACGACGATGCAGGGCACGCCCAGCGCGATGCCGCTGCGCGTGTGTGCGCGTGCGCTCCACGGGCTCCCGCCGATCCGGGAAAACAGCCCGCGGTGACGGAGGCGGATGCGAGTCACTTGATATCGACGCTCGCGCCAGCCTCTTCGAGCTGCTTCTTCACATCCTCTGCTTCTTCCCTGGTGATGGCTTCCCGAACCGCGCTCGGCGCGGCTTCGACCAGGTCCTTGGCCTCTTTCAGCCCGAGCCCGGTCAGCGATCTGACCACCTTGATGACGGGCACCTTGGCGGAACCGAAACTGGTCATGATGACGTCGAATTCGGTCTGCTCCTCCGCCTCGTCCTCCGCGGCGGCGCCACCGCCGTCGGCAGCGACGGCCACCGGAGCCGCGGCGGATACGCCCCACTTCTCCTCCAGCGACCTCACCAGATCAACGACTTCCATGATCGGCTTGTTGCTCAACTCCTCGATGAGCTGTTCATTCGTCAAAGCCATGGCTTACTTCTCCATCAGGTGAATTCAAGTTCTAACTTCTCAACCGAGATTGGTTACTCGTCCTGCTCGCTGCGCGCCTTCAGGGCACGCGCCAGCATCGATCCGGGTTCGCTGAGCAGGCGAACGAGCTGCGTCATCGGCCCGTTCAGCGTTCTGAGCAGCATCGCGCGGGCCTCGTCCAGATTGGGCAGTGCCGCCACACGGTCCAGGTTCGTGGCATCGTACAGCTCTCCGCCCACTGCCACCGATCGGGTGACCAGATGGGCGTGTTCCCTCGAGAAACCCTTGACCACGCGCGCCGCGGAGCCCGGGTCTTCCCTTGAGAAGGCCAGCAGCAGGGGGCCACTCAGCGACGGCTGAATGCATTCGAAGGGCGTTCCTTCGACGGCGCGCCGGGCGAGGGTGTTTTTCACGACCTTCATGTAGACGCCGGCGTTGCGGGCCTCGGTCCTGAGTTGGGTCATCTCCGCAACCGTCAGACCGCGGTACTCGGCGACCACGGCCGCCAGGGACGAGGCCGCCACGGCGTTGACGTCGGCGACCAGGGCCTTCTTTTGCTCCAGATTCAGCGCCATTTCCCTCTCCTGCCAGACTGCTGCCCGACCCCCCTCAACCGCCGACCGACGCCTGGTCGATGACGAATCCGGGGCCCATGGTCGACGACACGCTGACGCGCTTCATGTACTGTCCCTTCGAGGCCGCAGGCTTGGCCTTGTTCAGGTCCGAAAGCAATGCCTCCAGGTTTTCCCTGAGCGCCTCGACCCCGAATTCCACGTTGCCGATCTGGCAGTGCACCACGCCCGCCTTGTCGGTCCGGTACCGGACCTGCCCGGCCTTGGCGCTGCGCACCGCGGCGGCCACGTCCGGGGTGACCGTGCCGACCTTGGGATTGGGCATGAGCCCCCGGGGACCGAGGATCCGGCCCAGCCGGCCCACCACCCGCATGGCATCGGGGCTGGCGATGGCCACGTCGAAATTCAGCTCGCCGCCCTGGACGGTCTCGGCGAGATCCTCCATACCCACGATATCCGCCCCGGCCTCCTCGGCGGCGGCGGCCTGGTCGCCCTGGGCGAATACGGCCACGCGAACGTTCTTGCCGGTGCCGTTGGGCAGCACCGTCGAGCCCCGCACCACCTGGTCCGACCGCCTGGGGTCGACGCCCAGATTGACGGCGACGTCCACCGACTCGGTGAACTTCGCCTTCGCCAGTTCCTTCACCAGGCCGAAAGCTTCGTCCGCTGGATAGGCCCGGCCCCGCTCCACGCGGGCCCTGGCATCCTTGCGGTACTTAGTGAGTCTGGGCATCCATCCCCTCCACTTCCAGGCCGATGCTGCGTGCGCTGCCGGCGATGATCCTGATCGCAGCATCCATGTCCGCGGCGTTGAGATCCGCTTCCTTGATCTTCGCGATCTCTTCCAGTTGCTCCCGGGTGACCGTGCCGACCTTTTCCGTATTCGGTGTTCCGCTGCCTTTCTGAATGCCGGCGGCCTTCTTCAGCAGCACCGAGGCGGGCGGTGTCTTGGTAATGAAGGTGAAACTCTTGTCTGCGTACACGGAGATGACCACGGGGATGGGCATTCCCGCCTCGAGTTTCTGGGTCTGCGCGTTGAATACCTTGCAGAACTCCATGATGTTCACGCCATGCTGCCCGAGGGCCGGACCCACGGGCGGGCTCGGATTCGCCTGTCCGGCAGGAATCTGCAGCTTGATGAACGTATCGACCTTTTTCCTGACCGCCATTTCGGGCTCCGTGCGCGTTACGCCTTCTCTACCTGGCTGAAGTCCAGTTCAACCGGGGTCGAACGGCCCAGTATCTGGACCGCCACCCGAACCTTGTTCTTGTCGTAATTGACGTTCTCCACGACGCCGTTGAAATCGTTGAACGGACCGTCGTTCACCCGGACGACCTCGCCGGGCTCGAACAGCACCTTGGGCCGGGGCTTGTCCACGCCCTCCTGGACTCGGTCCAGAATGGCGGTGGCTTCCTCATCCGTGATCGGGGCAGGCCTGTCGGTACTGCCGCCGATGAACCCGAGCACCTTGGGGACCTCCTTGACCAGGTGCCAGCTCGATTCGTCCATCTCCATCTGCACGAGGACGTAGCCCGGGAAGAACTTGCGCTCGCTGCGCCGTTTCTGCCCGTCTCTCATCTCCACGACCTCCTCGGTCGGTACGAGGATTTCGCCGAACTTCTCCTCCAGGCCATAGCGCTTGATCCGCTCTTCCAGAGAGGACTTGACCTTGTGTTCGAAATTCGAATACGCGTGGACCACGTACCACCTCAAGTCCGACACGGATCAGCCCCCCTGCCCGGTCAGACGTCGCGTCAACGCCAGCAGCGACAGGTCGAGCAACCAGAAAAACACGCCCATGATCAGGGCGAATACCAGTACGGTCAGCGTCGTCTGCAGGGTCTCCTCGCGGGTAGGCCAGAACACCTTCTGCATTTCCACGCGTGATCCCTGGATGAAGCGCCACAGCGTCTGGCCCTGGGTCGACTGCATCGCGACCGCGACCGCCAGCCCGAAAGCGATGAGCACACCCAGCGCGCGCAACGGAGTCGGGAAGTCCGCGTAGTAGTAGTAGCCGAGAATGCTGCCCACGAGAATGCCTGCCGCGAGCAGCAGTTTCAGCGTATCCAGAAAACGGTTTTCAGTTTCCACCTTGGATTCCCTGGGCCATGTCCGCGAACCGGTCAGCTCCTTGCCTCTCGTGCCGGAGCCGGCTGGAGAATTACGCCATTCCACTCTTCAAGCTGGCAGGCCAGGAGGGACTCGAACCCCCAACCTGCGGTTTTGGAGACCGCTGCTCTGCCAAATTGAGCTACTGGCCTCTCTCCAGACTTGCGCCGAACCTGCCATTCGGCCGGCGCCCCGACATTCCTCCTCGTGCGACGTTGACGATCGGTTTGCTGCTTGTGCGGTGCCTACTCGTGGATCTTCGAGACCACGCCCGCACCCACCGTGCGGCCCCCCTCGCGGATCGCAAAACGCAACCCCTCCTCCATCGCGATCGGATCGATCAACCGCACCCGCATCTGCACATTGTCCCCCGGCATCACCATCTCGGTCGTCTCCGGCAACTCCACCGCGCCGGTCACGTCCGTGGTG
>JAJDTQ010000089.1 GCA_022827045.1 Candidatus Binatia bacterium
GTGCGCTTCTTCCACTACCCGCCCGTGGAGCACCGGCCCGACGCCGGTCAACTGCGCGCCGGGAGCCATTCCGACTACGGCACGGTCACGCTGGTCTTTCAGGACGCGGTGGAGGGACTGCAGGCGCTGGTGGACGGCCGGTGGCTGACCGTCCCGGCTATTCCCGGCACGGTCACGGTCAACGTGGCGGATTTGCTGTCGCGGTGGACCAACGGCATCTTCCGGTCGCCCAAGCACCGTGTGGCGTTGCCCGCCACGGACGTGAAGCAGTCCCGGTATTCCACCGTCTTCTTCTACAACCCCAACAGCCAGGTGACGGTCCGGTGCATCGATTCCTGCTGCGGCGACCACCGTCCGCGGCAGTTCCCGCCCATCGAGGCGGGAGAATTTCTAAGGCAGCGCCGCGCCGCCCAGTACGATTGAGCCGGGATGTCGGCCGGGGGATGGAACTGCCCAGGCTCCCCACCCCTGGATTCCCGCTTTCGCGGGAATGACGGTGGAGTACGGGAATGAACGGTGTAGCGCGGGAATGACGGTGTGGAGCATGACGGTGGAGTGCGGGAATGTGGAGTGCGGGAATGACTAGCGGGAGGCCAGGTTGCGCTCCAGGAAATCCAGCAGCACCGGCGCTACCGTGAGGTTGGGCTCCTGGTCGACGCGGCGGCGGTCGGGCTCGTTGGGCAGGTAGGTGAACCACGAGTGGCCGGCGCCCGGGACGAACAGGGTCTCCACCTCGGCGCCGGCGGCCCGGAGCGCGGCGATGAAACGCTCGGACTGGTTGTGGTGGACGATGGGGTCCTGCTCGCCGTGGATGATGAGGTAGGGCACCCCGGGCGGCACCCCCTGGGCCTCGACTCCCTGGAGCGGCGAGAAACTGCGGTAGTCCTCCGGCGCCTCGGCCGGCGTCCTGCCCATGAGCTTGCCCACCGGGTCGTCCTGCCGTTTCCGCGTCACCTCCCACCAGTCGAGGAGGTCGTAGATACCGTACACTCCCACCACCGCCCGCAGGTGCGGCCGGACCCAGTCCTCCAGGGCCAGCAACGCCGCCATGTGGCCGCCCGCCGAGTCGCCCACGAGCCCGAGTTGCGCCGCATCGACCCGCAGCCCGGCCGCTTCCGCCACCAGCCAGCGCAGCGCCCGCCGGATGTCGTCGTGCACGCCCGGCCACGACGGCGAGACGTTCTTC
Organism: Candidatus Binatia bacterium; assembly: GCA_022827045.1. The sequence continues at coordinate 1,187 of JAJDTQ010000089.1, forward strand.
GACAGCCGGTAGTCCACCGCCACCAGCGCGTAGCCCCTGGCCGCCAGCCACGGCCCCCACTCCTGGTACTGGCGGTGGCTGCCGTGGGCCCAGCCGCCGCCGTGGAAGCACAGCAGCGCCGGATGCGGCCCCGGGCCGGCGGGCAGGTACACGTCGTTGCAAAGCGTGCCGTCGGGGCCTCCCCCGTACGGAACGTCGAGCCGGATCTCCACCTGGTCGCTCATCGCTAGTCCCCTTAGTGTCCTGTCCGGCTCACTCGCACAACCATCTGCGGGTCATTTCCCCGTCGGCTGCGTGGCCTTCCTCGCGGGTGACAAAGGGCTATCCGGCCGACAGGAAACGACGAATCGCTTCCGCACAGGCCTCCGGCGCTTCTTCGGCGATGAAGTGACCGCAGTCCAACGCAGCCTCGGACACATCGTCGGCCCACCGTTCCCAAATCGGACGAAGCGGCTTGGGCTTGCGGGGCGAGCCCCGCAGCGCCAGGACCGGGCATTGGAGCTTCCTCCCCGCCTGCCGGTCCTGCCGGTCGAGCTCGAAGTCAATGGTTGCACCGGCTCGATAGTCTTCCGCCATCGCCTGCATCACGCTCGGCTTTCGAAACGCCGCCTTGTACGCTTCGACGGCGCCCGGGTCCAACACACCCGGCCCTCCGGCCCACCGGTCCAGCAGATGCGAGATGAAGAAGTCCGGGTCCGCGCCTATCAATCGTTCCGGCAAGGGCGCCGGTTGAGCCAGAAAAGACCAATGATATCGCCTGATGGAGACCTCCATGTCCGTGGCCTCCCAGGAATCCAGCGTCGGGACGGTGTCCAGGCTCACGAAATGGCTGACCCGTTCGGGATGATCGAGCGCAAGCCGGTAGCCGACCCGCGCCCCACGGTCATGCGAGACGATTCCGAACCTGTCATGCCCGACCTCCGACATGACCTGGACCATGTCCCGGGCCATCTCGCGTTTGGAGTAGTTGATATGCTCCGGATCGGGCGCGGGCCCCAGACTCGCTCCGTAACCGCGGAGGTCGGGGATGACCAGCGTAAACGCATCCATCAACAGCGGAGCCAGGCGGTGCCACTGGACATGCGTTTGCGGGAATCCGTGCAACAGCAACAGCGGGTCGCCCCGACCGCCGACGCGGCAATGGATCGTGGCATTCTCGCAACGGATATCGTGTGTCGCGAATCCCTCGAACATGGGCATCACTCGCAATAGTCCGTTGCCAGAACGGGGCGGAAAATGCAAAACCTTTCATGTCGGACGCCCTCGTCGGTACCCGGAACCGTTGTCGGCGAGGTCGCGGAAGGCTCCCCGGAGCGATTTTTTTCGGCTATATTGAAGGCTCTCCGCACGGGCGCCGCGCCTGACGGGCGGCGACCACGAAAGCAGATCAACTCCCATGAAGAAGCATTCCGCAGTACTCATCCCCGGGGATGGTATCGGTCCCGAGATCACGGCGGCGGTGCGCCGCATTCTCGAGGCCGCCGCCGCGCCCATCGAATGGGTCGAACGCAAGGCAGGCGTCGCCGCGCTCGAAGGCGGGTCCGACGTGCTGCCCGAGTCCACCACGGAAGCCATCGAGCACCATGGAGTGGCCCTCAAAGGCCCTTGCACCACGCCGGTAGGCGAGGGCTTTACCTCCGTCAACGTGCAACTGCGGCAACGGCTCAACCTGTATGCGGCGGTGCGGCCGGTGCGCTCGCTGGCGGGGGCGCCCACGCGCTTCGAGGACGTGGACCTCATCATCGTCCGCGAGAACACCGAAGGGCTTTACAGCGGCGTCGAGAACCAGGTCACCGACGACGTGGTGATGAGCATGAAAGTGGCCACCAAGAGCGCCAGCCTGCGCATCGCCCACTGGGCGTTCCGCTTCGCCACCCGGCGCCAGCGGCGCAAGATCACCGTCTTCCACAAGGCCAACATCATGAAGGTGACCGACGGCCTGTTCCTGCAGTGCGCCCGCCGCATCCACCAGCACGAGTACCCGAACATCGAGTACGAGGAGAACATCATCGACGCCGGCTGCATGAAGCTCGTGCAGGATCCCGGCCGCTTCGACGTGCTGCTCCTGGAAAACCTCTACGGCGACGTCATCAGCGACCTGTGCGCGGGGCTCGTGGGCGGGCTCGGGGTGGTTCCGGGGGCCAACTTCGGTGACGAGCGCGCCGTTTTCGAAGCGGTGCACGGCTCGGCGCCGGACATCGCCGGCACCGGCGTCGCCAACCCCCTGGCGATGCTGATGTCCGCGGTGATGATGCTGAACCACCTGGCGGATACGCGCGAGGACGAGCACTGCCGCCAGGTCGCCGAACGCATCAAGGCCGCCTACGACCGCGCCCTCGACGACGACCGCAAGACCCGGGACCTGGGCGGCGACCTCGGCACCGAGGCCTTCGCCGACGCGGTCATCGAACGATTGGCCGGCTGACCGGATCCCGGCCGCACCCATCCACATCTCCCCTTGACATCCGCTCCCCCGCGGCGATAATGGATCCAAGGGGTCAGACCTTGAACTGTGTCTTCTCGGGAGTAACATGGCACGACCTTTACGGATCGAGTACCCGCACGCGCACTACCACGTGACCTGCCGGGGCAACGACCGGCGGCACGTCTTCCGGGACGACGACGACCGGCGTGCCTTCCTCGAACGGTTGCGGAGGTCGCTGGAGATCTACGAGGTCCGGCTCCATTCCTACGTCCTGATGAACAACCACTTTCATCTCGTCGTGGACACCCCCAAGGCCAATCTCTCCGAGTTCATGCGCCACTTCAACGTGGCCTACACCTCCTACTTCAACCGGCGGCACCGCCGCACCGGCCATCTCTACCAGGGCCGCTTCAAGGCCATCCTGCTGCAGCCCGACGCATGGCTGCTGGCGGTCAGCCGGCATGTCCACATCAACCCGGTGCGCACCCCCCGCCTGCGGAGAGGAATCGTGCCCGAACAGGTCCGGCAACTCTGGCTATACCCCTGGAGCAGCCTCGGCGGGTATGTCTCGGCCCGCCGCCGGGAATCGTGGCTCCACTACGAGGAGGTGCTGTCGCGAGTCGGGAACTCCCGGCGTCGGTACGGCCGGTTCGTGCAGGACGCCCTGGAGCAGGGCGTGTCGAGCCCCTGGAAGGAGCTGCGCGGGCAGGTCATCCTGGGCGACGACCGCTTCTGGGCAAGTTCCAGGCAGCAATGGGCCGGCATGACCGGGAGTGCCGGACAGGCAACGTTGCCGCCTCCGACGCCGCGGCTGGAACCCGCCCGGATCACGGCCGAGGCGGCAAGGTACTTCAACCTCACGCCCGAACGGCTCCGGCGCAAGCGGGGCCGCTGCCGCGACCAGCGGGGCATCCTGATGGAGTTGCTCTATCGTCACGGCGGCCTGACCCAGCAGGCCATCGGCGCGCACCTGGGCGGCCTGGACTACACCGCCGTGAGCCACGAGCGGCGCAGGGTGCGGGAGCGAATGGCCCAGAGCGAGGCGATGACCAACTGGTGGCGGGAGCTCGACTCCGCCCTCGACGCCGTTCAGCCGGCCCTCACCCGAGGGCCGGCATGACCTCCCGGGCGAAGAGGTCGAGGGATGCCATGGACGCCTCGCGGGAGATGCCCGGGACGGAGAAGCGGCAGACCAGGTGATCGAGCCCGATCTCCTGCCGGAAGCGCGAGATCTCCCGGATGCAGGTGTCGGGGTCGCCCAGGATGATGCGGTTCTCCGCCAGCCGCTCGATGGTGAGCTCCCCGGCAGGCCGTTTGATAACCGGGTGCGGCCAGCGGAAGTACATGTTCTCGTAGGCCTGGATGAAGGAGTCGCCGGCGGTTTTGAGCGCCTCCTCCGTGGTGCCGGCGACGAAGACGTAACGGAACGCCGCGATGGTGCC
>JAJDTQ010000176.1 GCA_022827045.1 Candidatus Binatia bacterium
GTGCCCCACGACACTTGCTGACGATGGTTCCGGTCATGCGGACGCGGACGGGTTTGACCCCCGCCCCTACAGTTCACCCCACTTGAGCTTGCTGCGAAGCACGTCGAAGTAGGATCGGGTCGGCACCCGCACCAAAGACACCGGCGACTTGTGGCGGCGCACCTCCACGCGGTCGCCGTTGTGCAGCAGGATCCCCTCCTGGCCGTCCGGAATCAGCACCACGGTGTCCCCGGCGGACCTCAGGGTCGTGCGGATCCTGGCATCGCTGGCGATGACGATGGGCCGGTTGGTGGTGAGCGTATGGGGGCAGATGGGGCAAAGGATGATGGCTCCCATGGCCGGATGGAGAATCGGACCGCCGGCCGCCAGCGAGTACGCCGTCGAGCCCGTGGGCGTGGAGATGATCAGCCCGTCGGCCCGGTAGGTGCACAGGTAGTCGCTGCCCACGTAGGTTTCCAGATCGATGATCTTGGATCGCGCCCCCTTGGTGATGACCGCGTCGTTGAGGATCCTCAGGCTGCGGACGCCGTCCTGGCCCGAGATGCCCACGCTCAGGGTCATGCGTTTCTCGATGGTGTAGTTCTCCGCGATGGTGCTGGCCAGGACCTCCTCGAGTTCGTCCATGGCGATCTCGGTGATGAAGCCGAGGCCTCCGAGGTTCACGCCCACGATGGGCACCTCGGGCCGTTCGACGAGCCGGGCGATGCTCAGGAGCGTGCCGTCTCCTCCCAGTACGATGATCAGGTCGGCGCGCTCGGCCATCTCCGCCTTTCGCGCCACGCGGCCGCCGGTGGTGCCGAACTCGGCCTCCACCAGCACCTCCATGCCGCGGCCTTCGAGCCACGGGATGGTGCTCCTCATGAGCGTCTCGGCCTTCTCTTCACCGTACTTGGCGACGATTCCGACGATGTTCACCATGTTACTGTCGGTGTTGTGTCTCACGAACAGGTGTACAAAGATGCGCAGGATTGCGTGGGACAGGACACTAACACAGGGTGGGGAAGGATGCCATCTTGTACGGGAACAAGCCGGCCGTCGGCCGCAAGGAGAACACCGTGGAGGCAGACAAACTACTGGAAGTGATGGCGACCCGGCGTAGCGTGCGAGTCTACAGGAGCGGGCGGATAACCGACGAACAGCTCCGGCTCATGTTCGAAGCCGCGCGCTTGGCTCCCTCCGGCGCCAACAGCCAGCCCTGGGAGTTCATCGTGACACGGGACCGGGCCAAGATGAGGAAGGTCCGGCAGATCTACTCCCACGAGTGGAATCAGCGCAAGCTGGAAGATCCGGTGCACTACAAGGGGCTCAAGAAAGACTACGTGGGCGACGTGAGCGCCCTGATCCTGGCATGCGGGGATGCGCGCACCAAACGGGTGTACCTGACCACGCGCCAGCCGTCCGACAGGGAGAAGCTGTTTCAGGCCAACGTGGCAAACGCGGTGGAGCACATGATGCTCGTTGCCGCCGGCATGGGGTTCGGCACGGTGTGGGTCTCGGTCCGCAAGGAAGTGGAGCCCGAGCTGCGGGCGTTGTTCAAGGTTCCCAGGGCGCTCCGTCTTCTCTGGGTCGTCCCCGTGGGCCGCGCCCGAAACTGGCCCAAAGCCAAGCCGCGCCGCAAGGTCGCGGACTTCGTCCACTGGGAAACCTACGACAGGAGCAAGCTGCGCCCCGAGTCGCAGATTACGTCCTGGCCCAAGTCGTAGGAGGCGTGAGGAAACCCTTGGGTCGTCATTCCCGTGCAACAGGCTGTGCCAAGCTCCTGAGGCGACGACGTACCAACCCTGTCATTCCGGCGAAAGCCGGAATCCAGGGGCGGGGCGGGAGGCCGTTCATCCCTCCTGTAGCGCGTTGAACACCTTCTCCGCGGTGATGGGGAGGTCGAGGATGCGCACGCCCACCGCCGCCTCCACGGCGTTGGCGATGGCCGGCGCCGTGGGCACGATGCTCATCTCCCCGATGGCCTTGGCGTTGTAGGGGCCGGGCCCGGTCTGGTCTTCCACCAGCACGGTTTCGAGCGGCGGCAGGTCCTTGACGCACGGCACGCAGTAATCGCCGAGGTTCAGGGTGGTGACCCGGGGTCCGTCCTTGAGCATTTCCTCCATTACCGCGTAGCCCAGGCCCTGCACGAAGCCGCCGTCGATCTGCCCCTGGTGGCCCAGCGGGTTGATGATGGTGCCGACGTCGTGGGCCGTCACCACCCTCTTCACGTCCACGGTGCCGGTCTCGCGGTCCACCGCCACCTCCGCCACCTGGACGAAGAACGCCGGCACCGGGGAGCGCTGGGGCTGGTAGGACTTGCGTACCGACAGGTCCTTTTCTTCGGCGATGAGCCTCCCGGCCACGTCCGCGAAGGCCAGCGTCGCGGCGCCGGCGCTGAAGCGGCCGTCGGCCAGGGTGACCTCGTCCGCCCTGCAGCCGAGGGCGTCGGCGGCGGCCTCGGTGATCCGGTCGCGCAGTTCCTCCACGGCTTCCACTAGGCCGCGCCCGACCATGGCGGTGATCTTGCTGCCGCCGGGCTCGGCGTCGGTGTCGAATGTATCGGTGTCGCCGCGGGCCACCTGGACCTGTTCGGCGGGCACGGTCAGCAACTCCGCCGTGATCTGCCGCAGGAGCGTGTGGGTGCCGGTGCCGATGTCGGGAATCGCGGTCAGCACCGTGACTTCGCCGCCGGAGTTGCACGAGACTTCCAGGTTGACGGTGCCGCTGCCGCCGGTGTGCCGGAAGCCCAGAGCCATGCCCCGGCCGGTGTCCACTCCCGGTTTGTCTCCGTGCCAGCCGGCGGCCGCCAGCGCGGCCTCGATGGTCTCGCGGCAGCGGATCTTTTCCATCCCCCGCTTGTTGGGCAGCACGTCGCCGTCCTGCATCAGGTTCCTGAGCCGTATCGCCACCGGATCCAGGTCCAGCTCCCGGGCCAGCATGTCCAGCAGCGACTCGATGGCGAAGACCGCCTGCGGCTGTCCCGGCGACTTCATGTAGCCGCCCGGGACGCCGTTGGTATAGACGTTGTAGGTGCGGATGGCGTAGTTGGGGATGCGGTAGGCGTTGACGACGTACGAGCCGTCGATTTCCGACGGCTTGAAGCCCGAGTAGGCGCCGCTGTCGAAGTAGATGTCGCTGTCCAGCGCCACCAGGGCCCCGTCGCGCTTCGCCCCGAGCTTGACGCGCATGACCGAGGGGTGGCGCGGGTCGCCGGCCATGAGCTCCTCGGTGTAGTTCATCACCATCTTCACCGGGCGCCCGGCGGCCCGGGAGAGGTAGTAGCAGACCGGCACGTCCATCTGGGATCCCTTGCCGCCGAAGTCGCCGCCCAGGGCCACGCCGTGGACGTGGATGTTCTCCTCTTCCAGCGCCAGTTGCGCGGCCAGCATCTTCTTGAGCCGGAACGGCGCCTTGCACGACGCCCACACGTCGATGCGCCCGTCGTCGCCGGTCGATACCACGGTGGCGTGGGGCTCGAGGTAAACTTGGTGGACTCCCGGCGTGCGAAAGGTGTGCTCGACCACCACCTCGGCCTCCGTCATGCCCTGCGCCACGTCGCCCGCGGTGTGTTCCTTGAGCGACAGGACGTTGGGTTGGTCGTCGGGACGGCTAGGCACGCCCGCATAGCCGGCGAGCCCCTCGTGAATCACCGGGGCGCCGTCGGCCAGGGCATCTTCGACGTCGGCGACGGCGGGCAGTTCCTCGTACTCCACCTCGATCAGCGACAGCGCCTGTTCGGCCGCATCCGGGGTGTCGGCCGCCACCGCGGCGATCTTGTCCCCAATGAAGCGGACCTTGTCCCGCGCCAGCACCGACAGGTCCTCGAGGCTGACCCCCACGCGAACATCCGGCACGTCTTCTCCGGTCAGCACCGCTTGGACCCCGGGCACCTGTCGTGCCCGCGATGCGTCCACGCGCGCCAGCCGGGCGTGCGCCATGGTGCTGCGCAGGCACTTGCCCCAGAGCGCATCCGGCGCGTCCACGTCCGCCGTGTAAACCATACGCCCCGAGACCTTGTCCGGTCCCTCCACGCGCCCGATCGGCTGCCCTACGACCTTGAGATCCATGATTGCTCCTACTGGTAGTTCGATAGCCCAGGCCTTCACTCGGCCTTCGGCCACCCTCTCCCAGAGGGAGAGGGTTAATATGGCTCCGGCTCTCCTTGGGAGAGCGGCTCACCTCCCTCTGTCCCCCTCTCCCTCTGGGAGAGGGTCGGGGTGAGGGTCCCCTGGAAGAACATCGCGCGGGAAGTTTGGCCGATTGGAGCGAAAAGGGCAACGACGTTGGTGAGGGGTCAAGCGGCAACGGTTGCGCTCGCGCATGTGATTCAATATGCTGCATTCCGCGAACAGGGGTTGCGGGACGGGCCGGTGGCCCCGTTGTTCTCCACGCATTGCGACCAAGGAGGACTTGTCCATGGAATATGATCTGCTGATTCGCGGAGGCCGCGTTGCCGACGGTTCCGGACTGCCGTCCCACACGGCGGATGTCGGCGTGAAGGACGGCAAGATCGCCGACGTGGGCCGCCTCAAGGGGTCGGCGGACCGCACCATCGACGCCGCCGGCCTGGTGGTTGCGCCGGGGTTCATCGACCATCACACCCACATGGACGCGCAGATCCTCTGGGATCCCCACGGCACCTCCGAGCCGCAGCACGGCATTACCTCCATCGTCATGGGAAACTGCGGGTTGGCCCTGGCACCCGTGGACGACGGCGGCGAGGACGCCCTGGTCAAGAGCTTCGTGCGGGTGGAGGCGATCCCCCGCTTCGCGCTGGAAAAGGGCGTGACCTGGCGCTGGCACAGCTACGGCGAGTATCTCGACGCCCTGGAGGGCAAGCTCGGCATCAACGCCGGCGGCCTGGTGGGACACATCGCGGTGCGCCAGAACGTCATGGGCGAGGAGTCGGTGGAGCGCAAGGCCACGGCCGCGGAAGTCCAGAAGATGAAGGGCCTGGTCCGGGACGCCATGGATGCCGGCGCGCTGGGATTCTCCACCAACCGCAACGAGCGGCACATGCGGGAGGACGGCAAGCCCGTGGCGAGCCGCCTCGCGGACGACGACGAGCTCTACGCGCTGTGCGACGTCCTCGGCGAGCTCAACAGCGGCATCATCGAGACCATCCTCGGCCGCAACAAGATGGAGCACTTCGACAACTACTACGACCTGGCCAGCCGCACGCAGCGGCCGATCATCTGGCAGAGCGTGCATCACCGCTGGGCCGAGCCGACGCTGTGGCAGGAGCAGTTGGACGCGGTGTCGCGGATCTTCCGGGATGGCTACCGCGCCTACGGGCTCACCCAGACGGTTCCCCTGGTGCGGCACTTCAACCTGCAGAACGCCCAGCTCTTCGATGAGTTCCCCAACTGGAAGAACATCATGTTCCTGCCGGTGGAGGTGCGCCAGCAGGCGTTCGCCGATCCTGCCACGCGTGAGAAGCTGCGCGAGGACCTGGCCACCAAGCGCATGACCAATTTCCACAGGCGCTGGGACATCGTGCAGGTGGAGAAGGTGGTCAAGGAAGAGAACAAGCGCTACGAGGGCAAGAGCGTGGCCGAGATGGCGGTCATGCGCAACCAGGATCCGGTGGACGCGCTCCTCGACCTCTCGTTGGAGGAGGGTCTGCTGACCACCTTCCAGAACGCCAACACGGGCGGCGACGCACAGGCCATGGGCGAGATCCTGCGCAGCCCCTACGTCCTGGTGGGGACATCGGATGCCGGCGCCCACGTGCTCTACGGCGCCGACTTCGGCTACGGCACGACGCTGCTGGGCTTGTGGGTCCGGGAGCGGGGTCTCATGACGCTGGAAGAGGCGGTGCACAAGCTCACCTTCCACGTGGCTTCGGTCTACGGCCTCGAGGGCAGGGGGCTCATCCGGCCGGGGTACGCGGCGGACCTGACGCTGTTCGACCCCGAGACCGTGCGCGCGTACGAGCCGGAGTGGGCCGAGGACTACCCCGCCGGAACCAAGCGGCTGATCCAGCGCTCCGAAGGCATCCACTACACGGTCGTGAACGGCGGCGTGATATACGAGGACGGCCGCTTGAGCGGCGACCTGCCGGGGCAGGTGCTGCGCGGCTCCGCCTACGCCCCGTCCCGCGCGGCCGCCGCCTAGGCGCTCGCCCTGATCCTCTCCCAGAGGAAGAGGATCAGGGCCGCTACAACCCCTCTCCCTCTGGGAGAGGGTGGCCGCAGGCCGGGTGAGGGCCTAGGCGCTCACCAAACCCGAGTTCAAGGCACGGGCGGGTTCCGAACCCGCCCGTGCGTCTTTCTGGAGGTTGCGTGGGAATCACATACATTCCAGTGGCGCAGGCCGGTGAGCTGGAGCCCGGGCAAAGGAAGGCCATCGATCTGAACGGGCGTCCCGTCGTTGTCACGCGCGTGGACGATGGCTATTTCGCGTTCTCCCGCTATTGTCCGCACGAGAGCGCGGACCTTATGAACGGTCCCATCGTGGCAGGCAAGGTGCGCTGCGACAATCACGGCTATTGCTTCGATCTCGACTCGGGAGAGTGCGTGCTGCCCAAGGGCGGCGACCCGCTGACGGTGCTTCCGGTGGAGGAACGGGGGGAAGAGGTCTGTATCCGTATCGAGTGGTAATCCCGCGCCGCTCCCATCTCCATGACCCTTGATCCATCACCGGCGGGAAGGGCGGGTCCGGCCGGCGACATCCGGAGCCCCTTTGACGCGATTCTCCTCATCGCCTTCGGCGGTCCGGAAAGACCCGGCGAGATCCGCCCGTTCCTCGAACGCGTGACCGCCGGACGGCGCATCCCGCCGGCGCGCCTCGAGGCGGTGGCGCGTCACTACGAGTTTATCGGCGGCCGCTCGCCGCTGAACGAGCTCACCCGCGCACAGGCCGATGCCTTGCGCCGGCGGCTGGAGGGGCGCGGAGCGGCCGTCCCGGTTTACGTGGGAATGCGCAACTGGCGCCCGTTTCTGGACGAGGCTCTGGCCGAGTTGACGGCGGACGGTTGCCGGCGGGTGTTGGGGATCATCCTCTCGGCGTTCCAGACCGAGGCATCCTGGGGCCGGTATATCAGCGCCGTGGAAACCGCCCGCGAGGCCATGACGGTCGGCACCCCCGCGGTGGAGTATGCCCGGCCCTGGTCGCGCCATCCGCTGTTCATCCAGGCCGTGGCCGACCGCGTGTCCGCCACCGCCGGCGAGATGCCGCAGGCTTTTCGGGATGCCCCGCTGGTGTTCACCGCCCACAGCATACCACGGCCCATGGCCGATGGTTCCCCCTACGCCGCCCAGTTCCGGGAGGCGTCGCGGCGGGTGGCCCAAAGTCTCGGGCGGTCCCACTGGACGCTGGCGTACCAGAGCCGCAGCGGCAACCCCCGCGACCCCTGGCTGGAGCCCGACGTGGGCGACGTCATCGAGGAACTGGCGAGAGCGGGTGAGAAGGCGGTCATCGTGGTGCCCATCGGTTTCGTCTGCGACCATGTCGAGATCCTCTACGACCTCGATGTCGACGCCCGGCAAAGAGCTCGGGAGCTGGGAATGGACTTCTACCGGGCTCCCGCGCTCAACGACCACCCCTTGTTCATCGACATGCTCGCCGAGATCGTTTCGGCATCCCGTTAGGCCCTCACCCGGCCTTCGGCCACCCTCTCCCATGGGGAGAGGGGTTGTGTTTGATTACTCGGACAGACTCCCAGGCTGTGTTGACCGGACCGGATTCCGGCTATAGGATGGCGGATGGGACAGGATACGGCCGTCCCGCTCATGTCCATCGCGAAGGGAGGGGGATCATGCTCTCCAGATTCCTGAGTTCGCTGGCGGCGGCATTCCTTGCGGTGTTGACGTTCGTTTCGGTCTCCGCGGGATCGGAAAGGATGCGTGTCCGGGTCGCCTACGCAGGCTTCGGCGCGGGCACCATCGTTACCTCCATCGCCAGGGACAAGCATTTCTTCGCGAAGTACGGTCTCGACCTCGACGCCGTCTACCTCGACAGAGCCGCCACCGGCGGCGTGCAGTCCCTTCTGGGGGTCGACGTCTTCGTCTCCTCCGAGGACGTGTTGCCCGCGCTGGAGGCCGCCGGTGAAGGCGCCGACCTGGTGTTTTTCGGAGGCCACGTGAGGCCGGAGAATTATCGCTTCGGCGTGGCCTCCTACGTCGATCACCTCGCGCAGCTCAAGGGCAAGAAGGTGGGCGTGTCGAACCTCGGCAGAAAGTCCGACCTGATCGCGCGCGTGGTCCTCAGACGGGCGGGGCTGGACCCGGTGAAAGACGTGGAGATGGTTCCCATCGGCTTTTCGCCGCAAAGAATGGCCGCCATCTATCGCAACATCGTCCAGGGCGCGCCGCTGGTGCCCCAGGTGGCCGCGGAGGCGCGGAGGGTGGGCATCAAGGTCCTCGACATCGGCCAGGTCAACCTGGTGAACGACCTGCTGGTTACCTCGCGGTCTTTTGCCAACCGCAACCCCGACGCGCTGCGACGCTTCCTGATGGCCTATCTCAACGGCGTCCAGCATTTCCTCACCCAACGCGCCGACAGTATGCGGATCATGAAAGAGCACGTGACCCTGCCTCAGGGGACTTCCCTCCGCGAGGCCTACAACTGGCTCGCCCACGGGCTGGAACCGCTGCCGCTGCCGCACGCCGAGGCGCTCCAGGCGCTGATCGACGCGGTCTCGGTCACCGACCCGCGCGCCCGTGAACTCGATCCCCGTCGGCTGCTCGAACTGGATCCCCTCGGGCAACTCGAGCGGGCCGGCTTCATCAAGGGGCTGTATTCGGAGAAGATCGAGTTGTAGATGCGCCTTGGCGGCGCTCGCGCGGACCGCCCTAAAATTGCATTCGCCGCCCGGATCCCCTAAAATGAAACGGGCTCGGACCTGAGCCCGCCAACGGGCACGGGTATACACGCCGCCAACAGCATGTACACGCTAAAGCTGGCCCTGATCGTCCTTGGAAGCATTCTCCAGAGCATTCCCATCATCGCCCTCGGGCTCGTGGACCCCAACGGCAGGCGCGTCTATCCCATGTTCCGGTTCTGGTCGTGGTGCGTGCTCAAGACCGGCGGCGTGGGGCTGACCGTCCGTCAGGTCGGGCGTTTGGATCCGGAACAGACCTACGTCTTCATGGCCAATCACCAGAGCAACATCGACATACCGGTGCTGGTGCGGGCGCTCGGGCCGTTTCAGCTGCGGTGGATGGCGAAGCGGGAGCTGCTCCGCATCCCGTTCTTCGGCTGGGCGCTGTGGGCCTCCAAGCACATTGTCGTCAAACGCGCCCGATCGAAAGACGTGGCGGTGGCCATGGCGACCGCCTGCGAGAAGCTGGGAAAGGGGATATCGGTGGTGGTGTTTCCCGAAGGCACCCGTAGCGTGGACGGACAGCTTCTGCCGTTCAAGCGAGGCGGGTTTCGCCTGGCCGAGAAGGCAGGCGTTGCCATCGTGCCGGTCACCATCAACGGCTCCGGTTTGCTGATGAAGCGGGGAGACTGGCGTCTCAAGCCCGGGACCGTCGAGGTCGTCATCGGCGAGGCGATTCCTTCCGACGACGCGGACGATCGTTCCCGTCGCCAGATGCAGCGGGTCCGGGAGGCCATAGGCTCGAACCTGGCACGGCCCGGTGCGGGGTCCGGCGAGAGCGCCCCGATGTGGCGTACCGAGGGCCTCCCGCCTGCCACAGGCCGTGAGGTCTAGTGTCCTGTCCCGTAAATTCGCGTGATAAGTCGCGCAGGATTTTTCGTCGTCGGCAAGGCGCGATGACGAGCAGTGGCGGGCACCACGCGAGGAAGAGCAACGCAGCCGACGGCGAAAAAGACAAGCGAATTATCATGCGAATTTACGGGACAGGACACTAGATGGAGTCCCTGAGGGTCGTGCCTCTCGGAGGCCTGGGAGAGTTCGGCTGCAACATGCTGGCGGTGGAGTGGGGCGATGCCGTGATCGCCGTCGACTGCGGCGTGATGTTCCCTGGCCCCGAGCTCCTGGGCGTCGATCTCGTGATTCCCGACATCAGCTATCTGGTGGATCAGGGGAAGAACCTCGGCGCCATCGTCCTGACCCATGCCCACGAGGATCACATCGGCGCGTTGCCCTACGTCCTCCGGCGCTGCCCGGTTCCCGTATACGGCACCCGCCTCACCCTGGGCTTCGTGCGCCACAAGCTGCGCGAGCACAGGCTCGAGGAATCCGTCGATCTCGTTGAAATCGTACCCGGCGAGCGTTTCACGCTCGGTCCTTTCACGATCGAGGGGATATCCGTAACCCACAGCCTGGTAGACTGCATCGGCCTGGCCATCGAGACGCCGGTGGGTTGCATCGTGCACACCGGCGATTTCAAGATCGACAACACCCCAGTGGGTGGCGAGAGCTTCGACTTTCATCGTTTCGCGGCCTACGGAGACAACGGCGTCCTGCTGTTGCTCTCGGACTCCACCAACGTCGAGCGCGCGGGCAGCACGCCGTCGGAACGCGCGGTCGGGGAAGGGCTTCGGGGGGTCTTCGGGTCCAGTCCGGGACGGATCTTCATCGCCACGTTCGCCTCCCACATCCCGCGCATTCAACAGGTGGCGGAGCTGGCCGCCGATTTCGGGCGCAAGCTGGTGCTGAGCGGCCGGAGCATCATCAACAACACCGGTATCGCCGCGGACCTGGGCTATCTCCGCCTGCCGCACGACGTCATGACGGACAGCCAGAGCTGGCAGGACTTCGCCGACGACCAGCTCTGTTTCCTCACCACCGGAAGCCAGGGAGAGCCCCTTTCCGTCCTGCACCGCGCCGCCTTCGAGGAGCACCGGTCCATCAGGATCCAGCCGGAGGACACCGTGGTGCTGTCGGCGAGGTTCATCCCCGGAAACGAGAAGATCATCGGCAACCTCATCGATCACCTCTACCGGCGGGGCGCCCGCGTCCACTACGAACGCACCTCGGAGATTCACGTGTCCGGGCACGCCAGCCAGGAAGAGCTGAAGACCATGATCCGGCTCACCCGGCCGCGCTACTTCGTCCCCGTGCACGGAGAGCTCCGGCAACTGAGCAAACACGTCGAGCTGGCGCGAGCCGTGGGCGTACCGGCGGACCATTGTTTCCTCCTGGAGAACGGCGACGCGCTGGAATTGACCGCGGACGACGCCTGGCGCGTGGAGCCGGTGGCCACCGGCAGGGTCTTCGTCGACGGCAAGGGCATCGGCGACGTGGAGGACGTCGTCATCCGGGACCGCCGGCACCTGAGCGAGGACGGGCTCGTGGTGGTGGCCATGGCGGTTCATCAGCGCACCGGCGAGGTGGCCGCGGGCCCGGACCTGCTGGCCCGGGGCTTCATGCGTTCGGAGGAAGAGGAAGAGGTCCTGGGCACGGCCAGGACCTCGTTGCGGGAGTACATCGACGGTTGCGGTGTGGAGATCCGCACCGACTCCGCCGAGCTCAAGGAAGGCATACGGAGGTCGTTGCGCAAGTTCTTCGAGAAGAGGCTGCACCGCCGGCCGGTGATCGTGCCTTATATCATGGAGATGTAGGCCAGGCCCTCACCCGGCCTTCGGCCACCCTCTCCCAGGGGGGGAGGGATTGTATTTGATTACTCGGACAGGACACTACGACTCATGCAGAAAGGCTCTCGACTGAATCGTGAACTTTGGGGCTCGGTGGTCCTGGTCACCGCCTGTTTCGCCGTGCTCAGCCTGTTTTCCTACAGCCCCATGGACCGCTCCTTCAACGTCCCGTCGGGTTCCCCGGACCCCATCAACCTGGGCGGACTGGTGGGCGCCTACTTGGCGGACGCGTTGCTGCAGGGACTGGGCGTGATCGCTTACGTGTTGCCGGTCATCCTGTTGCTGCTGTCCTTTCGCCTGTTCCGCCGCGATCCCGGCAGGCCCAGGATCCTCAAGGTCCTCGGATACGGCGTGTTGGTGTGGGGCCTGGCGCTCCTGGTGAGTCTCGTCCACGAAATGGATCTGGCGCGGGAAAGCGGCGGCGTCCTCGGCGGGTTTTCGAGGGAGTTCCTGACCCAGATGTTCGGCTATGCGGGGACCTGTGTCATCACGGTGTTCCTGCTGCTGGCGGCGGCGATGCTGCTGTCCCAGACCTCCATGCTGGCGTGGTGGGGCCAGCTCGCGGGGGCCCACCGGAGGCTTCGTTCGACTCTGGGCGCCGGGGTCACCTCGGGTTGGCGCAAGGTGGAGGGGAAGCCTCCCGCCAACCTCAAGAAGGAGCGGGAGTTCAAGGCGCCGCCCATCGTCATGGAAGAGGAGATCTCCAAGGAACGCCCCAAGGCGCGCCGC
>JAJDTQ010000281.1 GCA_022827045.1 Candidatus Binatia bacterium
GTTGTCGAAGCCCATGGAGTCCATGATGCCCTTGGTGAACTCCAGGTTCACGTAGGCCCACATGGGCGAGATGGTGCAGTAGCCGAACTCGCCGATGGCGCCGTAGCGCATCATCTGCTTCAGGAAGTCCAGGTTCATGCCGGCGGGCACCCGGAAGTAGGGGTGGGTGATGAGGATCTTCTTCACCCCGCGCTCGTGGGCCGCCTTCACCAGCAGCTCGATCTCGCCCAGGGAGAGGTGCGCGGTGCCGAGGATGGCGTCGTGTTTGGCGATGAGCTCCAGCACCACCAAGGCCTCGTTCACCACCTTGCCGTCCTTCACCGCGGAGATGGGGTCGCCCCAGACGAAGTCCGAGCCACTGGTCTGGGTGTCGTAGCTGCCCCGGGCGCCGTGGATATCCACGTGATGGGCGGCGTCGATGGTAGGCATCCAGACCTCCTTGGCGCCGAGTCGCAGGGCCACCTCGGCCGCCGCCGGGTTGATGCCGCCGACGAACTGGTTCATCACCACGCCGCCGAACACCTTGATGTCCGGGAACTCCTTCTGGATCAGGTAGGCGCGGCTCACCGTGCTCTCGTGATGGCACTTCAGCACGATGGCCGCCATCCCCGCCTCCGAGGCGGCCTTCACCGCCTCCCGGTCATCCACCCGCCGCTGGAACACGCACGGATAGGAGTGCACGTGCAGGTCCACGGCGCCGTCGAGCTTCATGAATTCCATAGTTTTCCTCCGGTTTGCCCTCAGTCCATGCCCACCAGCTCCACCCCCAGCTCCCGGCCCACGGCTTCGAGGGCGGCCTGGTTGCTGGTGACGATGGGCATGTCGTAGGCTTCCTTCAAGCGCGGCAGCGTCGCCACCGCCTGATAGTTGGTGCAGGAAATGAACAGCGCGTCCACCGCCGGGGCGGCGCCCAGCTTCTCCCGGGCGAAGGCCAGGATCTCCGGCGGCTCCACCAGAGCCAGATTGAAGTTGACGCTGATGCCCATGCCGTGGATCGAGGCCACCTCGATGCCGTCGTCCTCCACGCTGGCCTTGATGCGGACGTTGAGGTCCTCGATATAGGGCGTGAGCACGGCCACCCGCCGCACCTGGAGCGACATGAGCTTGCGCCGCACCGACTCGATGACGCTGACGGTGGGCTTGCCCGCCACCTCCGAGATCCGCCGGCACAGATCTGCGTCGTAGGCGTTGCCCCGGAGCGCGCCGGCGCTGGTGCAGCCGAACACCATCAGGTCCGGCTTGGCGGTGGCCACGTCGGCGGCCGCGGGCAGACAGTGCTCGTCGAGCATGTCCTCCTCGCCCTTGACCGTGGTGGCTTCCATGTACATCCGGCCGGTGTGCACCGTGGCCGACGCCGGCAGGTGGCGGTAGAAATCCACCTCCATGACGGTGTTCGACGAGGGGACGAGCAGTCCGACGCGATGACTCAATTTCTACCTCCTCAACGCGCGTCAGTCGTCGCTGAACTCGCCCCGGGCCCTCGCTTCCTGGATGGCGAAGAAGACCCGCTCCGGGGTGATGGGCGTCTCGGTGATGCGGATGCCGATGGCGTCGTAGATGGCGTTCAGGATGGCCGGCGTGGTGGGGATGGTGGCCGGTTCCGCCACGCCCTTGGCGCCGAACGGCCCCCTGGGATCGGGAACCTCCACGATCTCGCACTCGATGTCCGGCACGTCCATGGCCGTGGGCACGAGGTAGAACGCCAGCGACGCGGTGCGCGGCACGCCGTTCTCCAGGATGTGCTGCTCGTAGAGGCCGTAGCCCAGGCCCATGGCCGCGCCGCCCTCGATCTGCCCCTCCACCGCCACCGGGTTGATGGCCTTGCCGGCATCGGTGGCGGAAACCAGCTTGGTGAGGCGCACGCGGCCGGTCTCGGTATCCACCTCCACCTCCGCCAACTGCGTGGCCCACCCGTAGGTGGCGTAGGCGTCCCCCTGGGAGGTCTCCGGGTCCACGTCGGCGGTGGTGTTGTCGTGCCAGCCCCAGGCGGCCGCCCGGCGTCCGTGGAAGTGAAGCTGGTGCGCCACCTTGCCCACCGACACCATGGGCCGGTCGGTCGCGACCTCGCACACCTCGCCCCGGCGCACGTGAAGGTTCTCCCGGGGGCACTCCAGCATGCGCGAGGCCATGTCGAGGATCTGCTCCCGCAGCTCCCGGGCCGCGTTCTGCACCGCCACGCCCTGCACGAAGGTGGCGCGGCTCCCCGAGGTGGGCCCGGCGTCCGGCGTGCTCCCGGTATCGGCCGCCACCACGCGGATCTGCTCGGGCTCGATGCCCAGCTCCTCCGCCGCCACCTGGGTGACCACGGTCATGACCCCCTGGCCCATGTCGCAGGCGCCGGAGTAGACCGTGGTGGTGCCGTCCTCGGCCATCTCGATCTCGGCCGAGCCGATGTCGGCGCGGCTGAAGCCGTACCCGATGCCGTAATACATGGAGCCGATGCCCAAGCCTGTTCTTATTGCCATGGCGATCGCTTGAAGCGCAGGTCGCGCTCGTTCATGTACTCCTTGATGCGCTGCAGCGTGGCCTCGATGCCGCAGCCCTCGTTCATCAACTGCCCGGTGGAGGAGGCGAGCCCCGGCTTGAGGCAGTTCTTGATGCGGAACTCCAGCGGCGACATTCCAAGCTTGTGGGCCAGCTGGTCCATCTGGGATTCGTGGGCCACAGCCGCCTGCATCACCCCGAAGCCGCGCATGGCCCCGGAGACGAGGTTGTTGGTGTAGAGCGTGTAGGTGTCCACCCGGATGTTGGGCACGTCGTAGGGGCCGGTGGCGTGGATGCCCGCCTTCTTGATGACGTAGGCGCCCAGCGAGACTCCCGCGCCCGTGTCGCCGTAGATGTCGCCGTCCAGGAACGTCAGCCGGCCGTCGGCGCGGGCGCCGGTGCGGAAGTTCATGGCCATGGGATGGCGCTTGGTGTTGGCGATGAGGGACTCTTCCCGGGTGTAGACGAGCCGTACCGGCCGGCGCGTCTTGAGCGCCAGCAGACCCACGTGGATCTCGGCGGTGATGTCGTCCTTGCGGCCGAAGCCGCCGCCGATGGGCGCCTGGACCACCCGTACCTTGTTCATGGGCAGGTCCAGGGCCGGGGCGATCTGGCGCCGG
>JAJDTQ010000156.1 GCA_022827045.1 Candidatus Binatia bacterium
AGCGACCAGCCGCTGATCAAGGACGGCAACGGCGAGAGCAAGATCCGCCAGGGCGTGACCCTGGACATCATCGGCGAGAGCCAGACCGTGGCGCCGCTGGTGGGCCCGGTGTTCGAGGAATACGTGGCCGAGCACCGGCGCCGGAACGGCATCGAGGCGGACTGGACGACCTTCAGCGAATACTTCGAGCGGGTCGAGACGGGCGGGGTCTCCATGAACGTGGCTTCAGGAGTGTCGCCGCAACAGGTCAAGCGGGTGGTGGTGGGTTTCAAGGAACGGCCCGCCAATGCGGAGGAGCAGGCGCGCATGGACGGCTACGTGGCCCAGGCCATGGAGCAGGGGGCCCTGGGTCTCACCGCCGCCTGGCACGCCAAGGGGCCGGAGTACCCGGACGAGGTGGTGTCCATGGCGCGGGTGGCGCGCAAGTACGGCGGCTACTACGGCGTGCACCTGGGGAGCGAGGGCTTCGACATCATGGAGGAACTGGAGAAGGCGCTCAAGGTGGGGCGCGAAGCCGACATCCCCATCCATGTCTACCACCTGAAGATGCGCTCCAAGGAGAACTGGGGCCGGGTGATGCAGGTGGTGGAACAGATGGAGGAGGCCCGGCGCGAGGGGCTGGACGTCACCGCCAACCAGTACCCCTACACCGCCATGCAGCACCCGTGGCGGCGGCTGTTCCCGCGCTGGGTGCAGGACGCGCCGGTGCAGGAGACCATCGGCGAGTTCATGAGCCCGAGCTTCCGCCAGCGGGTTATGGACGACCCCGAGTTCACCCAGTACGTGAGCGAGCATGGCGGCTGGGAAGGCATCGTGGCGGCGCGTCTGGACAGGCCCGAGCACCACGCGTGGGAAGGGAAGACCATCGCCCAGATCGCGGAGATACGCGGGCAGGATCCCGCCAGCACCTGCTTCGACCTGATCTACGGCGAGGGCATCTTCATCCACGGCATCCACCACACCCTGCGCGAACAGGACGTACAGGACGTCATGCGGGTGCCCTGGATCTCGGTGTCCTCGGACGGCAGCGCCCTCAACCTCGAGTCCCCCGGCATGCCGCATCCGCGGAGCTTCGGTACCAACGTGCGCGTGCTGGGCCGCTACGTGCGCGACGAGAAGGTGCTGACCCTGCCCGACGCGGTGCGCAAGATGACCTCGCTGCCCGCCCAGGTGTTGGGGCTCAAGGACCGGGGGCTTCTCCGGGAAGGGTGCTGGGCCGACGTTGTCGTGTTCGATCCCGACAGGGTGGCCGACCAGGCCACCTTCGAGGAGCCGAAGCAGTATCCCAAGGGTGTGGAATACGTGTTCGTGAACGGGCAGATGGTGATCGAGAACGGCGACCACACCGGAGCCCGGCCGGGCCGGGTGGTGTACGGCCCCGGAAAGCGGGAGGGATGAGGATGGCGCTGCCGGGGAGTCTCTACGCGGACACGATCTACCCGCTCGAACGAGAAACAGCCGCGCCGGGGTCTCCGGCGCGGCTGTTTCTGTTGGTTCGCAGAGGATCGGTCATCACGCCTTGACGTCCATCTCCTCCAGCAGGATCTTCTCGTCCGGACGCGGCGTCCACACCAGGTTGCGGGCCGCTCCGTAGTGGTCGAAGAGCTGGTAGAGCGGGATCATCGGCGCTTCCTCCATGATGACCTCGCTCATCTTCTGGAGGATCTTCAACCGCTTGGCGTCGTCCGGCTCGGCCTGTTCGGCATCCACCAGCGCGTCAAAGGCTGCATGGCTGAAGTTGGTACGCTTGGAACCGCCGGTGCGGAAGTACTGGTACAGCGGCGTGTCGGCGTCGAGCACGCTGCCCCTGCCGATGTAGTAGAACGGGCTCTTGCCGCCGTTGACGCCGTCACGGCCCCAGAAGACCACCCATTCCTGCGGCACGATCTCGACCCGGAAGCCGCCCTTGGACATCTGGCTGGCCACCACCTGCACCAACTCGGTGTCGTTCGAGTACTTGCCCGGCGAGAAGTGCAGCTTGACGTCCACGCCGTTGGGATATCCGGCCTTGGCCAACAGCTCCTTCGCCTTCCCGGGGTCGTAGGGGTAGCGTTTGACATTGGGGTTGTACCCGTAAACGCGCGGCCCCACGGGTCCCTGCAGCACCTCGCCGTTGCCGCCGAAGATGTTCTTGACGATGGAATCCGCGTCCACGCAGTAGTTGGCGGCCTGGCGCACGAGCTTGTTGTCCCAGGGCTTGAAGTTGACGTTCAACGCGAAGAAATAGATCCGCAGGCCCGGCACGCTGCGCACCGAGACCCGGGAGTGGCGGTTGACCCGCTCCACCTCATGCACCGGCACGCGGTCCATGACGTCGCACTGCCCCGCCTGGAGGCCTGCCATGCGTGAGTTGACCTCCACCACCTTGCGCCACACCAGCTCCTTGATAGCCGGCTTCTTGCCCCAGTAGTCGTCGTTCCGCGTCAGCACCAGGTCGCCGTCGCGCTTGAAGCTGACGAACTTGTACGGGCCGGTGCCGGTGGGGTGCTTGTCAACGTCCTTGCCGTACTTGTCCGCCACGGTCTTGCTCATGATGAAGCGGTTGCGCACGCCGCGGGACAGGAACGTGACCGACGGTTTCTTGGTGATGACCACCACCGTGTTGTCGTCCGGCGTCTGCACCTCCTGGACGTTCCGGAACGACCGCCGCTGCAGGCTCCGCTTGTCGTTCTTCATCCGGTCGATGGAGAACGCCACGTCCGCGGAGGTAAGCGGGCTGCCGTCGTGGAACTTGACGCCCTTGCGCAGCTTGAACTCCCACTCCTTGCCCCGGAACTCCCACGACTCCGCCAGCCGTCCGACGAACTTGGCCTGTGCGTAGTCGAACTCCACCAACGGCTCCATCATGTGCTGCCACTGGCCGTAGATGGCGCCGCTGCTGTGGTCGTAGGGGTGAAGGTTGTCCATGTTGCTGGCGTTGTACACGATCACGCGGTCCTTGGACGCGGCGTACGCGAACTGCCCCAGCGAAGGATTTATCAGGGCAGCGGCCCCCAGGGCGGCGCCGCCCTTGAGCACGTCCCGCCGGCTGATCCGTTTTCTGCCGTCGCTCATGTCATAGCTCCTTTCCGTTCAGGTCCCTGGGTTGTTGTTGCTGACTTCGTTTACATGGGATGGCGCTTCAGAAATTCCAGGAAGTGGGCGTTGGCTACATCCGGCATCTGGCGCAGGTAGCCGTGGTTGCCTCCGTCCACCAGCGTGAACTCGGCGCCGACGATGCCCTCCGCCAGCACCTTGGACGACTCCACGTGGCTGCCGGTGGCCGCGTCCACGGTATCGCCCGCGCCGCAGATGACCAGCGTCGGGCATTGGATGCGGTCCAGCAGGTGGCGGGTCTCGTGCTCCTGGCGGGCCACCACGTGCCGGAGATAGGGCCGCAACGGGGTGAAATAGGTCATGTTGACCTCGCGGAACCGCTGCACCTTGTCCGGGTTGTCCCGCACGAACTCGGGCGGGAACATGAAGCTGCCGCCGAAATGGTCTTCCATGTAGCGGGTGTGGCCCTTCTCCGCCATCTCCGCGGCGGTGGCGTAGGGGACGCCGCGCTCGTAGTACTGGCCGTCGTAGGACGTGCCGGGCCCCGAGCCCGAGAGGATGAGGCTGTGGACCACCTCGGGATGGTCGATGGCGATCCACTGGCAGACGCGTCCGCCCATGGAGTGGCCGAGGAAGTGCGCTCGCTCGACGCCCAGCGCTTCCATCAGGTTCACGCAGTCGTCGGCGAACATGCGGGTGGTGTAGTGGACGTCGGGCTGGTCGCTGCGGCCGGTGCCGCGGTGGTCCCAGGTCAGCACGTGGAAGTGCTTCTCCAACTCGGGCACCTGGAAGATTTTCCAGTGGTCGCCGGACATCCCGGTGCCGCTCACCAGCACCAGCGGTTCGCCGCCGCCATGGAACTCGTAGTGGAAGTTCAAACCGCTGACGTTGGCGATGGGCATGGTTCGATGGCGACGGCGTGACACGGCATTCAGAACACCACGACGCCCCGGGCCGCCTCTCCCTGTTTTAGCCGCTCGACTCCCTCGTTGATCTCGTCGATCTTGTAACGGTGGGAGACCAGCCGGTCGAGGTCCAGCCGTCCGGCCTTGTAGTGCTCGACCATTCTGGGGATGTCGATGAGTTGCCGGGCGTTGCCGTATCCCGTGCCGGTAAGGGTCTTCTGCTCCCTCACGAAGCGCAAGGGATTGATGGACGCCGTGTGGTCCATGGGCGCCATTCCCACCACCACGACCGTGCCGCCTACCCGCGCGCACTCCAGCGCCTGCTCCACCGTGGGACCGAGGCCGATGGCCTCGAAGACGTAGTCCACGCCGCCGCCGGTGATCTCGCGGACGCGCTTGGCCGCGTCCTCGCGTGCGCTGTTGATCTTGTGAGTGGCGCCGAACTCCTGGGCGTACTCCAGCTTCCCGTCGAGGATGTCGATGGCGATGATGGTGCTGGCGCCCACCAAGCGGGCGCCCTGGATGCAGTTGAGGCCCACGCCGCCGCAGCCGATGACGGCCACGGTGTCGCCGGCTTCCACCTTGGCGGCATTGGTGACGGAGCACACGCCGGTGGTGACGCAGCAGCCGATGAGCGCGGCCACCTCCGGCGGGATGTCGCCGGGGACGGGAACGGCCTGCTCCGCCGGGCACACCACCTGCTCCGCCCAAGTGCCGAGCCGCGCCGAGATGAACAGCGGCTGTCCCTTGAGGCTCACCCGCGCGGTGCCGTCGTGCATCATCTGGCGCGGGGAATCGTGGCCGTTGCAGAGGACCGGGATGCCGCGCGCGCAGTTCTCGCAACGGCCGCAGTTGGCGCGGAAGGAGAGGATGACGTTGTCGCCGGGCTTGACGTGGCTGACGCCCGGACCCACCGCCTCCACCACGCCCGCGCCCTCGTGCCCCAGGATCGCCGGCCTCAGGTTGTCCCACTCGCCCTTGATGTTGTGCAGGTCGCTGTGGCAGATGCCGGTGGCGCCGATGCGGACCTGTACCTCCTGCTCCTTGGGTCCCTCGATGTCGACGTCTTCCACCGCCAGGGGGGCGTTGGTTTCCAACAGCACCGCCGCTCTCATGCACGCACCTCCATGACAGGCCTCACATTAACGGGCGGGTTTGAACCCCGCCCGTCTTCGAACCCGGGCCCTACTTGAGCGTCATCTCCCAAGTGCGGATTCTCTCGTCGGAGCGCGGATCCCACTCGATGTTGCTGGCGAAACCGTAAATGTCCGCCAGGTTCCACAGCGGCACCCACGGGGAATCCTCTTTCAGGATGCGCCCGATCTGGTGCAGAATCTTGGCGCGCTTGCCAGGGTCGGCTTCCGCCATCTCCGCTTCGATGAGCTTGTCGAGCTCGGGGTTGCTGTAATCGATTCGTGGACTTGCCCCGGTCTTGAAGTATTGCTCGACATGCGTGTGGACGTCGATGACGCTGCCCCGGCCGATGTAGTAGAAGGGCATCTTGCCCCCGTTGACGCCGGACCTGCCCCAGAACACCACCCACTCCTGAGAGATGAGCTCGACGTTGAATCCACCCTTTTTCATCTGGGCGGCGAAGGCCTGGAGGACCTCGCTGTCCTTGGGATAACGTCCCTGGGAGTAGTAGAGCTTCACCGAAACGCCGTCCGGGTAGCCTGCCTTGGCCAGCAACTCGCGCGACTTCTTCGGGTCGTAGGGATAACGCTTGGCGTTGGGGTCATGGCCGATGTACGTCTTCGCACCGGCACCCTGGACTACGAAACCCAGGCCGTCGAAGATGTTCTTGACGATGGAGTCGGCGTCTATCGAATAGTTGGCCGCCTGCCGCACCAGCTTGTTGTCCCAGGGCTTGAACCCCGGGTTGATGGCCAGGAAGTAGATCCGCGATCCGGGAACGGACTTGATGGTGATCCTGGGGTTCTGCTTCAGGCGCTCCACTTCGTGGGGCGGCACGGCGTTGATGACGTCCACCTGCCCGGCCTCCAGGGCCGCGACCCGTGCCGCTTCCTCCGTCACCTTGCGCCACACCATCGTTTTGACCTGCGGCTTCGGCGAGCCCCAGTAGTCGTCGTTGCGTTCGAGCACCAAGTCGCCGTCGCGTTTGAAGCTTACGAACTTGTAGGGCCCGGTGCCGATCGGATGCTTGTCCACGTCCTTGCCCAGCCTTTCGGCGGCCGCCTTGCTCATGACGAAGCGGCTCTGAAGCTTGTCGAGGAACACGACGTTGGGCGTCTTGGTCACCAGGACGATGGTATGGTCGTCGACGACGCGCATCTCCTCGAGCTCTCTAAGTTGTCGCCGCTGCAGGCTCTTCTTGTCCGTCTTGATGCGGTTGAACGAGAACTCCACGTCGTGCGCGGTCAAGGGCGAGCCGTCGTGGAACTTGATGCCCTTCTTCAGCTTGAAGACCCACTCCTTGCCCTTGAATTCCCAGGACTCGGCGAGCTTCGGGACGTACTCGTTGGCCTTCTGATCAACCTGCACCAACGGCTCCATGATGTGCTCCCAGATGCCGTAGGCCGGGCTCAGGCTGTGGTTGTAGGGATGGAGGGAGTCGATGCCCCCCGCGTGGTAGATCACCACTCGGTCCTTGGAGGCGGCCCAGGCGGAGCCGGCGGCGAGCACGCCCAGAAGGAGCGCCGCGCCCGCGACCAGTGTGCCGGTCCGCTTCCACAAAGTTCCATGAATACGTGTGTCGAGTTTCATTGAGCTGTCCCCTTTCACCAGACGCGCATCGGCGCCACCCTGAACCACGGAGTGCTGACCTTGATCTCCCCACCGTGGAGGAGGACTTGGTTGCTACTTGACCCGCATCTCCCAGGCGCGGATTCTCTCGTCGGAACGAGGTTTCCACTCGATGTTGCTGGCGGCGCCGTAGATGTCCGCCAGAACCCACAACGGCACCCATGGCGAGTCCTCCTTCACGATCCGGCCCAACTGGTGCAGCAGCTTGAGACGCTTCTCGGGATCGGTCTCTGCCTGTTCCAGTGCCATGATCCTGTCGAACTCGGGATTGCTGTAGTCGACACGGACGCTCGCTCCGGTCTTGAAGTACTGCTCGAGGTGCGTGTGCGCGTCGACGACGCTGCCCCGGCTGATGTAGTAGAAGGGCATCTTGCCGCCGTTGACCCCGGACTTGCCCCAGAACACCACCCATTCCTGGGTGATCAGCTCGATGTTGAAACCGCCCTTCTTCATCTGGGCGGCGATGGCCTGCACCACCTCGGTGTCCTTGGGATACCGTCCCGCGGAGTAGTACATCTTTACGTTGACGCCGTCCGGGTATCCCGCCTTGGCCAGAAGCTCACGGGCCTTATTGGGGTCGTAGGGATAGCGCTTGGCGTTGGGGTCGTAGCCGATGTGTTGCTTCCCGGCGGCGCCCTCCACCACGAAACCCAGGCCATCGAAGATGTTCTTGACGATGGAGTAGGCGTCTACCGAATAGTTGGCCGCCTGCCGCACGAGCTTGTTGTCCCAGGGCTTGAACGCCGGGTTGAGGGCCAGGAAGTAGATGCGCCCCCCGGGCACCGTCTTGATGTCGATCCTGGGGTTCCTCTTCAGACGCTCCACGTCGTGGGCCGGCACCGCGTTGACCACGTCAGCCTGTCCGGCTTCGAGGGCCGCGACTCGGGCGGCCTCCTCGGTGACCTTCCGCCACACCATGGTCTTGACCTGCGGCTTCGGAGAGCCCCAGTAGGCGTCGTTACGTTCCAGGACGAGGTCGCCGTCGCGCTTGAAGCTCTTGAACTTGTAGGGTCCGGTGCCGATGGGGTTCTTGTCCACGTCCTTGCCGTACTTCGCCGCGGCAGCCTTGCTCATGATGAAGCGGGTCTTGAGCTTGTCGAGAAACACGACGTTGCGCTTGTCCGTCACGAGGACGATGGTGTGGTCGTCCACGACCCGCATCTCCACCAGCTCTCTCAGTTGCCGCCGCTGCAGGCTGTTCTTGTCCGTCTTGATGCGGTTGAACGAAAACTCGACGTCGTGGGCCGTCAGCGGCGTGCCGTCGTGGAACTTGATTCCCTTGCGCAGCTTGAACGTCCACTCCTTGCCCTTCAACTCCCAGGACTCCGCCAACTTGGGCACGTATGCCCCACGCTCCTCGTCCACCTGCACCAGCGGCTCCATGATGTGTTCCCAGATGGAGTAGGCCGGACCCAGGCTGTGGTTGTAGGGATGGAGGGAATCGATGCTGCCGGCATGGTAGACCACCACCTGGTCCTTGGACGCTGCCGAGGCCGGACCGGAAACGAGCACCCCAAGGAAGAACGCGGCGCCCGCCGCCAGCGTCCATATCGGTTTCAATGAACTCCTGCGAAAACGCTTTTCAAGTTGCATCGGGGAACCCTCCTTTCGGACTGCGCGCCCGGTTAGAGCCGTACCCGCGATAAATAGGAAATTGTCGCGTCGAAAGTCAACCCTGATCGGTGGATTGACGTGGTTGTGCCGGCCCTATATTCATGGGACCCGCGCGGCGCGCAGACGCTCGGACAGGTTTCCACCCGCGGAGGTTTCAATGGCCGGAAATCACTTGCCCTACCCCGACACCGTGTTCTTCAACGGAAAGGTGCGCACGTTCGCGCCCGGAGCGCCAGTGGCCCAGGCGGTCGCCTGCTCCGGCGGCCGGATCGTCGCCGTCGGCGCCTCGGACGAGGTGCGGCGGCTGTGCGGCGCCGACACCCGGGAGGTGGACCTCCGGGGCCTCACCATGATCCCGGGGCTGACCGACGCCCACGTGCATCTGGCTGACAAGGGGCTGGCGGACCGGGAGCTGGTGGACGTCCGCGACTTCTACGGCCCGGTAACCAACATCGACGTGTTGCTCACGCGCCTGTCCAAGAGGGCCGCGGTGACTCCTGCGGGCGATTGGGTGGTGGCGCAGGGAAGCCCGATGCAGGACTTCCGCATGAAGGACAAGCGCTTCCCCGACCGCGTCGACCTCGATTCCGCCGTCCCCGAGCACCCGACGTCCGTCTCCTTCGGCGCCCACGTCACCGTGGCCAACTCGAGGGGCCTGGGGCTGGCCGGCATCGACCGGGATACGCCGGATCCGGCCGGCGGCGCCATCGAGCGGGACTCCGGCACCGGAGAGCCCACCGGCATCCTGCACGAGCGCGCCCAGCACATCGTGACGGGCGTGATCCCGGACTTCGATGCCACGGCGCGCAAGCTGGGCATCGCCTTTGCCGTGCAACAGGCTCTCGAACGGGGCGTGACCACCATCCACGACATCGTCAAGGACCCTTCCGCGGTGCGCGCCTACCAGGAGCTCAGGGCCGAGGGCGGCCTGCACATGCGCTCGAGCCTCCTGCTGCGCGTCATCGAGTCCGAGATGAGCACGGACAGCGTGCTGGAGACCGGCCTCCAGACGGGCTTCGGCGACGAGTGGCTACGGGTGGGGGGCGCCAAGATGAGCATCGACGGCGGCATCACCGGCCGGAACGCGCTGTTCTACGAACCCTACGTCGACACGCCCGACTACAGCGGACTCATCCGCATCCAGCAGGACGAGCTGGACGAGACCGTGCTGCGCTGCCACCGGGCCGGGCTCCGCTGCTGTGTGCACGCCATCGGCGACCGCGCCTTCGACATGTCGCTGGAGGCCTACGAGAAGGCGCTGGCCGAATTGCCGCGCGAAAACCACCGCCACCGCATCGAGCACATGGGCAACTGGCTGATGATCCCCGAGCGCATCGAGCGCCTGGTGCGCATGGGCATCGTGGCCATTCCCAACATCTCCCTGGGCTACTTCGTCGGCGACTCCATCCGCGCCGCCATCGGCGCCAGGCGCCTGGAAGGGGCCTTCCCGCTCAAGACCCTGCTGGAAGCGGGTGTCAAGATGGCCGGCGGCTCCGACGCGCCGGGCTACTGGCCGGTGGATCCGCTGCGCGACATCGGCACCTACGTCTCGCGCCAGATGCTGTGGGGCGAGACCCTGGTGCCCGAGGAGGCCCTGAGCGTCCAGGAAGCCTTCGATCTCCACACCACCCATGCCTCCTTCGCCGGCTTCGAGGAACACCTCAAGGGCACCCTGGAGGTGGGCAAGCTGGCGGACATGGCGGTGCTCGCGGAGGATCCCTTCGAGGTGCCGGCGGAGCGCATCAAGGACCTGAAGGTGGAGATGACCGTGGTGGGAGGCGATGTCAAGTACCAGGCCTGAGGGGACTGGGGGCGTGCGGGGTCAGCGGAATCTCGGTGTCGCCCCCGCGAAGAGAATGCCTCATGCCCTGCACCACCACTTCCAGCTCCGCCGTCGAATCCCCGTCCAGTGAAATGCGCACGCGCTCGCGCGTGAGGTCGAGCCCGACCCGCCGTCCGCGGTAAAGGATCGCCAACCGCAACTCGGGCAGCTCTTCGGGCAGGCAGGGGTCGAGGCCCAAGGTCTCGCCCATGGTATCGATGCCGGCGTAGCGGGTGAGGAGGAGTTCGTCGAGCCCGCCCAGGGCGCCCATGTGCAAGCCCTCGGGCGTGGTGCCGCCCTGGATGTCGGCGACGTCGCTCTGCAGCGCTTCGGTGAAATAGCGCCACGAGGTGCCAGGGTCGGAGCGCGCCGAGATCGCGGCCTGCACCACGCGGCTCAGGGTCGAGCCGTGGGACGTCCGGGCGGTGTAGTACTCTACGGTCTTGTGTATGGTATCGTGGTCGAGCTTGTACCCGAGTTGCAGGAAGAGGGCCCGAAGCTCATCCTCGCGCAACAGGTAGAAGAGCATGAGCACGTCGGCCTGCTTCGACACCTTGTAGCGGTTGGGGGTGTCGCCTTCCGATTCCAGGATGCGGTCCAGGCGCTCGATGTTGCCGTACTTCCCGCGGTATCCGTCCCAGTCGAACTCTTCCAGCGCCTCGTACCCTTCGAACTGGCTGATCACGCCTTCGCCGTGAAACGGCACGGTCATCTTGCGGGTCATTTCACGCCACTTCTGCTCTTCTTCCGGCGTGAGGCCGATTTCTTCGGTGAGTTCCGCCCGGCGGCTCTTGCCCAGCAGGTCCAGCACCTCGAAGGCACGCTCCAGCAGCCACACCACCATCACGTTGGTGTAGGCGTTGTTCCGCAGGCCGCCGCTGTCGGCGTCCGGGTACATGTCGTGGTACTCGTCCGGGCCCATGACGCCGTGGATTTCGTAGCGCCCGGTGGTCTCGTTTCGGTGCGCGAGACTGGACCAGAAGCGTGCGATCTCGAGGATCATCTCGGCGCCGTAGCGGGAAAGGAATTCCCGGTCCCCGGTGGTCTTGTAGTAGCGCCAGATGTTGTAGACGATGGCGATGTTGACGTGCCGCTGCCGGTGGCTGTTGTCGTCCAGCCAGCGACCGGAGTTGGGGTTCAGATGCAGCTTCTGGGTCTCCTCGGTGCCGTCGCTGCCGCTCTGCCAGGGATACATGGCGCCCGCATAGCCCTCCTCGCGGGCGGCCCTGCGCGCGGCGTCCAGCCGGTGGTAACGGTACAACAGCAGCGACCGGGCGATCTCCGGTATCCGGGCGATGTAGAAGAACAGGAAGTACAGCTCGTCCCAGAAGATGTGGCCGCGGTAGGCCTCGCCGTGGAGTCCCCGGGCGGCCACCGCGGCGTCCAGGTCCACCGAGTTCGGGGATGCGGTCTGCAGTAAGTGGAAGGCATGCAGGCGCAGGATACGCTCCTCTTCGGGCCGCGAGGGCAGCTCGACGTCACAACGGCGCCACAGCGAGTGCCACGCGCTCGCATGCGATTCCAGCAACTCCACGAACCGGCCTGCTGCCGCTACCGCGGACCGGGCGGCGTGGCCGCACTCCGAGATGGCCCGGTCCCGGGACGAGTACAGGGCCACCGTCTTCTCCAGGGTCACCACCTGCTTCTTCTGCACCGTGACGGCGAACTCCTGTGCGATCGCTTCCGCTTCTTCGATGGTGCGGGGCGCGACCTCCTCGTGCTCGTCCTGCCGGAAGAGGCGGGTGCGCGCCGCCAGCGCCAGCCGTATACGCGATTGGTTGGTCTCAACCACCAGGTACACGCCGTCGTCGCCCGCGCGGCCCTTTTCCAGGGTCTCCAGGTGCTTGGAATTGAGCTGGCGATAGCGCGGGACCCCGGCGTTGATGACCGAGCCGTCCAGGGAAGATCGGATGGCGACGCTTCCGGACCAGTCTTCCGCCAGCAGGGTCCAACGCAGGACCGCCAGGTGCGGATGCCGCATGTGCACCAGCCGCCGGCTGCGAAGAAAGCTTGTGCGCCCTTGGGGATCGCGGAACCGCAGCCTTCGTGTCAGCAGGCCGTTCTTGAGGTCCAGCTCCTGCTGGTAGGCCAGGACGTCCACCGCCGAGAGCTCGAACCATGGCCCGTCCTCCAGGCGGAACCGGAGGCGGAGCCAGTTGGGCAGGTTGACCAGGTCCTCGTTGACCACCACGCGGTCGCCGACCGTGGTCTCCAGCCGGTTGTAGCAACCGGCGAGATAGGTTCCGGGGTAGTGTACGTCACCCGCCTCTCCCCCTTCCGCGGCGCCGCGGGTGGCGAAGTAGCCGTTGCCGAGGGTGCACAGGGCCTCGCGCAGGCCCTGCTTGGCCGGGTCGAACCCGTCGTAGCGGAAGATCCATTCGCTCATGGTCGAAGGTCCCAGTCCTACATTTAGCAACGCTCAAGCGGTGTGCCAACGGGACCGGGCGGTCGTGAAGTGTGTCGTCGAAGGTCGAGACGTAGGGGCGGGTCGCCGATCCGGCTTCCTTACAGGACGCCGGCGCGAACGGTGTGGCGGGCGTTGATGCGTTGGCCCGTGGTGCGTTCGTTGCCCACGCTGTCGTGCAACCGGGTCTCCTCGTCCACCAACTCCAGCACCGCCACGTCGGCCTCCCGGCCCACTTCCAGGACGCCGAGCCGGTCTTCCCATCCGATGGCTCGGGCGGCGTTGATGGTGCAGTCGGCGACGATCTCGTCGAGGTCCAGTCCCAGCATCAGGAACTTGGTCAGGGTGGTGGGCAGGTCCACCACCGGGCCGGAGCCGCTCATTCTGTGGAGGTCGGTGCTGATGATGTCCGGACGCAGCCCCTGGTCCATGGCTCGGGCCACCAGGTCGAAGTCGAAGTGCCCGTTGGCGTGGGCGACGTCGAAGATCACCCCGCGTCTTTGCGCCTCCAGAACGGCAGGCCGAAGACGGCCGTCCGGGTCCACGATGGCCGGCTGTTTCGGCGTGTAGCAGTGCGTGACGATGTCGCCCGGGCGCAGCGTCTCGACGATCTCCTCCATGGATATCCCGGTGTCGCCCACGTGCACCATCACCGGCGAATCGCTGGCGTCTCCGGCCCCCACCGCCATTCCCAGGGCCTCGCGGCCGTTCCCGCCCACCGACTTGACGTGCAGGCGGATCTTGATGCCCACGGCGACGTCGGGGTTCTCCCGCACCGTGCGCGCGGCGTTGTCGGGGTCGGCGAAGCCGATGTTCTCGAGTTCCCCGGGGGCGTTGAGGACGCCGTGCTGCGCCACCGCCACGAAAGCCAGCATGCGGGTGCGCGCCCGTTCGTACACCAGGTGCCGGAACCCCGTGAAATTCACCGGGCCGGCCGAGCCCGCGTCCGCGGTGGTGGTGACGCCGCTGGCGCCGCACACGGCGTCGAGGTCGGTGCCGTAGGGGTTGACGCCCCAGTAGCTGTGCACGTGGAAGTCGATGAGTCCCGGGGTGACGAAGCAGCCGCCGACGTCGAGGACCTGCTTGGCGCCGTCCCGTGGGAGGCCTTTCTCCATGGCGGCAATGCGGCCGCCAGCGATACCGATGTCCAGTTCCTGCCGCGGGCCCGCCGCAGGGTTGATCACGGTCCCGTTGACGAGAAGCAGGTCGAATGCGTCGCTCACGCGGGTCTCCTTTCGAGCCGGTCTGTGGCCGGCGCGGGAATGCGGCTAGCCTTCCGAAAGCCCGTAGAACCTCGCGGGGTTCTCGTGGAGGATCTTGTCGATGACGTGGGGCGCCACCTCGCCCTTTTCCCGCAAGCCCTTGAGGGCCAGCACCTCGCTGGCGTTGTCATTGTGTCCATAGTCCGAGCCGATCATGATCATGTCCTCGCCCGCGTGCTCGATCACGTAGGGGAGGTCGTCGTCGGTCTGGCAGGCGACGTAGAGCCGGTTGGCCTCGAGCAGGTCCTCCCCAGGCTCCACGCCGGCCTTGTGTTGTCGCAGCGTGATGTCCCGGACCACGTGCGGGACCCATTGGGCCGCCACCTCGATGGCGCCGATGCGCAGCCCGGGGAACCGTTGCGGAATGCCGCGCATGACCATGGCGTGCACGGCGCCGATGACCGTAAGCTTGGCGGTGCGGAACGGGTCGTTGCCGAAGGCTTCCGAGACTGCGGCATTGCCGATGCCGGAGTGGATGCCGATGGGCACGTCGAGCCGGGCGGCCTCCTCGTACAGCGGGAAGAAGTAGGGGTGGTGCAGCGGATGATTCGTCTCCAGCCCGCGCATGAACACGGCGCAGGCACCGTGCTCCGTGGCCCAGCGGAGCTCCTCCAGGGCCTCCTCCATGCTCAGCAGCGGCAGTTGCACGGCCCAGCGGAGGCGTCCCTTGCCCGCGGCCCAGACGTCCGCGAGCCAGCGGTTGTAGGAACGGCACAGGGCCAGCTCCACGTCCGAGCGGTCCGTCACCGGGCGCAGGAACAGGGTAGGGTAGAGCACCTGCACGTCGGTGCCGATCTCGTCCATGTGCTTGAGGCGGGCGTCGATGTCGGCCATGTCCCGGGACTCCTTGGGGGTGTCCAGGCCGATGTTGTCGCGCCCGCCGATGAGCTTGCCGTTGATGACCCAGAAGTTGCGGGTGCCGCCCTCTGGCATGTTCACGGTCACGGGCACCGGGCGGAAGCGCTTGTCGCGTCCCTCCAGGTAGTCCCAGGTGTGCTCCGTCTCGATGACGTGGGCGTCGGCGTCGATGGCCAGCATGTTGTCCTCCAGTCCCGCTAGCGTTGTGTCAGTCCGTAGAAGCGGGCGGGGTTGTGGGCGAGGATCTTGTCGATCACCTCGGCGGCGATCTCGCCCTTGTCGCGGATGCCGCGGAGCGCCAGCAACTCGCTGGCGTTGTCGGCGTGGCCGTAGTCCGAGCCCACCATGAGGTTGTCTTCCGCGCCGTAGCCCAGCACGTAGGGCAGGTCGTCGTCGGTCTGGCAGGCCACGAACAGCCGCTGGGTCCTGAGCAGGTCGTCATCCAGGCGCCGGCCCGCCTTCTTGAAGCGCAGGCGCAGGTCGTGGAGCACGTAGGGCAGCCACTGGGCGGTGACCTCGATGGCGCCGATGCGCAGTTGCGGAAACCGCTCCGGAATCCCGTGCAGCACCAGCGCGTGGAACGCCCCCACCACGGTGAGCTTGGAGGTGGTGAAGGTGTTGTCCGAGCCGAAGGTGTCCAGCACCGCGAAGCTGCCCTGGCCGGCATGGATGCCGATGGCCAGGTCCAGCCGCTGGGCCTCCTCGTAGATCGGGAAGAAATAGGGGTTGTGGAGCGGCTGATGGGTCTCCACGCCGCGCAACGACACCGCGCAGGCGCCGTTCTCCCTTGCCCAGATCATCTCTTCCAGCGACGCCTCCATGCTCAGCACCGGGAGTTGCACCGCCCAGCGCAGCCGCTCCGGCGCCTTTCTCCAGATGTCGGCGAGCCAGCGGTTGTAAGCGCGGCACAGGGCCAGCTCCACGTCCGGCCGCTCGGTGAAGGGCCGCAGGAGCACCGTGGGGTAGAGCACCTGGACGCCGGTGCCGATCTCGTCCATGTGACGGAGCCGCCGGTCGATGTCGGTCATCTCCCGCGCTTCCGGCGGGGTGTCCCCGCCGACGTTGTCGCGGCCGCCGATGAGCCGCCCGTCGATGATCCAGAAGTTCCCGCGGTTGCCCGAGGGCATGTCCGCGGACACCGGAACGGGCCGGAAACGCCGGTCCGGGCCCTCGAGGTAATCCCACGTGGCCTCGTTCTCGATCACGTGCGCGTCCGCGTCGATGGTCAGCATACGGCTCTCCAGTTCCGTCATCCCCGTCCCCCGTCATTCCCGCGCAAGCGGGAATCCCGGGGCGGGGAGGGGCAGGCCCGCCGATTCAGTGTCAGGCATTCAACTGCTTGGCGAACCAGTCCACGATGAAGCTTCGCCGGTCGAAACGCTTTTCATGGTGTCCCACGCCGTCCAGCAGCTCCCTCGGGGCGTTGACGGCGTTCTCGTAGAGTCGGACGGCGCCGCGCGGATCCATCACCCGGTCATCGTGGTTGTAGCCCACCAGCAGGGGGCACTCGATCTTGTGTGCCCGGTCCACCAGGGTAAACTCCTTGATCCGTTCACGGGCCTCCTCGAGGTCCCTGGCGCCCATCAACCAGCGCAGGCGGTCCTGGATCGGCGGGTAGTAGTCGAAGATGTCGTCCACCAGGTGATAGGCGCCGCTCCATACCGCCACCGCCTTGATGCGTTTCTCCTCGGTGGCGCAGCGCGGTCCGGAATAGCCTCCCATGCTGGAGCCGTGGAGGCCGATGCGGTCCGGGTCCACATCCGGGCGCGTCACCAGATAGTCGATGACGGCCCTGGCCACCCGCTCCGAGTCCGGCGGCGCATAGAGCTTCTTCTCCCGCAGGGTGGCGCCGTGTCCCGGCCCGTCCACGTCGATGAAGGACATGCCCCGGCGCACGTACTGCCCGGCGTCCCCGTCCAGCCCCCGCAGCAGGATGCCGTCGGCGCCGCCGTAGTTGTACACCGTGGGCAGGCGGGTGCCCGTCTGCCCGCGGGCCGGGTAGAACAGCGCGTCCAGCCGGTGTCCCTCGTAAGGGATCTCCACCCGCTCGAAGGGCGGTTTCACCAGGCTCCAGGCCTTGTGGAAGGTCTCCTTGAGCTTGTGGTGGCTCTCCATCATGCGCGGGTCGCAGTCGGGCATGTACACCAGCGCCCGCCGGTAGAACTCCGCCGCCCGCCGGTAGAAGTCGTGTGCGGTGACGTGGCGTCCTTCGTCCTCGAATCCCACCGCCAGTTCCTCGTTCTTCTCGGCCATGCGGGTCCATTCGGCATGCCAGCTATCCAGGTTGTAGGGCTTGTAGCGGCGCGCCACTTCCCGCACATCCGGATCCGGATGCAGCAGGGGCGCTTCCATGCGCACCTCGAGCTGGCCGCCGCCGGGAAGGCCCGGTCCCGGGAACAGGCGCTTCTCCACTTCGTCGTCGGCCAGGGGCCTGTCCGGAGATTCCTTCATCCGATCTCTCCTCGGAGCGGGCGGAGCCCCCGTCACGGTTTCCCTCGCCCGGTCCGCCTTGCTGTTCAGATGCCGTAGAAGGTCTTGGGGTTGTCCTGGGTGATCTTCGTGACCGCGGAATGGGAAAGGTCGCCCTTGTCGGCGCGTTGCTTGAGCAGGGCCAGAAAATCCATCTCCTGGGCGGAGTCGTTGTGCGTGTAGTCCGAGCCCACCAGGAGATTGTCCTCGCCCGTGTGCTGCATCACGTAGTCCAGGTCCTCGTCCACCTGGAACGATACGTACATGCGGTTACGCCGCAGGATGTCCTCCGGCATCTCCTCGATCTCCATGGTGGAGCGCAGCACGCTGGTGGGCCTCTCGATGTTCTTCTCGATCCGGCGGCGGATCTCGTAGAGGACGAACGGCACCCAGGAGGCGGTGGCCTCGATGAAGCCGAAGCGCAGTTCGGGGAAGCGGTCCGGCACGCCGTGGACGATCAGGGACTGGAACGCGTGCACCACCGGCAGCAGGATGCGGTAGAAGCGGCTGAAGGTGAACTCGCGCGCCGGCGTGAAGTCGGGCACGCCCGAGCCGGTGTGGAAGCAGATGGGCAGGTCGAGCTTCTGGGCTTCCTCGTACAATGGAAAGAAATAGGGGTCGTTGGCCCACACCCCCGCCTCCCGGTCGCCCTTCTTGAGTACGCCGCAGGCGCCGTGCTCCCTGGCGAAGCGCATCTCTTCCAGGGCGGCATCGATGTTCTGGGTGGGCGGCAGCATCACATAGCGCAGCCGTCCCTCGGACTGGGCCCAGCGCTCGGCCATCCAGCGGTTGTAGCTGCGCCTGAGCGCCAGCTCGACCTCCGGCTTGTCGGTGAACTCCACCAGGAACAGGGTGGGGTACATCACCTGGAAGTCCACCCCCATGCGGTCCATGTCCTCCAGGCGCTGCTTCACGTCCTTGAGCTCTCGCGCCCCCTCGGTGGTGTGGGTCTCTTCGTCCCGGCGCACGAACCGGATCTGCCGCCTGCCGTCGATCATCCAGTAGCGCATGGTGGCGTTGCTGGCGTCCTGGCCCTTGGGATAAGCGGTGGCGGGCCTCAAGCCCTCGTCGCCGTCGCGCATGAAGGCCCAGGTATCCTCGGTCTCGTCCACGTGGGTATCGGCATCGATGACTGCCATGACGTCCTCCGGATTGAGGGATAATAGCTGTGGATTAGCAAAACCGGGCTGGCTTGCCTAGCCGATGCGGCGCCGGCGGCAGCGCTGTTCGGGCGCCCTCACCCGGGCTTCGGCTGCCCTCACCCCGACCCTCTCCCAAGGGGAGAGGGGGTGTTTCAGGCGGGCTTGAACTTGGGCAGGCTGATGTCGTCGCTGACCGGGTCGAACACCACCTCCACCTCCATCCCGATCTCCACGTCGTCCACCGGACAATCCACGATGTTGGTGTAGTAGCGGGGGCCTTCCTCCAGGTCCACCCAGGCGATGAC
>JAJDTQ010000267.1 GCA_022827045.1 Candidatus Binatia bacterium
GCCTTGCCGGTGCCGTGACCGTTCTTCCAGCCCAGGCCCTGCTCCTCCAGGCCGGCGCCCTCGGGCTCGGCCCCCACCTTGTCGTCCGGGGCGGCGCCGTGCGCCTTGCCGAAGGTGTGGCCGCCGGCGATCAGCGCGACCGTCTCCTCGTCGTTCATCGCCATGCGGGCGAAGGTGTTGCGGATGTACTGCGCGGCGGCCGCGGGATCGGGGTTGCCGCCCGGCCCCTCGGGGTTCACGTAGATCAGGCCCATGTGGTCGGCGCCGAGCGGTCCCTGAAGCTCGCCGTCGGCGTCGTGGCGTTGATCGTCGAGCCACGTCGTCTCGGAGCCCCAGTCCGTCTCGTCAGCCTCCCAGACGTCCGGGCGTCCGAAGGCGAAACCAAAGGTCTTGAACCCCATCGACTCCAGGGCGCAGTTGCCGGCAAAGATGAGCAGGTCGGCCCACGAGAGCTTGCGGCCGTACTTCTGCTTGATCGGCCAGAGCAAGCGGCGCGCCTTGTCCAGGCTGGCGTTGTCGGGCCAACTGTTGAGGGGCGCAAAGCGTTGGTGGCCGGAGCCTCCACCGCCGCGGCCGTCGCTGATGCGGTAGGTGCCGGCGGCATGCCACGTCATGCGGATAAAGAGCGGCCCATAGTGGCCGTAGTCAGCCGGCCACCAGTCTTGCGAGGTCGTCATCACCTCTTCGATGTCCCTTTTCAGCGCATCGACGTCAAGGGCCTTAAGCACCTCGGCGTAGTCGAAATCCTTGTCCATCGGATCGGACAGGGAGGAGTTTTGGCGGAGTATCTTCAGATTCAACTGATCTGGCCACCAAGTTTGGTTGGAAGTCATTTCATCTCTCCTTTCGGAAGCCCAATATTACATTGATAATGGCACCGTCGCCAACCTGGGCAAGCCCGGTAATTGCAGTTTTTCAACAACGCCCCTAATTCCTACCCAAGCGGCAATGAGTCGCGGCAGCCAGCTCCCTCGCCGGCGCCATAGTTGTTGCACTGCTCAGGTTCCGTCGTTACAGTGAAACTATCGAAAGCGTGATCTCCACCATCAAGTCCTCCTCGGAGACGCGGCGTCTTCTCTTGCAGGTTTACGGGAGTTCAACAAGAGAAAATCGGTGCTTGTAATCTACCGCATTGGGTTATTGGTCGCATGATTGTTGATGCCTTTGCTGTCGCCGGCGGCTATCCGGCCCGCCCGGTCAAAATCGGACATGCCGATCTCGGTGCCGCCATGGCGAAAAACGGGGTCGATCGCGCCCTGACCATGAGCATGCGCGCCATTCAGGTCGATGCCGTGGCCGGCAACGACCACTTGATGTCGCTGGCTTCCGCCGATGCGCGGATTCTGCCAGTGGCGGTGGTCGATCCGCGCGCCGTAACCCGACTGGATCTGACCATCGAGCGCGCCGTCGCCGGCAACGCCGCAGCCTTGGCTTTTCACATGACCGCGATACCGTGTCCGGTCGGCTCGCTGCTTTTCTCTCGCGGCCTCGAGCGCGCCAACAGCTCGGGCAAACCACTGATCTTCGTCTGTAACGAGCGGGGGCAACTCACGCAGATCGCCGAAAAGACCGCCAGCGTGGGATGCCCCCGGGTTCTTCTGGCCGGCGTCAGCTACCACCACCTCGGCGAGCTCCTGGTGCTCCTCGAGGAGTTCGACCACCTGTACGTCGAAACCAGTTGGCAGGTGAGCCCGGGCGCTGTCGAGTTGCTGGCGGCGGCCGGCCCTACCCGCCTGTTGTACGGTTCGATGGCGCCGCTGCGACCGATGCGCCCCGCCCTGAACATGGCGGTTGACGCGGACATCGCACCCCAGGAGAAGGCCGACATACTCGGCCGCAACGCCCTCCGGTTTCTCGACCTGGAGATCGACGCCGAGGAGCCGCCCCCGTCGCTCCCGGAGGTGGCCGGCCTGCCCTCGCTGCCCGCGATCGATCTGCACTGCCACATCGGCACGATGCCAGAACAGCCTTCCACCTGTTTTGGCGCCGACCAGATGCAGCGCGAATACGAGCGCTTCAACATCGAGTACGGCGTCGTCTCAGCCACCTCGGCCTACAAGGACGATCTCGATGCCGGCAATGTGGAGATGTTGGCCGCAGTGGAAAGCCATTCCCGTCTACGCGGCAGCGTCGTCGCCAACCCCCATCACTGGGACGACTCGTTGCGCTGGCTCGATCTCGCCGTAGAGCATCCAGACATCTTCCACGTCACGGTGAACCCCAGCTCCACCTACGAGCCTTTCCACTCGCCGCTGTGGCTGAAGCTCTTCGCCGAGATCGCCCGCCGCCGGCTCCCCCTATTCTACAACACGCCCTCGCAGGACACCTTCAGGCGGTCGCCCGAGGCGACGACCAAAGGCCACATCCTGAAGGTGCGAGCCGCGCCGGCTGACGAGCTGGCCATGTTCCGGCAACTGGACCGCGAGATGCCGGAGCTGCCGATCGTGATCGGCCACGGATTCGGCCTCGACGGCCTGGAGCTGGCTGCCGGCAGCCGCAACATCCACCTGGAGCTGTGCACCACCTATCCGGAGCAGAATGTCTACCGTTCAGCTCTCGATGCAGTGGGCGCCGAGCGCGTCGTCTTCGGCACCGATCTCGACCTGATCTCGCCGGCCTTCGTACTGGGCAGCCTGTGGGAAGCGGAGTTGTCGGCCGCAGAGGAACGTCTGGTGCTCAGGGACAACGCCCTGCGCCTGCTGGGCCAGAGCTGACGGCACGCCCGGGCTGAGACGGTTACTTTGGCTCGCCCACACCCGGCGGGTCGAGGCAACCGATCTCCTCGAACCGATCGATCCAGCCCTTCCGCTCAGGGCTACGATGGGGGTTGTCCAACCAGTTGCGCGAGTCGTTGAACTTCCTCTCCAGATCCTGTTTGTCTCGGGTCCTGGCGTGTTTGCGCCCGACCTGCCGCAGGTCCTCGATCTCTTCCGGCGTTTTCGGAATGTCAGTCCGTGTCTTCGACGTTGACGGTGCCGTCTATGCCAATACCGAGGATGTCGCCGCCCCGGACCTGCTGGGCACGGCGCAGTATGCGCGGGTCCTCCATGAGCGAGGCGGCGAAGGGCGTCCCCTCATCCGTCGGCCGGCTCCAATAGCGGGTGGAGCTATCGAACGGCCAGCGCGGGTACTGGGCCGCCAGTCCTTCTTCCAGCTCGCGCCCCGGTTGTCGATCTCTTCGGCCGAAAGTAGTCCCCTATTCAAGATGTAACCAAAGGCCTTGAAGAAGCACAGATGCTCTTCACTGAATCCCGCGTTATCCCTCAAGCCCTCCTCCGCGGATCCCCTTGTCGTTTTCGGTCAATCGGTGACGGGGGACCGTTCGGTAGCCTATCGGGAAGGAGGCCGTGCGCTGGAAGTCGCCGCGTTCGGTCCTCACTCTCACCTGCGCCAGCTAGAGCCCGGGTGCGACTAACCCATCTTTAACAACGTTTCTGATCGCACGTTTATTATCAACACGTTACAAAGACAAAAAGCCGCAAGTGGCACTACAAACGGGTTGAAACCGGAGATTGCGGGGTTTCAGACGATCATCTTGCGGACGCCTCCAGGCGCGAGATCGATGCCCAAGGCGTCGTAGATGGCCTTCTAATCGGGCTCGGCCCGAGTGGCCTTGCGGACGTGCAAGGTGCGCCCATCTCCACGCCGGAGGGTCACCGTCACCCGCTGCTGTCCTTCCAGGATGCGCCGCAGCGTGGCCCAACTGGAGGAGTTGCCCCTCTGCTTGAGGCGTTTGCGGATGACCTGCACCAGTTGATAAGCGATGACGGTCAGGAACAGGTGGCTTTCCGACCGCACCGGCTTATGATGGTAGATCGGCCGCAGGCCCAACTCGGACTTCAGGGAGCGGAACACCGCTTCCACACCGGACGTGCGGTTTTCCCACATCTCGGCTCTCCAGTGGGATCATGCGTCTCGCACACAGGTCCCCGGTCGCATTCGTGGACGACTCCTGCGGGAGTGGCACCCTCCCCCACTCCATCCACTTCCGCTCCCGGGTTGCCGCCAGGCCTGTTGATGCCCTGACGACG
>JAJDTQ010000071.1 GCA_022827045.1 Candidatus Binatia bacterium
GCCCACCGCGATGCGCACGTCCGTGACCGACTTCCGCGCCTCGTCCGCCATCACGTGCAGCGCCACCCCGGCGCTCGGACGCTCCAGGTATCCGAACTTGCGGTAGCGCACCGCCGCGTTGGCGTCCGGCAACGGCACCACGATCTCGGTCAGGACCTCGTCCTCCTCGACGGCCGCCTCGTACGCGTCCACGAAGAACTCGGTCATGGGGATGTCCCGGGAGCCCCCGGCCTTCTGCGCCACCACGGTGGCGTCCAGCGCCAGCAGCAGGGTCCCCGGATCCGCGTGGGGCTCGGCGAAGGTCAGGTTGCCGCCGATGGTCCCCACCTCGCGGACGCGCAGGTTGGCGACGTTCCGCTCCATCTCCACCAGGACCGGCAGCTTCTCCTGCAGGGTCTCGGAACGTTCAAGCTGGCGGTGGGTGCTCAACGCCCCCAGCCGCAGGCTGCCGTTGTCCTGCGTGACCTGATCGAGGCCGGGGATCTTCTTGACATTGACGAGGCATTCGAAGTGGATGAGCCCTTCCTTCATGGCCAGCAGCAGCTCGGTGCCGCCGGCATAGATCTTGGCCGAGTCGCCGTAGCGGGCGAGCGATTCGGACGCCTCCTTGACGCTTTCGGGCTCTTCCAGGCGGAACGGACGCAGCATGGATCAGGCTCCTCCCTCGAGTTCCTTCTTGACGGCCTCGGCGAACTTCGCCATGTCGTTGTCGGCCTTGCGCTTGATGATGCTGTGCCCCAGGGTCGCGAGCTTGCCGAGGACGTCCACGGAGGCCACGAGGGAAACCACGGTCGCCTCGCCCCGGTCCTCCAGCGAGACGTCGAGGTCCACCTTGAGGTGGCTCCCGATCTTGTTGTCGCTGCCCGAGGCGCGGGCTTTGATCCGATCCTTGGGCTCGTTTTCCAGGACCTCGATCTTGATGGGGAAAGTGACCTTGAAGGGGCCCACCCGGGCCACCATCCTGGCATTGTAGAGCTTGCCGGCCTCGACGGTGGATGCTTCCTCGCAGCCGGGAACGCAGGCGATCAAACGGTCCACGTCCCACAGGAAGTCCCAGGCCGTGTCCCGCGGCACGCCGATCTCGATACTGTTCTCGAAATTCATAACGGGGTTCTTAGCAGAATCCCGCCGACCACATCAAGCGCGCTCGTTGAAGCCCTCGAGCACCTCGAACTCCTGTGAAAGGAAGGTCTTGAGCCTTTTCTTGACGCGGTTCTCGATCTGGCGCACCCGCTCCCGGCTGATGCCGTAGCGCTCGCCGATCTCGCGCAACGTCAGCGGCTGCTCCGCCATGAGCCGCTCCTGGAAGACCACGAGCTCCTTGTCCTTGAGCCCCTCTCCGAAGGTCCTGAGGCGCTCCTTGATGGCCCGCCGGTACTCGTCCTCCGCCAGGCGCTCTTCCGGGGTGGGACTGTCGTCGGTGAGCGTGTTCAGCAAGGTGGCGGTCTCGCCCTCGCCCATGGGTGCGTCGGTGGAGAGATCCCGGCCCGAGAGCCGTTGATCCATCTCGATCACCTCGGATTCCTTGACGTCGAGGCGCTGGGCGATCAGCTTGGCGCCCGGCACGAATCCCTCGGCTTCGAGCTTCTCCTTCTCCTTCTGGAGGTTGAAGAACAGCCGCCGCTGGGCCTGGGTGGTGCCCAGCTTGACCATGCGCCAGTTGTTCATGAGGTAGCGGATGATGTAGGCGCGGATCCACCACACGGCGTAGGACGGGAACCGCACGCCGCGGTAGGG
This sequence comes from Candidatus Binatia bacterium, assembly GCA_022827045.1. The sequence goes on from JAJDTQ010000071.1 coordinate 1,738, forward strand.
GTCAAAGTTCTTGAGGCTCTCCATGAGTCCGATATTGCCCTCCTGGATGAGGTCCAGGAGGTTCCGGAAGGCGCGCTCATATTCACGGGCGATCATCACCACCAGGCGCAGGTTCGACCGCACCAGCTTGTAGGCGGCCTCGATGTCGCCGTATTGCTTGTACTGGACGGCCAGCTCGTGCTCTTCCTCGCGCGTGAGCAGCGGGTAACGGCGGATTTCGGACAGATAGCTCTGCAGCGCGTCGTAGGGAACAAGCGCGCCGGAGGGTTCCTCGGCCTGATCGGCGTCGTCCGCAACCGCCTCGACGTCCTCGACCTCGTCCAGCAAGACCGCTTCGGGGGTCACGTCCTCGACCGGGGCGTCACTCTCCTCGACTACTTCGATGGGCGGGTATTTTGCCATGTGACAACGCTGAATGTACCGTTTTTGCGACGTTTTTTCAAGAACACGAAGCTACCTTGACATGGCGCGCGACGGGTCCTATCCTAGACGACCATGGCACTGACGGAGACGATTTCAGGCTGGTTCGAGCGCAACCGCGCGAAACGGGAGGAGCGCACGACACGCACCGTGCTGGCCGACGACTACCGGGAGCTGGCGCGTCTGGCCAACCAGCTCAAGCTCCACGCCGAAAAGGCCCCCTACCCCTTCGTGGCCGAGCGGCTGCGGCAGATGGCCGCGGAAAAGGACAAGAGCATCGCGCTGCTGGTCGAGGGCATCGAGCAGCTCGGCGCCCGGGCCGCAAAGTTCGACGCGAGCATCCCCTCCGGAAGAAACCACTGGGAGCGGATGCACCAGGACGTGGAGGACCAGAAGCGGGTCGAGGCTAGGCTCACGGACGACGTCTCGTACCTTGCGCTCGAGGCGCCGGAATACAGCCAACTGCTGCGGCAGCTCGTGGAGGTCGAACGCCGTCACAAGGCGACGCTGCTGGACCTGCTGGCCCGGGCCGACCCCCAGGCCGAGCAAACCTGAGCTCCTACATCAAGTTTCTTCAGCAACTGGCAGGAAACTGACGCTAACTGTCGGTTTCTGTGCCGCGAGATCACTGCACCAGGCGCGGACGGCTGCGCCCGTCCGAGAACGCCGCGTCCAGGGCAATGCCCGCGAGGATCGCGTCCCACGCCTGCTTCTCCGACAGTCCCGCCGAGCGGAAGGAATGCCAAAGACCGATGATCTCCCTCTCGGTGGGGGGGCCAAAGGTATCCCGGGAATCCGTGTTGCCGGTCATCTCTGTGGGGTACATCTGCCTGTGACTCCCATGGCGGTGGTTGTCTTGGAAAGAGCCGGGGGCGCGGGAGCGGAGTGCCGCTTCACGCCCTCCCGCTATCCCTCCAGCCATCAATCGATAATGGCCAGCCCGGACACCTCGACCATACAGTCCGGGTTGTAGAGTCCTGTTACCTGAACCAGCGTAATCGCGGGGAAGTGCTTCCCGAAGATCGCCCGGTAGGAAGCGCCGATCTCCTTGCGGTTCTCGTGGTAGGCGTCAACGTCGGTGACGTACATCGTGAGCGTCGCGTAGTCCTGGGGCCGACCTCCGGCGCCCTCGACGGCGGTGCGCAGGTTCTCGCAAACCTGCCGGAACTGCGCCGCGAAGTCGCCCTTGCCGACCACATCTCCATCAACGTTGAACGGTGCCTGTCCCGCCACCAGCACCAGCCGGCCGGAAGAGATCTTCGCCAAGTGAGAATACCCGACGGGATTCTCCAGCCCGCTCGGATTGATCAGTTCGAATGCGATGACGTTTCTCCTTTGTTTCCGTCGTCTCTGCTGCACTTCCTGTAAGCACGGTCTCATATTTAGTCAAGCATGCCACGACGGATAGTCAATGCGCCCGCGGGGTTTTTCCGACCCGCCGGCATCACCGGCGCCCGAATGCCTCGATGAACTCCCGTATCTCCGTCACCACGTCGTCCGTACACGGGACGTAGGGCAGGATCACGCGGGTGGCGCCGGCCTCGCCGTAGGCCTGGACCTGGTCGAGGACCTCCGCCACGGATTCGCCGGCCACCAGCGGCAGGCCGTCCAGCAGCCGGTCGGTAACCTGTCCGGTGGCGGCCTGGAAGCCGGACACGCGCCAGGCCTCGCGAATCGCCGCTACCTCCTCGCCGAAACCCATGCGCGCCAGCAGGTCACGATAGTAGTCGGCCAGCGCATAGTAGGTCAGGATGCGCCCCAGCGCCCGGCGCGCCGCCACCCTGTCCCTTGCCACGCAGCAACGGACCTTGCAGATGACCTCAAGCTCGTCCGGGTCCTTGCCGGCCGAGCGCGCGCCCTCCCGGACGTTGTCGACGATCCGGCGGATCTCCCGTGGGTTGGCCATGTTGATGAGCACGCCGTCGCTCAGCCGACCGGCCAGCCGGCTCATCTGCGGCCCGAAGGCGGCCAGGTAAACCGGAATGCCCCGCCCAGAGGGCTTGAACGCCAGCTTGAAACCGCGCGCATGGTAGAACCTGCCCTGGTAGTCCAGCTTCTCGCCGCGCAGTGCCGCGCCGACGATCTCGAGATACTCCCGGATGCGCGACAACGGATGGTCGAACTCCACCCCGTGCCAGTTGGCGATGGTGGGATTGGAGATGCCGAGCCCGAACAGGAAACGCCCGCCAGACAACTCGTCGAGAGCGGCGGCATGCAGAGCCATGCTCACAGGGGTCCGGCCCAGCATGTGGTAGACGGCGGTCCCGAGCTCCAGCCGACTGGTCACTGCGGCCACCGCCGCCAGCATCACCGTCGGGTCCTTGTTGTTGGCTTCCCCTCCCCAGGCGCAATCGAACCCGCTGTCCTCGGCGGCCCGGGCCAGGTCGGGAATGGCGTCCATGGGCAATTGGGCGCCCGAGTTGAATTCGATGTCGAGCTTCATTCGGAGGTCTCCGGGAAGTGTCCTGTCCCACGTGGGCGATGACTTGTAGGGGCGACCGGCGGTCGCCCCATCTGGGGACGCCACCCGGTCCGCCGCGGCGCAAGGCCGCCCTTGTTAACACCGCCGCACAAAGCGGTCAAGCGGCGCTATCGCGATCCGCGGGAGCCCGGCGGCCCGCTCTTGCAAGTCCTGCATGGATACATTAGTTAACCGTGCCATGATCATCGACGCCCATGCCCATCTGGTGCCCCAGAACTGGTACCATCCCAAATCCCCGCAGGCCATTTTCGATATCCCGCGTCTGCGTGACGAGCAGCAGCAGGCCGGGGTGGACCTGACGATCTTCGGCAACAACTGGATCCGCACACCCGCCGGCAAGGACCCGTTCGACATCGTGACGGAGTTCAACGCGTTCGCGGCCGAAACCACGGCGCAGCATTCCGACTACCTGCTCGGGCTGGCGTGCGCGGTGCCGTTCGGCGGCGACAAGTTCCTCAAGGAGACCGAACGGGCGGTGCGCGAGTACGGCCTCAAGGGGATCATGATCAACTCGAGCGTCGAGGGAGAATACCTGGACTCCCCAAACGCGGTACCGTTCTTCGAACTGGTCACCGACCTCGACGTGCCGCTGTTCGTGCATCCGCCCCGGGTCACCATCGGCGCGGAGAAGATGGAGATCTTCCGGCTTCCCGAGATGGTCGGGCGGCCCTTCGACACCACCCTCTCGCTGTCACGCTTCATCCTCACCGGCGGCTTCGAGCGGTTCCCCGACCTAGTCATGATCTGCTCCCACGTGGGCGGCGCCCTGCCCATGCTCCCCGGACGGCTGGACTTCGGCTACGAGCTGCGCAAGGACGACAGCTTCGGCCCCTGGGAACCGGACGTGCTGCCTCGGGCGCCCAGCACCTACATCGAGCAGCTCTACTACGACACCGTGAGCCTCCACGCCCCGGCCGTCACCTGCGCCGTGGAGACCGCGGGAGCCGACCACGTGCTCTTCGGCAGCGACTTCCCGCCGGTGCCGATTCCCCTGGAGCGCTCGGTGGACGCGGTGCGGGACGTCCGCCTGCCCGACTCGGACAAGCAGAAGATCCTCGGCGACAACGCGGCGAGGCTGCTGCGGCTGGGGCAGTAGGGATCAGCCCAGCACCAAGAACAGCAACAGGTGGCTGGCGAGATTGGCGTAGATGCCGGCCGCGACGTCGTCCATCATCACGTTCCACGGGCCTGGGCGGCGATCGAAGAACGAGACGGGCGGAGGCTTCCACACATCGAAGAGACGAAACAGCGGGAACGCCAGCAGCATGAGCTCCCAGCGGCCCGCGTAGCCGAGGCTCGCGAGCGCGATCCACTGCCCCACCACCTCGTCGCATACGACATGGGATGGGTCCTTGGGTCCGCCGTTGCGCCGCAGCACGACGCCCACACTCAAGCCCCCCAGGACGAACGCACCAAGGGTGACGGGCGCCAGAACGGCGAAGTGCTGGAGCGGCCCGATGAGCGCATAGGCCAGCACGGCGACGGCGCTGGCTACCGTGCCCGGAGCTACCGGTATGAAACCCAGGCCGCCGACACTGGACACGGCCGTGGCCCATGTGGCATTCCGTTGCACATTCCGCTCCATGAACCTTCTTGCATCCCTGCTTACGCCGTTCCTGCGCTTCGCGGCACGTAAGAACCTCCCGCAACGCCGGGGCACGGTCCAGCTCCCGGGTCTGGCCAAGGACGTCCAGATCCGCTGGGACCCCTACGCGATTCCCTACATCTCCGCCGAAAACGAAGCCGACCTGTTCTTCGCCCACGGGTACCTGCACGCCCAGGACCGGCTGTGGCAGATGGACTTCAACCGGCGCTTCTTCAGCGGCCGGCTGGCCGAGATCTTCGGCGACCGGCCGCTGCCGCGGGGCGATTTCACGCGGCACCTGCGGTCGGGCACCATGGCCGGCGTTGACCACTTCATCCGGCTGCTCGGCGTCAGGCACGCGGCAACGCTCTCGCTGCCGCTCCTTTCGGAGCGCTCCGCCGGAGCCGTCGAGGCCTACTGCGCCGGCGTCAACACCTACATCGACCGGCACCAGCGCCGCCTGCCCGTGGAGTTCCGGCTGCTGCGCCACCAACCCGCCGCGTGGGAAGCGGCGGACTGTCTCGTCCTCGCCAAGGGCTTCGCGCTCATGCTCTCGTCCGCCCTTGTCACACGGCTCACCTTTCTAGCACTCCACGGCCGCCTGGAGAACGACCCCGAAAAGCTGCGTTCCCTGATGCCGCGTTACCCGTCCTGGGGCCCCGCCATCACCCGTGCCCTCACCGGCCACGGCGCCGACCTGCTGCGCTTCATCAACGGCAGCTTCGCCGATAACCCTCTGACCCCCAGGAGCCAGGGCAGCAACGGCTGGGTGGTGGACGCCGGACACTCGGCGGAGGGCCACGCGCTCCTGTGCAACGACATACACCTGCGGATGACGCTCCCTGGCATCTGGTATCTGAATCACCTGCGGACCGAGCCCGATGGTGGAGGGACCCGCCCCCTGGAGGCGTCGGGCGTGTCGCTGCCCGGTTCTCCCTTCGTCTACGTCGGACACAACCGGGACATCGCTTGGGGTTTTGTCGCTGCCCTGTGCGATGACGGCGACCTCTACCGGGAACGCCTTCACCCCGAACGGCCGGAACTCTACCGCACGCCCGACGGCTGGGCCGAGTTCGAGCGCTGCCCCGAAACCATCGCCGTTCGCGGCGGCCGCCCGGTGGAAACCGTGATCCGGCACACCCGGCACGGCCCCGTGGTGTCGGACATCCTCGCGCGAACCTCCCGCGACTCCGATTCTCCGAACGAGGAGGTGCTGTCGTTCCAATGGATCCCTCACACGCCCGGGAACGAGGTCGGCCTGGTGGACGGAATCAACCGGGCACGAGACTGGAACGAGTTCCTGGCGGGCATGGCGCATCACGTCACGCCCTCGCTCAACTGCGTCTACGCCGACACCCGCGGCAACATCGGCTACGCCCTGGCCGGGAGAGTACCGCTGCGTCCACGCCAGGAGCCCTCGTGGCTCCCCCTGGAGGGCTGGAACGCCGACCATGACTGGACCGGCACCATACCCTTCGAGAAGATGCCGCGCCTGTACAATCCACCCGAGGGCATCGTGGCCACCGCCAACAACCGCATGGCGGACCCGGACTACCCCTACTACCTGTCCGACCTGGTCGAACCCCCGTACCGCGTCGAGCGCATCCGCCACCTGCTCACGCACGAAAAGCGCCTGGACCTGGAAACCATGGCCCGCATCCAACTCGACACCAGATCGGTTCAAGCCGAGCGCCTCTTGACCGCCCTGCGCCCCGAGCTGCTGGAGATCGCCCGCGACGAGCCGTCCCTACGTCCATGCGTCGAACTGCTGGAGGAATGGAATTACGACTGCCAAGCCGGATCCGCCGGATCCGCCCTCTTCCACGTCCTCTATCACCGCCTCATGCGGAACATCTGGGAAAGAGACCTCGGCGAGGAATTGTTCCTGAGCTACGCGGAAATCCTGAACCAGGCGCTGGCACCCCTGGATGACATCCTCACGGAGGCCAAATCCGTCTGGTTCCGGGACACCCCACGCAAGGAAGTGCTGGCAACGAGCCTCCGTGAAGCACAGGCCGAACTAACGAAGCAGCAAGGCCCCGACCCCGCCGCTTGGTCCTGGGGCCGCCTCCACACCCTCACGCTGGCCCACGCCTTGGGAAACAACAAGTGGCTCGCACCGTTCTTCTCGCTCGGCCCCTACCCCGCCGACGGCGACGGCGTGACCCCCAACAACTCCTACTACCGCCACTCCCACCCCTACGACCAAGCGGTAGGCGTGTCCGTCCGAATGCTGGTCACCCTGAGCGACCCGATCCGGTCACGCTTCGTCATCGTTCCGGGTCAGGCGGGCAATCCGGTGTCACCGCACTACCGCGACCAGGTAGATCCGTGGCGCAACGGTCGGACTCTCCGGTGGGGAGAGTCAGAACATGAAATGAAGGACTGGCCCCGGCTGACGCTGACGGCTCCGAGGAATTAACGCGGTGTCCTGGGACCGAGGTTCCAGGACACCGGCACCAACGGGAGGTCACACAGGCCGTTCCTTACGAATCGAACGGCCGGGAGAAGTTGAACCGTACCCCTACGAGCACCCGCTCACCGACCCGCAGTTCATGCACTTGTAGCAGGCGCCGCTGCGGACCATGATGGCGCCGCAGTCGGAGCAGGACGGGGCGTCCTGCTGGTAGAAGCCTTCGGCGGACATGGCGTAGCCGTCGCCCGAGGTGTCCAGGGGCTTCGGCGTGGGCGCCGGGACGGGGACCTCGGCGAGCTCGTCGGCGTCGCGGTTGACGACGCCTACCTCGGTCTGGGCCTTGCCGTCGAGAAACTTGGTGGCGAGCCAGCGGAAGATGTAGTCCATGATGGACTTGGCCATGGGGATGTCGGGGTTGCGGGTGAAGCCCGAGGGCTCGAAGCGCATGTGGCTGAACTTGTCCACCAGCACCCGGAGGGGCACGCCGTACTGCATCGCCATGGAGATGGCGGTAGCGAAGGAGTCCATGAGCCCGGAAATGGTGGAGCCTTCCTTGGACATGGTGATGAAGATCTCGCCCGGCTGGCCGTCCTCGTACATGCCCGCGGTGATGTAGCCCTCGTGCCCGGCGATATCGAACTTGTGGGTGATGGACCGGCGCTCGTCGGGCAGCTTGTGCCGCAACGGCCGCGAGTCCGCCGACTGCCCCGGCGAGTCGCTCTTGCCGCTGGTGCTGAGCGGCTGGGTGCGCTTGGAGCCGTCGCGGTAGATGGCCACGGCCTTGACCCCGAGCTTCCAGGCTTCGACGTAGGCCTTGGCGATCTCGTCCACCGAGGCGTCCATGGGCATGTTGATGGTCTTGGAGATGGCGCCGGAGATGAACGGCTGGGTGGCGCCCATCATCCGGATGTGTCCCATGTAATGGATGGAGCGGCTGCCGTTGGCGGGCTTGAAGGCGCAGTCGAACACCGGCAGATCGTCTTCGCGCAGGTGCGGCGCCCCTTCGATGGTGCCCTGCTCGTCGATGTACTCGACGATCTCCTGGGTCTGCCGGGCGTCGTAGCCGAGCCGCTTGAGCGACCGCGCCACGGTGTTGTTGACGATGGTCAGCATGCCGCCGCCCACGAGCCTCTTGTACTTCACCAGCGCGATGTCGGGCTCCACGCCGGTAGTGTCGCAGTCCATCATGAAGGCGATGGTGCCGGTGGGTGCCAGCACCGAGATCTGCGAGTTCCGCACCCCGTGCTTATCCCCCGCATCGCACACCGTGTCCCACACGTCCCGCACCGTGGTGAGAAAGTCCAACGGCACGTGCGCGGTGGAGATCTTGTGCGCGTGGCCGCGGTGCATGTCCAGCACCTTGAGCATGGGCGCCCTGTTGACCTCGTAGCCGCCGAAGGGGCCCAACCGCGACGCGATGTGGGCCGACTGGAGATATCCCTCGCCGGTGAGCAGCGCGGTCACCGCCGCGGCATAGGACCGGCCGGCGTCGGAGTCGTAGGGCAGCCCCAAGGACATGAGCAGCGCGCCGAGGTTGGCATAGCCGAGCCCCAGCTCGCGGAAGTCGCGGGCGTTCCGGGTGATCTCCTCGGTGGGATAGGACGAGTTGTCCACCAGGATGTCCTGGGCGGTGATCATGATGTCCACGGTGTGACGGAACGACTCGGTGTCGAAGGTGCCGTCGTCGCGCAGGAACTTGAGGAGGTTCAGCGAAGCCAAGTTGCAGGCCGAGTTGTCCAGGTGCATGTATTCCGAGCACGGATTGGAACCGCTGATGCGTCCGGTGTTGGAGCACGTGTGCCAGTTGTTGATGGTGGTGTCGAACTGCATGCCCGGGTCGCCGCACAGGTGCGTCGCCTCCGCGATCATCTTCAGGATGTCGCGGGCCCGGAAGGTCTCGGACACCTCGCCGGTGGTGACGAAACGCGTGTTCCATTCGCCGTCGTCCAGCACCCGCTGCATGAACTCATCCGTCGCCCGCACCGAGTTGTTGGCGTTCTGGAAGAACACGCTGCCGTAAGCCGGTCCGTCGAGGCTGGCGTCGTATCCGGCCTCGATGAGCGTCCAGGCCTTCCTCTCCTCCTCCACCTTGCAGTTGATGAACTCCACGAGGTCGGGATGGTCCGAGTCGAGGATCACCATCTTGGCGGCGCGCCGGGTCTTGCCGCCGGACTTGATGACTCCGGCGGAGGCGTCCGCCGCGCGCATGAAGGAGACGGGACCCGAGGCCGTGCCGCCGCCGCCCAACTGTTCCTTTGACGAACGGATCCGGGAGAGGTTGACGCCCGAGCCCGAACCGCCCTTGAAGATCACGCCTTCCTTCCGGTACCAGTCCAGGATCGACTCCATGGTGTCGTCCACCGAGAGGATGAAGCAGGCCGAACACTGGGGCCTCTCCTCGATGCCGCAGTTGAACCACACCGGGCTGTTGAAGCACGCCCTCTGGTGCACCAGGATGTGGGTGAGCTCGTCCGAGAAGGCCCGGGCGTCGTCCTCCGAGGCGAAGTAGCCGTCCGCCCGGCCCCACGCCGTCACCGTGTCCACCACGCGGCTGATAAGCTGGCGCACTGTCCGTTCCCGCTGGGGCGTCCCCAAGGGCCCCCTGAAATACTTCGAGGTCACGACGTTGGTGGCCATCTGCGACCACGCCTTGGGAACCTCCACGTTGTTCTGCTCGAACACGACCTTGCCGCTCTCGTTCTGAATGGTGGCCGAGCGGATCTCCCACTCGACCTCGTCGTAAGGATTGGTCCCGGCCTTGGTGAAGTACCTCCGGACATGAATGCCTCGGGTGGGGTCCTTGTCTTTGCCGGTATCGTCGGCGCGCGGCGCGGGCGACTTCTTGGTCGTGATGGCGGACATGCTTCCTCCCTCGTGGTAACCTGTGGGCTCTCGCTATCGGTCCGTGTTTCTTTGTAGTATCCCGTAGCGGTGTCAGCCGTATTTAGTGCAGAATTTCCACCATACCCACAACATATTGTGTTGTCAAGAGGATTGTTCGCCTCCGGTCCCGCCGCTTGATGGCCGGTCCGGCGGCGGGTTATGCTGATACATCCCGGACTCTGCGGCGGCCGGGGACCAACCCCCCGGCCGCCAACCGACGAAATGGAGCGACTCGGCGACATCCTCGACCGCACCGTACGCCGGCTGCCGCTCAGGCGGCGGCTCGACGACTACGCCCTCTGGGAGATCTGGGACGACACCGTGGGGCCGGCCGTGGCGCGCAACGCCCAGCCCGAGAAGTTCCGCAACGGCACCCTGTCCGTCAGGGTCCGGGCACCCACGTGGATGCAGCAGCTCCAGTACATGAAGGACATCATGGTGGAGAAGCTCAACCAGCGGCTGGAACGCGAAGTGGTCACCAACATCTTCTTCGTGGTGGGAGAGTTCCCCGCCGAACCACCGCCGGAGAGCTCCGACTCCCCTCCCCCCGCCGTGGACACATCACGGTTGCCGGAGCATGAGCTGGGCCATATCGACGACCCCGAGCTCCGGAACTCCTTGAGGCACCTGCTGCTGAACCACCTGCGGAAACGGGGCTAGCCTCCCAACCACTCCGCCGTCTCGTCCGTGTACTCGTCCTCGCGCCGGTAGATGACCAGCGGCGGCAGCACGGTCAGGCTCATCCGGGCGCCCTTGACTCCCTCGGCCAGGACCAGGGTGGCGGGAGCATCGGCAAAGGACTGCACGAACCGGACGCGCCGGGGCTCGAGACCCTGTTGCCGCATGACCGCGAACAGCTCCACCGCCCGCTCCGACGGGTACACCATGCACATGCGCCCCCGGTGACGCAGCAGGTACGCGCCGGCCCGGACAAAGTCCGCCAGGCCCCCTTCCACCTCGTGCCGGGCCAGCAGCCGTTCGCGGTCGGGGTTGACCCGGCCGCTCCCGGATGGCCGGTAGGGCGGATTGCACACGGCGGCGTCAAAGGTCCGGGGCGCAAGAGACTCTTCCACGGCGCGCACGTCGCCCCGCATCATGCGTACCCGTTTCTTAACGCCGTTCAGGACCGAACCTCGCTTCGCCCGCTCGACCATGGCCTGCTGTAACTCCACGCCTACCATCTCCACCCCACCGTTCAGCACGGCCAGAGACAGGGCCACGACCCCGTTCCCTGCGCCCAGGTCGACGACCCGTTCCTTGCCCCGGAGTTCGACAAAACGCGCCAGCAGCAACGAGTCCAGGGCGAACCGGTAGCCGTCGCGCCGCTGGATGACGGCCACACGGTCGTCGAACACACGGTCGATGGTTTCCTCTGTGTTCATTGCAGGGGAGGGCCCATAAGGTCTGCCGCGCTTTCCCCGGACTCGTTGGCCGGTTTTCGGCCCGGCACGACCGACCGCACTACACGAGCGGGTCGCTTGGCGGCCAGATGCTTCTCGTCTAAGATTAAAGAGTACGCGTTGGCTGCCGATTCTTTCTTCCAGGAGGTTCGTACATGGCCCGGGACACCTACAAGTACCATTTCAAGAAAGGCGGCCGAATCGTGTACAGCGGCATCACCACCGATCTCAAAAGGCGTGAGCAGGAACACAAGCGGGATTTCGGAGAAGATGGACAACTCAAGCAGGTAGGCAGCGCGACGACGCGTGAGGCCGGCCTGAAATGGGAGAGCGAGCAGACCAGACTCGGAAACCCTACGAGAATGACCGGGATACTCAAGACTGCATGAAGAACTCTCCGCTTCCGAAACGATGAACATCGATCTCTACCTGCAAGTCATTTCCATCCTGATCGGCGTCGTCGCCGTGGCGCTACCGATACTGATAACCCTTGTCGCCTTCGTGTACATAAAAAGGCTGATGGGGCGGATAGACGATCTCTCCGATAGCGTCGATCAGCTATGGGATCATGTCAGACGCACCAGTCCCGGACCGGGTTGAATCCTCCCGGATGATCACAGTCCTCGCAAACATCGGCGGACGGACGCTCGGCATCGTGGCCGGCATGGGCGCGGGCGTGATTTTCCTGGGCTCGGCCCTGGCCTGGGCGTTACGGCCCCCCGCCAAGTTCCGCCTCATCATACAACAAATACGCGCCATCGGAGTGGACTCGCTGCTGGTGGTGCTCCTGGCCGGCCTCTTCACCGGCATGGTGCTGGGGCTTCAGGGCTACTACAGCCTGCGGAAGTTCAACGCCGAGAGCTTCCTGGGAGCGGTGGTGGCGCTGAGCCTGCTGCGGGAGCTGGGGCCGGTGCTGTCGGCCTTCATGGTCACCGGCCGCACCGGCTCGGCCATGGCCGCGGAGCTCGCATCCATGAGGGTCACCGAGCAGATCGACGCCATGCACGCCATGGCCATCAACCCGGTGAAGTACCTGGTGTCGCCACGCATCGTCGCCGGCGTCATCGCCATGCCGCTCCTCACCTGCATGTTCAACGTCATCGGCATCTACGGCGCCTACCTGGTCGGCGTCGGCCTGCTGGACCTGGGCTCGGGCAGCTACGTCGCCGGCATGGAGCAGAGCGTACAGCTTCGCGACGTGGTGGAAGGGCTCATCAAGTCCGCCACCTTCGGCCTCATCATCTCCTCGGTGTGCTGTTACAAGGGGTTCCACGCGCTGCCCATGGCCACCGGCGTGGGCCGGGCCACCACCGAGGCGGTGGTGCTCTCGTTCGTCCTGATCCTGGTGTCGGACTATTTCCTCACCTCGGTGATGCTCTAGTGGCCTTTTGCAAGCAACTCGCGATCCGCTCTGGAGCCTTCCATGATTGAGGTCATCGACGTCCGCAAGAACTTCGGCCACCAGGAGGTCCTCAAGGGCACCAACCTGACCATCGAGGACGGCGGCATCACGACCATCATCGGCGGCAGCGGCAGCGGCAAGACGGTGTTGCTCAAGACCATGATCGCGCTGCTGCCGCCCGACAGCGGGCAGATCCTGGTGGACGGCACGGACATCACCAATCTGGGACAGAAACCCCTGAACGAGATGCGGGAGAAGTTCGGCTTCCTTTTCCAGGGCGCCGCCCTGCTTGACTCCATGACCATCTTCGACAACGTGGCCTTCCCGCTGCGGGAGCGCACCCGCCTCGGCGAGGACGCCATCGCCGGCCGGGTGCGGGAGCGGCTGGACCAGGTGGGCCTCAAGGACATGGGATACAAGTACCCGGCGGAGGTGAGCGGCGGCATGAAGAAGCGCGCCGGCTTCGCTCGGGCGCTGGTGACGGACCCGGAGATCGTGCTGTTCGACGAGCCCACCACCGGCCTCGATCCGCTGCTGGGCAAGAGCATCCACCGGCTCATCGCCGGCATGCAGCGCCGCCTAGGCTTCACCGGCGTCATCGTGAGCCACGACATCCCGGAAGTCTTTACAATATCCCACCGCGTGGCTATGTTGGCCGACGGGGTGATCGCCGACCACGGTCCCACCGAGGAGTTCCTCGAATCGCCGAATCCGGCCGTGCAGCAGTTCCTGAAAGGCGAAACCCCGGACGTCGCCTAGTTCACCCGGCCAGGGCGCGGAAGGGCGGCACCTCCCTGCCACAGGACACATGATGAACCAGAGAGTCACGGAAATCGTCGTCGGCCTCTTCGTGGTGGCGGGGCTCCTCTGCCTTGGCTACCTCGCCATCAAGCTGGGCAAGCTCGAGGCTTTCGGCAACTCGGGCTACGTGGTTTACGCCGACTTCGCCAACGTGGCGGGACTGCGCCGGGGAGACTCGGTGGAGATCGCCGGCGTGAGCGTGGGCCGGGTGGATTCCCTGGGCCTCGTCGACGACCGCGCGCGGCTGGCGTTGCGCATCGACGAAGGGGTGGCCATCCAGGAAGACGCCATCGCCTCGGTCCGTGCCAGAGGGCTCATCGGCGACAAGTTCATCGCCATCTCTCCCGGGGCGTCCGACCGCCTGGTTCCATCGGGCGGCAAAATTCGCGAAACGGAATCGCCGCCCGACATCACCGACCTCATCGGCAAGATGATCGGCGGCGACGTAACGGAAGGCGCGCCCTAGCGGCATGCCTCTCCGGAATGTAATCCAGGCCTGCCGCAGCCACCTCTCGTTCTACGGGTGGCGGATGGTGTTGGTGGGCTGCCTCTTCCGGTTTCTCGGAGGCGGCTTCCACTTCTACGGCTTCACCGTCTTCGTCTCGCCGTTGGAAAAGGACCTGGGCATCAGCCGCGCCGCCACCAACCTCATATTCGGTCTGGCCCGGGCCGAAGGGGCTGTCGAAGGCCCTCTCGCCGGATATCTCATCGACCGTTTCGGCCCGCGGCCCATCATGATGATCGCGGTCCTGTTCACCGGCCTGGGCTACGTCATCTGCTCCTGGGTCGAATCCTACTGGGCGCTCCTGGTCATCTACCTGGGGGTGGTCTCGCTGGCCTTCGGGGCCGGCTTCATGCATTGCCCGATGGTGCTGGCCAATAGCTGGTTCTTCCGTTTCCGCGCCCGGGCCATGGCGCTGGTGAGCTGCTCCATCGGCATCGGCGGCGCCCTGCTGGCGCCGGTGCTCGCATACGTGGTCTACTACTACGGCTGGCGTTGGGGGATGGTGTTCGCCGGCACGGTATTCCTCGCGGCGGGCACGCCGCTGGCGGCCATGGTGCGCCGATCACCCGAGGACATGGGGTTGGCGCCGGACGGAGACTACTCCGCGCGCACGGCTCAAACCTCGGAGCGGCCGTCAGCGGGCGGCAAGGCGCCGGCCGAGCCCGACGTAGGCATCTGGGAAGCCCTTCGCGGCGCTCCTTTCTGGCTCCTGGTCGCTTCGACTCTCTTCCGGGTGCTGGGCCTCAGCACCGTCATCGTCAATTTCGTGCAGATCCTCGATTGGAAAGGCGTGGGCCCGCTCGCGGCAAGCTGGTTCCTCGGTGTATTCGCGGCGCTGTCCCTTCCGACACACCTCGTGGTGGGCTGGCTGGCGGACCGGCTCAACAAGGCGAGGGTCATGGCCGTCTGCATGCTGGTCGCCGCCGCCGCCCTGGTGTTGCTCACCTACGCCCAAAACACGCTGTGGATCTGGCTCTTCCTTCCCCTGTTCTCCCTCGTGGAAGCCGTCTTTCCGGTTACCTGGGCCATGGTCGGGGAGTTGTATGGCCGCCGCAACTTCGCCAAGGTGCGCGGCAACATGGGCTTCTTCTACCAGTGGGGCGGGATGATCGGACCCTACGTGGCGGGCGCCATTTACGATGCGACCTCGAGCTACAAGCCCGCGCTCCTGGGGATGGCGGGCCTGTACGTGATCTCGGCCATCCTCTACCTGCTGCTCGGCAGGACTCGGCTGGCGCGGATGCGGGCCGGCTCCCAGGGCTCGTAGCCCGGCCGCCTCCATCCGCCCCCGCGGACCTGCACTTACCCTCCAAGCGATATGGCCGCGGTGCCCGCGATGACGCAGAGGGCTCCGACCACGGTCTGCGTACGCACCTGCTCCAGGTCCCGGAGAAAGATCACCGTTCCAAGCAGCACCCAGAGCGGGCTGATGCCGACGAGCGGCGACACCGTGACCACGCTGCCGATGCCCAGCGCGGTGATCACGAGCAGGATGCCGCAGGTCTCGGCCGCGCCGGCGGCGAAGAACGGCAGCATGGCACGGCGGTCCCAGACCAGCCGCTCGCGGCTGAACGGCGTGTAGACAAGAAAGCACACCAGGGAGACGATCCCCACCCGCGCGGCGAAGAAAAGCGGCTCGTGGGAGATCGACAGCGCGAAGCGGCGCATGGGATGGACGATGCCCGCCAGGAGCGCGGCGGTGAGGGGGAACAGGAACTCCCACCAGCGAAAGGACACCACCTCCGATGCGGGCTTCCAGGTGATCAGCACGATGCCGCACACCACCGAAACGACTCCGGCAAGGGTCACCAGGCCGGCGCTCTCGCCCAGCACGGTGATGGCCACGAAGACGCCGAACATGGGATGCGTCGACCGGATGGGCCCGCTGCGGGAGGCGCCGACGCGGTGCACGCCGGTATAGGTGCACAGCCGGATGATGGGCTGGAGCATGCCCGCGACGATGAAGACGTAGACGGCCACGGCGTCGACCGGCGGAATGCCTCCGGTGAGGAAGACCGCGGTCCACGTGCTGACCGTGTGGACGACCAGGGAGATCAGCGTCACCGTCTTGGGCGTGGAGTACTGCATGCCCCGGCGGGAGGTCACCAGGACGCAGGCGTAGGAAAGCGAGGCGCAGAGCGCGATGACCTGGGGTGGTATGGACATGCGCGGGCGCTCTCTCCCGCGGACTACTCGCGAGAGCTCCCGGAGTCGCGCACCGGCTCGCCCTGCCGCGACAAGCGCGGCATGCGCAGCTCGGGGGCCGCACCGCCCTTGTCGCACCACGCCTCGACGGCGGCCAGATCGGCCTCGACGTCCGAAAGAAACTCCGTCACGGCCACGCCCAGGCAGACCGGCCGGTAGGGCTCGAGCTTCCTCATGGCCGAGCGCCACAGCTTGATGGCGCCCTGGGGCACTTCCTGCTCCCACTTGAAGTAACCCGCGGCGACCTGAATAATGCCCTGGTAGAAGTCGCGCTCGGGCCCGTGGTCCTCGAGCCAGAGCTCCTCCAGGGTCTCGTGGGACTCGTAGAAGAGCCCCTGATTGAACTCTTCGACGGCCTTGAGGAAGCGAGGGTCGTATTCCATGACGTTCAGGGATTCGTAGCGCAGAACATCCTTACAAGTCCAATGGCGCACCTCCCCGCACTGACCATCGACTCCCTCACCCACGGCCCCTGGGGATTGGGTCGCAGCGACGGCAAGGTCGTCCTGGTCCCCATGACCGCTCCCGGGGACCAAGTGGCGGCGGAGGTGGTGGAGGAGCACAAGCGCTACTCGGTGGCCCGGACGGTGACGCTGTTGCAGCCGTCACCGGAACGCCGGGCGGCGCCCTGCCCCTACGTCGGCGACTGCGGCGGCTGCTCTTGGCAGCACGTGTCCCACGACGCGCAGCTACGCGCCAAGCAGCAGAACGTCGCCGACGCCCTGACCCGCGTGGGCGGGCTCCGCGACTTCGAGCTCCTGCCCATCGTGGCCGCGTCCGCCGAGTTCCATTACCGCCGGCGCATCACCCTTCACGTGGGCAGGGGCCGCAGACTGGGCTTTCGGCGCGCGTTTTCCCGGGACCTGGTAGAGATCGCCGGCTGCCTGATCGCCGATCCGGACGCGGACCGCGGCATCGGCTTGGCTGCCCAATGGGTGCGGCGCCTCAAGACGCCGGTCTCCAGCGTCGAGATCCTGAGCGGCGACCGGCCGGACGAGGTGATACTCTCGGCCGCCACCAGCCAACCCCTCCGGGGCGCCGACGCCCGCGCCTGCAGGGAAACCGTGGGCGGACCGGTGGCGGGCATCGTACTGGCCGGACCGGGCTGGCGCCGGCAATGGGGCGACACCGCCCTCTCCTTCGTGGTGGACGGCGACCTTACCTTGCGGCACGACGCCGACGCCTTCGCCCAGATCAATCCCGAAGGCAACCGGAAGCTGGTGGACGAGCTGCTTTCGTGGGACGCCTTCGAGGAACGGGACAGCGTCCTCGAGCTCTACGCCGGCGCCGGCAACCTGACGCTTCCCATGGCCCGGCGGGTGCGGCGGGTGACGGCGGTGGAAGCCGGCTGGAGACTCGTGCGGAACGGCAAGCGCAACGCCCGCGACAACGGCCTCGACAACCTCCGCTGGCTCCGGCAGGACGCCAGCAGGGCCGTGGACGAACTGGTCCGCCAGGACAGGCGCTTCACCACCGTGGTCCTCAATCCGCCCCGCGCCGGCGCCAAGGAGGTGGCCCCGAAACTTGCCGCCCTCGGCGCCCGCCGTATCCTGTATGTCTCGTGTAATCCGGCGACGCTGGCGCGGGACCTGCGGCAACTCACGGACCAAGGTTTCACACTGCGGCGCGTCCGCCCGGTGGACCTCTTTCCCCAGACGTTTCACGTGGAGGCGCTCGCGGAACTAATCCGCGCCGAGCCTTCCAGGCCGCCTGCTAAACCAAACGATTAACGCGCATTTACCGATGCTTGTGGAGTATGTCTAGCTAAACACTAGAACTATGCCCGGGGCCCGGAAACGGCCTTCACGATTCTTTCAGGGTTGAGATAAGGGCTCCGACTGGTGTAGACTGCTGCGGGGAGGAAGAAATGACCCAGCCGAAGAAACGGGTAACTCCGAAGGTCACCATCATTGACAGCAACGGCGCCAGCCAGACCATCAACTACCTGCTTGAGGACCGAGACGAGCTCGAATGGCTGATGGCCGTGGGACGGAACAAGAACGGTGACATCTTCTTTTACGACACCGGTGGCGACATTCTCCACGACCTCGGAGCGTTGGAGTACGTGAAAGAGCGAATCCTCAGGGACTACTTCGGCGAAATGGACGAATAGAGCCCCACGCGGACGGCCGGTGCGCGATTCAGCGCGCCAGCTTCGCCGAACGCTTGAACAGCATCCACAGGAACGCCGCGGCCGCCACGATCATGGCCGCACTGAGATACTGCCCCCGGGACAATCCCCAGGCAAGCCCCAGATGGGCGTCGGGTTCGCGGAAGAACTCCACCACGAACCGGGCAAGGCCGTAGCCGCCGATGAACGCCCAGGTGACGACGCCGGGCAACCGGACCCGCGTCCCCAGCCACGCCAGGAACGCCAGCAGCACCGCTCCTTCCAGAAACGCCTCGTAGAGCTGGGAGGGATGGCGCGGCAACGGACCGCCTCCCGGGAAGACCATGCCCCACGGCACCTCCGTGGGGCGGCCGTAGAGTTCGCCGTTGATGAAGTTGCCCAGCCGGCCGAGGCCCAAGCCCAGGGGCGCGGCCGCGAAGATGCAGTCCGCCGCGGGATAGAACGGCAGCCCCTGGTTGCGCACCCACAGCCACCCCGCCAGCATCGCGCCGAGCATGCCGCCGTGAAACGACATGCCGCCTTCCCAGAAAGCGAAGATCCGCAGCGGTTCAGCGAGATAGTACGGGAGGTTGTAGAAGATCACGTAGCCGAGCCGGCCGCCCAGCACGACGCCGATGGCGATATAGCTGATGAGCTCCGCAAGCTGTTCGTTGCTGAACGAGAGGTTTCTCTTGCGGGCCAGCCACCGCGCCACGAAAAAGCCGCCGACGAACCCGAAGATGTACATGAGGCCGTACCACCGCACCGCCAGGGGGCCGATCTGAAACGCGATGGGATCGATGTTGGGAAAGGTCCACACTTCCGTACTCCGCGCGCTCAGCCTGCCGGCTCCCGGACGCGTCGCCGCCTGATCCGCAACAGGGTGAAACCGGCGACAACGAGAACCGCCAAACCCGCGAACACCGCGAGGCTGTAGCCCTCCGACAGCGCCGGCTCCTCGGCGCCGTTTTCAGCAGCGGCCGCGCTCGCTACCTTCGCGTCCCCGAGCAGCGCCGCCACCAGCTCGCGTATGTCGTCCTTGTACCAGTCCTTGAACCCGATGGCCTTGGCGATGACCTCACCCTTGCGGCCGATCAACACGCTCACCGGCAGCCGCATCACCCCATACCGCCCGGCGATCTCGGCCTCCTTGTCCAGCAGCATCGGGTACGTCAGCTTCTGTTCCTCCGCGAACGCCCGCACCTGCTCGCCGGATTCCATGAAATTCACGGCGACGACCTCGAGCCCCTTGTCCCGGAACTCCCCGTACAGCCGCTCCATGGACGGCATCTCCAGGCGGCACGGGGGGCACCAGGTGGCCCAGAAGTTCAGCAGCACCAGCTTGCCGCGGAACGAAGCGAAGTCGACATCGTTCCCGGTCGCGTCCTCGGTGCTGAAGCCGGGAGATTCCACCAGTCCTTCCTGCACGAGGAACCCCTGCTTCTTCAGGCGATCGCTTTCCACCGCGCCCAGGCCCGCGGGCCACAGTGCGACGAGGAACAGAGCAAGGAGCAGGTATCGCATGAGCCTGTCAGCCATGGCGCGGAACGGTCCCCAGCCCGCCGTCCCCGCCCCCGCCGGCGGCGTTCACCGCCTCGTCCTCGGCAATGAGCCGGCGGGCGATCAACACCAGTATGGGGACGATGTACATGTGACCGCTGACCCACATGATGCCGCCGCCCAGGGCCTGGTCCTGGATCGGACTCAGCTTCTCGAGCATCGGGACGGCGGCGTAGAACGGGTACAGAACTCGCTCGGGCAGGGAGATGGCCATGCCGAGCAACGTGTTCTGGAGCGTCGCCGCCACGAGGTACACGACTCTCGCCCCCAACGGCCGGGTGGGGCGGTAGAGCGGCGCCGCGTTGACGATGGGCCACCAGAAGAGCACCGCGGTACCGAAGAACAGCCAGTGCTCCAGGTCGTGCAGCCACCAGTATTCCAGCGCCGCCTGATAAAGCGCGGGGTGGTGCCAGCCCCAGAGATTCACCACGTACAGCGTCCAGGCCACCGGCATGAGGGTCAGCACGGACAGCGCGGACCGGAGCGGGGCGCCGTCGCGGAACAGCGCGGCAAAGCGCTCCCGCAGGCTGGCGGGGAGCCCCCACACCACCGCCGCGAAGGGATTGGCCAGCAGGATCCCCAGAGGCGCGATCATCAGCAGCAGGATGTGCTGCACCATGTGCATGCTGAGGCGCTCGGCGGCGAGACGGTCCACCGGCGAGACCAGCGCGGTGAAGAGCGCGGCGATGCCGGCGAGGTAGAGGGCCAGTCCGGACAGGGTAGCGGCGCCGTCGGCCTGCCGGCGCAGCCGGGACCAGCCCGTGAGATACACGGCGGTGGCCAGCACCAGCACCAGCAGGATGTCCACGCGGAAGTTCCACGGGATCATCCCGAACAGCAGGACCAGCGCGTCGAACGGCAAGGGCTCGTCCGCGTGGCCGCCATGACCGTAGAGCGCCGCGGGCCATGACACCACCGCCAAGGCCAGGGCGGCCGCCTTCCACCCGAACCGCCCCCGCCCCGACCGCGTTGCCCCGGTCCTCACGGCACCCTCCACAGGATGAACCCCCAGGAAGGCATCAGCGCCACCGTACCCAGCAACCAGTACACGGCGTCGGGCGCGGTTGCCGGCCGCGCCTTGAGCCATCTCACGCAAAATTCGGTGGCAATGACGCCCAGCAGTCCGCCGGCGGTGGAGAGCGCGAGAAGGGCCTTCATGCCCTTGTCCGGATTCTCTCCCGACAAGCCTCCCAGCAGCACCATCAGGGCGATGATCCAGGCCGGTGCCGTGGCCGCGAGGCCCACGAGCCAGTACCGTTCGGGCTTGCCGAGGCGGTCCCGCAAACACGCCGATGCCAGCGCACCCGCTAGAACCCCGATTATTCCGACCCAGATGGATAGCGTCACCACCGTTGGCCCTCTTCACGCCGCGCGGACGGGCCTGCCCCCCGCCCCTAATCGAAATCTAACAGCCCGGACCTTGACTTGAAAGCTTGCGCGGCCGGGGCTTGCCGCTCATGCCCGTCTCCGCGTAAGACAGGGACAGACGAGACCGGCATGCGTTTTTCCCTCACCTCCCTGTTCGACCTTGGCGAGCTTCCCGCGGACCTTCGCCGCACCCTCTACCTCGTGTACGCCTCCAGCCTCATGGTGATCATGGGAACCAACCTGGTCCAGCAGGTGCTGCCGGCCATGACCGGGCCCTTGGGCGTCAGCGACGCGCAGATCGGCCTCGTCATCGCCGTCTACACCGCTCCTGCCATCGTGCTGGCGCCCCTGCTCGGCGTCGCCGCCGACCGCTACGGCCGGCGCCCGCTGTTGATCGGCGGCCTGATCCTGTTCGGCGCATCCGGCGCCGCCGTAGCCGCCGCCCCCGGCTTCGGATGGGTGCTGGTGCTGCGCACGGTTCAAGGCATCGGCTTCAGCGCCGTCATCCCGCTGACCATCGTGCTCATCGGCGACCTGCTGGAGGGCCGGCGGGAAGTGTCGGGACAGGGGCTCAAGGTGTTCATCGACCGTGTGGGCGAGCTGGTGCTGCCGCCCCTGGGCGGCGCTCTGGCCCTGATCGGATGGCGCTGGCCGTTCGTCTCCTACGCCGTCGCCATCCCCCTGGGGGTGCTGGTCATCCTGTGGATGCCGGAGACCCGGGGAACCGCTGCATTCTCGGCCGGACGGTATTTCAGGGACCTGACGCGAGTGGTGCGGAACCCGCGGCTCCTGCTGGCGTTCGCCGCCGGCTTCCTGCGCTTCTTCCTGGACTATGCCTTCTTCACCTACCTGCCGCTGTTCCTGGTGCGCAGCCATGGCCTGTCCACCGCCGGCGCGGGACTGCTGAGATCCTTCCACGCCCTGGGGGCCATGGTGACGTCGAGCCAGGCGGGCCGCCTGGCCGGCGCCTGGGACAAGGGAACCCTGGTCCTTTGCGCCTTCCTCGGGAGCGGGCTGGCGCTCCTGGCCGTGACCTTTGCCCCGGGCACCGGGACCCTGGTGCCGGTGCTGCTGCTCTACGGGGTGGCCAACGGGGTGATCTCGCCCATGCAGAAAAGCCTGCTGACCCAAAACGCCCCCCTGGAGCTGCGCGGCGGCATCATCTCCCTGGACCGCCTGAGCCAGCAGATCGCCAAGACCGCCGGGGTAACCGGCATCGGCCTGCTCCTGGGGGTGGCGGAGATCTCCACCCTGTTCTGGATCATGGCCCTGCTGTCGTTCGTGAGCGTCGGCCTGATGGCGCCGCTGGCCTGGAGCGGGAAGGACCGGAGCGAAAGCGCCGGAGGGTGAGATAGCGGACGGATACTGGTATCAAGCTACCCGGAGGACGCCCATGCCCAAGTACACGCGTGACCACATCCATCTCAGGAGCCGGGACCCCGAGGCCGCGGTGCAGTTCTACCACGACATGTTCGGCGCGGAGATCGTCGAGACCACCCAGACCGACGGGCGCCCGCGGATCGACGTCGAGATCGACGGCCTGACCATCTGCATCGCCCAGGCGCTGCCGGACCAGGACCTCCCGCATGCGCCGGACCGGCGCTATATCGGCCTCGACCACTTCGGGCTGCAGGTGGAGGACCTCGACGAGGCCGCCGCCGACTTGAGGGGGCGCGGCGCCGAGTTCATCTCCGAGCCGCGCCAGCTCCGCCCTGGCCTCAAGATCGCCTTCGTGCGCGCCCCGGACGACGTCCGCATCGAGATCCTGGAAAGAAAGAACAACGCAACGTAGGAGACCTCCAGGAGCCAGGTCTTGGTCACAATGGTAGGACCTTCGGGCTTGCATGGTTGGAGGCCGGTGTTAGGCTGATTAAAGAAGACGTAGAACCGCGATGGCTACGAGCGGGAAACGGAAAATCGAGCGAGGCATCTGGAGCCGCCGGGACTTCTTCGGCCGCCTTGGCTGGCTGGGGTTCGGGGTGTTCTCCCTGGTCTCCCTCTTCGGTTTCATGCGGTCGGCGTTTCCGCGGGTGCTCTTCAAGCCGCC
>JAJDTQ010000094.1 GCA_022827045.1 Candidatus Binatia bacterium
CGAGGTCAATCGGCTGCGGCTGCAGTACACCCACGGCTGGGACGACGACGACCAGGCGCCGGGCCACGATGGCGGACAGGTCTTTCTCCAATGGACGACCGTTCTCGGCAGCCACACGCACGGTTTCCGTGAAAGGCGCTAGGGCCCTGTCCGGGTAATCGAGTTGTGGCGATGGTAGGGGCGACCGGCAGTCGCCCCTACGGGAGTCCCACCGTAGCGTAGCCTAGAGTGCGGAATGGCGGGGCGGCTTCGGGACGGAAGCTGCGTATCCCCGCCTGGAAGGGCCGTCCGAGGAGACATTCGCATGACGACGAGCACGTTCACGCGGCTGTGGCCGCTGGCCGCCCTCGCCCTGTCGCTGGTCCTGGTGGCCGCCGGTTCGGCCGCGGCTGAGAAGATCCGGGTGGTCACGACCATCCCGGACTTGGCCGACATCACCCGGCAGATCGGCAAGGAGCGGGTCGCGGTCGAGAGTCTCACTCTCGGCGTCCGGGACATCCACGCCATCCAGGTGAAACCCAGCATGGTCACCCGGCTCAATCGCGCGGATGCGGTGGTGCTGATGGGGCTGTCGCTGGAGCATGCATTCCTGCCGGCCCTGCTCGACGTGGCCGCCAACCCGCAAATATCTCGCGGAGGGAGCGCCTATATAGATACCTCTGCCGGGGTTGTGCCCTTGAAGCCGCCCAAGACCTATTCGCGAAAGGGTGGCGACATCCATCCGAGGGGCAATCCCCACTACAACCTGGACCCGGTGCTGGGAAAGCTGATTGCGCGGAACATCGCGGAAGGCCTGTCGAAGGTCCGCGGCGAGCACCGCCCCTTCTTCATGAAGAATCTGCAGGCTTACGTCGCGGAGCTGGACCGGCGCATACCCGCGTGGCAGAGGATGGCCCGGGGACTGAATGGCGTGCAGTATGTCAGCTACCACGACGACATGGCCTACTTCGCCAAACGCTACGGCATGCGGTTGTTCGATACCCTGGAAGTGGCGGCCGGCATCGGACCGACGCCGGCGCACATCGTCCAACTGGTGGAGCGGATGAAGGCCGCGCGGGTTCCGCTGGTAGTGTACGGCACTTATCCGCCCCGGGTGCCGCAACGTGTTGCCCGGGAGACCGGCGCCAAGCTCCTGCAGGTGCCCCTGTACGCGGGCGGTCCGGGGGTCGAAACCTACATCAAGTTCATCGACCATCTCGTCACCCGCTTGTCGGAGGTGGCCGGTCGGTGACCGCGGGCGACACGCCCGCGCGTCCGGTCCTTGAGTTGCGGCACGCGTCGCTGGGGTACGGCGCCGAGACGGTGCTCGACGATGTCGATCTGCGCATCGATGCCTCCGAATTCGTCGGGTTGGCGGGAGCCAACGGGTCCGGCAAGACTACCCTCCTCCGGTCCATGCTGGGCCTGCTTCCGCCGCGCGCCGGCAGTGTGGAACGACACCTTCCGCGCGCACGTCTCGGCTACGTACCCCAGCAAGCTTCCCTCGACACCTACTTCCCCTTGACCGTGTGGGAGGTGGCGGCCATGGGCGCCTACGGCCGGCTGCTTCCCTGGCGGCGATTCTCCGGGCACGAGCGCCAACGGGTCGACGCGGCTCTGGAGCAGGTGGGGCTGGCCCGGGTCCGCCGAGCCGTGTTCTTCCACCTCTCGGGCGGACAGCGCCAACGGGCACTCATTGCACGGGCCCTGACCGTGGATCCGGCATTGCTGATCCTCGATGAGCCTTTCGCCGGCGTGGACCGGAATGCCCGCGAAGACATCGCGCGACAACTGGTCGATCTCAACCGCGGGTCGCGGATGACCATCGTCCTCTCGAGCCACGACAGCGAGATCCTCGATTGGACCTGTGGACGGGTGATCCGTCTTTTCAGCGGCGGTGTGCGCGAGCAGGCGTAGGGATGGGGGCGTGGCGAGTGCGTTCGTAGAGGTCCTGAGCCCGTCCTTCCTACTGTTTCCCGCGGTGGTCGGAAGCATCGTCCTGGGTCTGGTCTGCCCGGTGGTGGGCGGCTTCCTGGTCCTGAGGCGCAGCGTGCTGCTGGGCCTGACGCTGCCGCAACTGGCGGCCGCGGGGGTGGCGTTCGCGATGTTCGCGCACGAGGTCGGGCTGGTGCCGCATCCGGGCCATACGTCGGGCGACGCACACAAGGTCGAACGGTTGCTCGCCTACGGCGGTTCGCTGCTTTTCACTTTCGGCGGGATGTTGCTCCTGGGCTTCCTGGACGCGCGCGGCACCGGCCGCGCGGAGACCCGGCTGGCCGTGGCCTACGCTCTGGCGGGCGCGCTCACGGTCCTCTTCCTGGCGTTCTATCCCTTTGGCGAAGCGGCGATCCTGAGTCTGGTCAAGGGCGAAGCGGTGGTGCTGTCGTGGGCCGAGCTTGCCACCCTGGGCGGGGTCTATGCGGTGGTGCTGGCGTGCCTGGTCCTGTTTCGCCGCGAGTTGCTGATCTCGTCGTTCGATCGCGACCTCACCACCCTCCTCAAGGGGGGTACCGCCGTCTGGGACCTTCTCTTCCATCTGCTTGCCGGCGTCACCGTGGCGCTGGGGGTGATCATGGCCGGGCCGCTGCTCACTTTCGGCTTTCTGGTGCTGCCGCCCATCGCCGTGCGGCCGCTGGTGTCGCGCATGGCGCCGTATTTCATCGCGGCGTCTTTGGTGGGCGCCTGCACCGGGGTGGCGGGTTTCGCCGTCTGCTACCGGTTCGATCTCCCCTTGGGGCCCACCATGGTGGCCCTGGGTTGCGGGCTGGTGCTTTGCGCCCGCATCGTGGCGTGGATCGGGATGAAGGCCCGCTCGTAGCATGCGCTGGGATGGCGCCCTTCGACTTCGCGCCGCTGGCGCGGCGCTACGCTCAGGGCGAACGAGGCCCTTCTCTCACTCTCCGGCGCCGTGGAACACCTCTTCGGTGCAGGAGGCCAGCAGCCGGTCGTGGTCGTGGTCCAGGGCGAACACGCGGAACTTGACGATCTTGGAAGGGATGTAGGCGAACAGCTCGGCCATGGACTCCTTGGTGATGGCGCCGGTGGAGGGGTCGTAGGTGTGGATCTGCTTCTTGCCCATGGCCATGGGGTTTTCCGGCCGGGAGTCCTGGGTGGCGATGTCCACGTGGTAGACCAGGTCCCGTTTCTCCGCGGGCAGTGCCGCCCGGATCAGAACCTCCCATTCGTGGACTTCGATGAGGTCGAGGCCGCTCGCCATCTCCGCCGAGGACAGGGTCCTCTCGTAGGCCAGCCGCCACTTGAGATCGCGGTCGAGGATGCGGCCCCATTCGCGCCCCAGCGGGGTGTCGTGCCGGCGCCAGCGTGACACCTCCTGCAAGAGCGACCAGTCCGTCAGGTGCAGGTACTGCTCCATGTGCTCCAGGGGATTGCCCGGCGCGATGCGCGCCATGGTCTCCGGGAACAGCTCCTGGAGGTGCGCGTCGATGGCCCGGGTGGTGCGGTGGAAGTAGACGTTCTCGTAGAGGTACTTGCGCGCGTTGAGGAACATGGTGAGGGCGCCCTCGCCGGAACGGTGCAGGGTCAGCCCCTTGGGGGAGATGAAGGTGTAGTAGATGAGCCTGTCCCGGTCGATGGGTCCCACCGCCACGCCGCACATGTACGAGTCCCGCGACACGTAGTCGAGGTTGTCGAAGGTGAAGATGCCGTTGGTTAGTGGCTGGAGGAACCGCAGCCACAGGGGCTTGGCGGGATCGTCCTCGGAGTCCTTCTTGATGGGGAAGGCGATGTCCTCCGGATCGAGAACTTCTCCCTCCGCGAACCGGCCCGTGGGGCTGCGGCGGATGCCGCGGATGATGTCGCCGAGGTGCTCGCGGATGATGACCTGGGAGATGTCCTCGTGGATCAGGTCGTGCTGGCTGAGAAAGTGGTTGTCAAAAAAATGACAGAAGGGGCCATGGCCGACGTCGTGCAGCAGGCCGGTGACCCGCATGTACTCTTCCACGTAGTTGGGGGAAGGGCACTCCTCGCCCAGCGCCTTGCGTAGCGAGGGGTAGAGGCCGCGGGCGAAGGCGCCGGCCAGGTGCATGGCTCCCAGGCAGTGCTGGAAACGGGTGTGCTCGGCCGAGGGATAGACCCAGCGGGCGCTCTGCAGCTGGAAGATGTAGCGCAGGCGCTGGAACCAGGGGGAATCGATGAGGTCCTTTTCCGTGGCCTCATCGGCGTCCTGGGGGACGGTGAAGGGGATGTATCGATGGATCGGGTCGGCGATGAGGGAGCATCCGGAGTACTCGTCACGCATGGAGCGCCCCGTTGACGGTCACAGCTCGAAGCTCACCTGGGCGGTCCATTGGGAACCCATCTTGCCCAGGTGGCTCAACCTTTCGTCCACCGCGCCGATGGCCTCGCGCTCTTCGTGGCGGTCGGGATCGAATTTCTCGCCTCTGGCCTCGGCGCGCACGAAGAACTCGCCCGACTCGTGGATGTCGAATTCCTTCAGCATGTATCCGCTGACCTGGTATTCGTAGAGCAGCTCGCGCATCCAGTTGACCATCAGGTCGTCGTTGTCCAGCCCTTCCACCTCCAGGGTGACGCTCTCCCGCGCTTCCACGGCGGTCATGTCCACCAGCAGGTCGAACAGCGCCGCCCCGGCGTCGGCGAGAATCCCCTGCAGCGAGTCGCCGGAGAGCCGGATGCTCAGCTCCGATGACTTCCTGATGACCCTGTATTTCTTGTCCTCGTCCGCCATCATCATGATCCTGCCAAGGAAATTAGCCCATATCCGGCGTTGCCCGTCAATCCCTGTTGATCAGCGAGGCCGCGAAGCCGGCGCCGAAGCCGTTGTCGATGTTCACCACCGTCACCCCCGCGGCGCAGGAGTTGAGCATGGCCAGCAAAGCCGACAGCCCGCCGAAGCTGGCGCCGTAGCCGACGCTGGTGGGCACGGCGATGACCGGCCGCCGCACCAGTCCCGCCACCACGCTGGGCAGCGCGCCCTCCATCCCCGCCACCACGATGAGCAGCGCCGCCTCGGTGAGCTGCCGGTGGTGCCCCAGCAACCTGTGCAGGCCGGCGACGCCCACGTCGTAGACCCGCTCCACGCGGTTGCCCATGATCTCGCTGGTCACCGCGGCCTCCTCGGCCACCGGGATGTCCGAGGTGCCGGCGCACACCACCGCGATGGTGCCCTTGCCCTTGAGCGGGGCGTCCTTGGGGCGCCAGGTGGCGCACCCGGCCTGGCGATGGAAACGGAACCCCCGAAGCCGCGTCTTGAGGGCCGCCATCTTCTCTTCCGCCAAGCGGGTGATGAGCACGCTGGCGCCGCGCTTGCGGATCGCCCGGGCGATTTCGGCGATATCCGGGACCTCCTTGCCTTCGCCCAGGATGACCTCGGGAAACCCCTGCCGCAGGGCCCGGTGGTGGTCCACCTTGGCGAACCCCAGATCCTCGAAGGGAAGGTGCTGGAGCCGCTTCAGCGCTTCGTCGACCGTGACCTCGCCGCGCCGGACGTCCTCCAGGAGTTCTGTCAGCTTCTCTTCGTCCATGGCTGCCTAACGCATCCCCTTGAAGTGGTCGTAGCCGAGGGCCGTCAGGGGCACGCGGTCGCCCCGCGGGTCCACCAGCGTGAGACCGTGTTTTCGGGGCACGCATTCGCCGATGCGGGTGATGGGGACGTTGGTGCGCCGGGCGACCCGTTCGACCCCCTTGCGGGCGCCGCTTGCGGCGGTGAACAGCAACTCGTAGTCCTCGCCGCCGGCCAGCGCGCAGGCGAGATCCTCCGGACCCGCCACACGGGCGAAGGCGCGCGACAGCGGCACCTGGTCCTGCCGCACCACCGCGCCGGTGCCGCTGGCGCGGCAGATGTGCCCCAGGTCCTGGGCCAGCCCGTCGCTCACATCCATCATCGCCCTGGCCAGCCCTTGCCGGGCCAGCTCCATGCCGGTCTTCACTCTCGCCGTGGGATGGTGGTGCCTGCGGATCAGGTAGTTCCGGTCCCGCGCCGAGACCTCGGGCCGCGGATCGGCCAGCAACCCGAGGCCCAACGCAGAGTCCCCAAGGGTGCCGGTTACGTAGATGTCGTCGCCCACCCTGGCGCCGGCGCGGGTGACGGCGCCGTAGGGCGCGAAGCCGGCCAGGAAGACGTCGATGATCATGCGGTCGGCGGCGCACGTGTCGCCCCCCGCCAGCGCCACGCGGTGCTCGGCGGCGGCGGCGTGAATGCCGCGGACCAGCGCCGTCACTCCCTGCGTGGCGAGGTCGGGCAGCGCCAGCGACAGTAGGAAATAGGCCGGACGCCCCCCCATGGCGGCGATGTCACTCAGGCTGGCGGTAAGGGACTTGTGCCCAAGATCGCGCATGGAGATCCAGTCGCGGTTGAAGTGGACGCCTTCGACGAGGAGGTCCGAGGTGACCAGGAGCGAGTCGTCGGGTGTGGAGACGCGGGCGGCGTCGTCGCCGATGCCCAGGCGCACGCCGCGGGCCCGCCGGGTCTTCCCGCGGATCAGGTCGATGAGCCCGAACTCTCCCAGGTCCCGAAGTGTCCCGGACACCCTCACCCCAACCCTCTCCCGGAGGGAGAGGGAGTCGGAGGGCGGCGAAATGGACCCTCACGATGAGCCATTGTTACGTCAGGCGTTTGCGGGCACGGTTCTGTCCCGGCCGCCCTTGGGGCGGGGCCGCCGGCTCGGTTTCTTGGCCTTTGCCGCGGCCCTGGGCTTCGGCGTGTCCCCGGGCGCGTCTTCGGGTTGCTTGTCCCCGAATGCCACTGCGAGCACGTCGTTCATGTTCCGCGCCAGGATGAAGTGCAGCTTGTTGCGGAGGGGGCGCGGGATCTCTTCCAGGTCCTTCTGGTTCTGGAACGGAATGGCCACGGTCTCGACGCCGGAGCGGAACGCCGCCAGGCATTTCTCCTTGAGGCCGCCCACCGGCAGCACCCGCCCCCGGAGCGTGATCTCCCCGGTCATGGCGACGTTGCGGCTCACGGGCCGGCGGGTCAGCGCGGAGATGAGCGCGGTTCCCATGGTGATGCCCGCCGAGGGGCCGTCCTTGGGGATGGACCCCGAGGGGACGTGTATGTGGATGTCCTGCTTCTGGTAGAAGTTCTCCTCGAGGCCGAGGTTCTTGGCCTGGGCGCGGGCGTAGCTGACCGCGGCCTGGGCCGATTCCCTCATGACGTCGCCCAACTGGCCCGTCAGGGTCAGGTTACCGCGGCCCTTGGACAAGGACGCTTCGACGTGCAGCAGTTCGCCGCCGGCGCTGGTCCAGGCCAGCCCGGTGGCGACGCCGATCTCGTTCTGTTCCTGGGTCTCGGTCAGGAACCTCGGCGGGCCGAGATACTGGTGCAGGTTCCTGCGCGTGATGCGGGTGCGGCTGGTGCGCCCGTCCGCCACCTTGCGCGCCACCTTCCGGCAGATGGCCGCCATCTCCCGTTCGAGATTCCTGAGCCCCGCTTCCCGGGTGTACTGCTCGATGATCCGCAGCACCGCGTCGTTGGAGAGGTCCAGCAGCTCGCCGGAGATCCCCGCCTCCCCCAGTTGCCGCGGGATCAGGAAGCGCCGTGCGATCTCCAGCTTCTCCTCGTTGGTGTAGCCCGAGAGGTTGATGACCTCCATGCGGTCGCGCAACGCCGGCGGCACCGTATCGAGCAGGTTGGCGGTGCAGATGAAGAGGACGTTCGAGAGGTCGAACGGCACGTTCAGGTAGTGGTCGCTGAAGCCGTGGTTCTGCTCCGGATCGAGCACCTCCAGCAAGGCCGCGGAGGGATCGCCGCGGAAGTCGTTGCCGAGCTTGTCGAGCTCGTCCAGCATGAACACCGGGTTACTGGAGCCCGCCTGCTTCATGCCCTGAATGATCCGGCCGGGAAGCGCGCCCACGTAGGTTCGCCGGTGGCCGCGGATCTCGGCCTCGTCCCGGATGCCGCCCAGGGAGATGCGCACGAAGTTCCGCCCCAGGGCCCGGGCGATGGATTTCCCCAGGGAGGTCTTGCCCACCCCCGGCGGCCCCACGAAGCACAGGATGGGTCCGCGGATCTCCTTCCGCAGCTTGTTCACCGCCAGGTACTCGAGGAAACGCTCCTTGATCTTCTCCAGGTTGTAGTGGTCCTCGTCCAGGACCTGCTTGGCCTTCTTGAGGTCGAGGTTGTCGTCGGTCTTCGTGCTCCAGGGAAGCTCGACCATCCAGTCCAGGTAGGTCCTCACCAGCGAGGACTCGGACGACTCCGGATGCATCTGCTCCAGCCGCTTGAGCTGCTTGTTGGCCTCCTTCTTGACCTCCGCCGGCATCCCGGCCTTGTCGATCTGGGCCTTGATCTCGTTCATCTCCTCGGTCTTCTCGTCGCCCTCCCCCAGCTCCTGGTGGATCTGCCTGAGCTGCTCCCGCAGGAAGTACTCCCGCTGGGTCTTGCTCATCTCGTCCTTGGCCTGGTTCTGGATGCGGTCCTGCATGGTGGCGAGCTCGAGCTCGCGGGTGAGCAGCTCGTTGACCTTCTTGAGCCGGTCCACCGGCTCGTAGATCTCCAGGATCGACTGGCTCTCCTCGATCTGGAGGCGCAGGTTGGAAGCCACCAGGTCCGCGAGCACCCCGGGATCCACCACGTTGTCCGTGACCATCACGATCTCGGGCGGGAGGTTCTTGAGGTTGAGGATCTGCTCGATCTTCTCCTTGACGTTGCGCATGAGCGCCTCGACCTCGATGGACAGCTCGATGACCTGCTGCTCGACGACCTTCTCTATCCGCGCCTCGAAAAAAGGCTTTTCCTGAAGGACTGCTTCGACGGCGCCCTTGGTGAGTCCCTGCACCAGGATCTTCACGCGGCCGTCGTCGAGTTTCAGCATACGCAGGATGGTCGCTACCGTGCCCACCCGGTGCAGGTCATCGGCCTCGGGCTCGTCTTCCGTGGCGTCCTTCTGCACCACGAGAAAGAGGTGCCGGTCGCGCGCAAGCGCCTCGTTCACCGCGTTGATGGAGATTTCCCGCCCGACGAACAGGGGGATCATCATGTAAGGGAAAATGACGATGTCCCGGATGGGCAGGAGCGGAATGACGTCGGGGATGTCCTCGACCGGCCGGTCGGCGACGAGCTCCGCGGTGTCCTTGTCCGATACGTCCATGGGTTATCCTCAGTCGAACAGTTCCTTTACCTTCTCGAAGAACCCTTTGGCAATAGGATGGGCTTCCTCGCCGCCTTCCTGGGCAAATTCGTTGAGCAGCTTCTTCTGGCGCGCGTTGAGCCTGGTCGGGGTCTCGACCAGGACGCGAACGTGCTCGTCGCCGCGGCGGCCTCCGTGCACGTCCTTGATCCCCTTGCCCTTCAGGCGGAAGACCGCGTGGGACTGGGTCCCCGAGGGGATCTTCATCTTGACCTTGCCCTCCAGCGTGGGCACCTCGATCTCCGCTCCGAGGGTAGCGTTGACGAAACTGATGGGCATCTCGCAGATGACGTCGGTGCCGTCGCGGGCGAAGATCGGGTGGTCCTCGACGATGATGACCACGTAAAGATCCCCGGGCGGGCCGCCCCGGGCGCCGTTCTCTCCCTCGCCCCGCAGCTTCAGCCGCGAGCCGGTGTCGACCCCGGCCGGGATCTTGACGTTGATGGTGTGGAACTTCCGCGTGAGGCCCGCGCCGCCGCACGTGGGACACGGGTGCGGGATCACCCGGCCCTGGCCGCCGCACTGGCCGCAGGTGCGGGAGACCGTGAAGAAGCCCTGCTGAAAGGCCATCTGTCCGGTGCCCCTGCAGGCGGGACAGGTCTGCGGCGAGGTGCCCTTCGCGGCGCCGCTGCCCTCGCACTCGTCGCAGGGCCCGTGGCGCGGGATCTTGATCTTCTTCTCGGTGCCGAAGGCGGCCTGCTCGAAGGAGATCTCGAGGTTGTAGCGCAGGTCGTCGCCGCGCTGGGCGCGCGACCGGGCCCGGCCCCGGGGCCCCCCGCCGAAGAACTCGCCGAAGAGGTCGCCGAAGATGTCCTCGAACCCGCCCGAGAAGTCGAACCCCCTCGCGAACGGGCCGCTTTCACCGAACGCGGTATGGCCGAACTGGTCGTACTTGGTCCTTTTCTCCGGATCGGAGAGCACCTGGTAGGCTTCGGACAGCTCCTTGAACTTCTCCTCTGCCTGCTTGTCGTCCGGATTCCGGTGGGGATGGTACTGAAGCGCGAGCTTCCGGTACGCCTTCTTGATCTCGTCCTCGCCGGCGTTGCGGCTCAGGCCGAGGATCTCGTAGTAGTCCCTTTTGTCCAATGTCCAGTCCCGCCTGGGAGGCAGTATCGACCGATGGTGATGCGGGCGCGGCGGTTTTGAAACCCCCTACAACTTCGTTTCCTGCTCCTCTTCCTTGACCTCCTCGAAGTCGGCGTCCACGACGTTGTCGTCGGGCCTGGCCTCGCCGGCGTCCGGCGTCGGTTGCGTCGGGTCCTGCTGCGCCTGCTGCTGCGACGCCTTGGCGTACATGGCTTCGGCGAGCTTGTGGGAGGCCTGGTTGAGCTCCTCCGCCGCCGCCCGCATGGCCGCGGCGTCGTCGCCCTCCAGGGCCTTTTTCGCCTTCTCCAGGGCCGCCTCGATGCTGGACTTGACCTCGGCGTCCAGGTCGTCGCCGTACTCTTTCAGCGACTTCTCCGTGGAGTAGACCAGCGAATCGAGCTGGTTGCGTGCCTCGGCCGCTTCCTTGCGCGTCTTGTCCTCCTCGGCGTGGACCTCGGCGTCCTTCACCATGTTCTGGATCTCTTCCTCGCTGAGGCCGCTGGAGGCGGTGATCTTGATGGACTGCTCCTTCCCCGTCCCGTGGTCCTTGGCCGAGACGTGGACGATGCCGTTGGCGTCGATATTGAAGGTCACGTCGATCTGCGGCATGCCGCGCGGAGCCGGCGGTATCCCCTCAAGGTTGAACTGGCCGAGCAGCTTGTTGTACGCGGCCATCTCCCGCTCGCCCTGGTGCACGCTGATGGTCACCGAGGGCTGGTTGTCGGCGGCGGTGGAGAAAACCTGGTTCTTCTTGGTCGGGATCGTGGTGTTGCGCTCGATCAGCTTGGTGAACACGCCCCCCAGGGTCTCGATGCCGAGGGACAGCGGAGTCACGTCGAGCAGCAGCACGTCCTTGACGTCGCCCGTGAGCACGCCCCCCTGGATGGCCGCGCCGATGGCCACCACCTCGTCCGGGTTGACGCCCTTGTGGGGCTCCTTGCCGAAGATCTTCTTGACCCGCTCCTGCACCGCGGGCATGCGCGTCATGCCGCCGACGAGGATCACCTCGTGGATCTCGCCGGCCGAGAAGCCGGCGTCCTCCAGGGCTTGGCGGCAGGGGCCCTCGGTGCGGTCGACCAGGTCGGCGCAAAGGGCCTCGAGCTTCGAGCGGGAGAGCTTGATGCTCATGTGCTTGGGGCCGCTCTGGTCGGCGGTGATGAACGGCAGGTTGATGTCCGTCTCCACCGAGGTGGACAGCTCGCACTTGGCCTTCTCCGCCGCCTCCTTGAGGCGCTGGACGGCCATCTTGTCGCCGCGCAGGTCGATGCCCTGCTCCTTCCTGAACTCGTCGGCGAGCCATTCGATGACGCGCTGGTCGAAGTCGTCGCCGCCGAGGTGGGTGTCCCCGTTGGTGGACTTGACCTCGAAGACGCCCTCGCCGACGTGGAGGATGGAGATGTCGAAGGTGCCGCCGCCCAGGTCGAACACGGCGATGACCTCGTCCTGCCGCTTGTCGAGGCCGTAGGCGAGGGATGCGGCGGTGGGCTCGTTGATGATGCGGAGGACGTCGAGGCCGGCGATGGCGCCGGCGTCCTTGGTGGCCTGGCGCTGGCTGTCGTTGAAGTAGGCGGGAACGGTGATGACGGCCTGGGTAATGGACTCGCCGAGCTTCGCCTCGGCGTCGGCCTTCAGCTTCTGGAGCACCATGGCGGAGATTTCGGGCGGCGAGT
>JAJDTQ010000172.1 GCA_022827045.1 Candidatus Binatia bacterium
CTCGGGCCCCCCCCCCCGGGGGCGGGGGCGCCCCCCCCCGCCCGCGGCTGCCCACCCCCCCCCCCCCGACGAGGGTGGAGCTAACGTCGTCACGGGGCTTGGCGGGAGCATCGCGGCCAGAGGCCGCGTGGCGACGGTCACCACACCCGATGGACGCCGTAACGGTCGAATGCGGTATCGGTCGACACGATTACCCTGTCGTGCGCCAAGGCCTGTGCGATGAGCATGCGGTCGAACGGATCGCGATGAGGACCGGGCAGCCGCCCGGCGCGTTCTGCGTCGGCAACGCTGATCGCCAGTTCCTCGAACCCCTGACCGGCAATGCTGCCGACGAAGTCCATGGCGGCTCTTTCGGCTTCCGGCAGCCTGCCGAGCCGGTATTTGGTTGCTACTTCCCAAGCGGACGCTGCACTCACGGCAATATCGTTCGCCTCATCCATGATCGCACGGTACGCGGCGCGGGACAGACGCCCGCTGTCAGCGATCCACCAGAGAAACGCATGGGTGTCCAACAAGACCCGCACCCCTATCTACCTTCCCATTTCTCCAACTCCTCGTCCGGCAACGGTTCGAAGAAGCTGTCTGGAATGGTAACCTTGCCCTTCAGGACATCGGGCTTGCGACGACCTCGGGGTTTACAGGCGACCAGCCTTGCGACGGGTTCACCGCGACGTGCGATGACAACCTCTTCCCCGGCCTCCACTCGGACCAGCAATCGCGAGAGTTCCGTCTTTGCTTGATGGACATTGACTACAGACATGGCTTCTTCTCCTGATCGAGAATAATTCTAGCTAATAACATAGCTAGGTAATGCACGACAAGGAATCCCCTTACCATGAAGCCGGTTTCGGGCAAGGGTCACGCCCGGGAGGGCGTGACTGTCAGGAGTCGCGCGGCGGGTTGGGCCAGGAGCGTTTGCCGGGGCCGAAGACGTGGCAGGCGGTGCCGTGGCCGCCGAGGGAGAAGTCGAGCTCGGGTTCCACCTCGGTGCAGACCTGCTCTCGGAAGGGGCAGCGGGGGTGGAAGTTGCACCCGGTCGGGGGGTTGACGGGGCTGGGGACGTCGCCTTCCAGCACCATGCGGTCCTTCTTGGGATTGGGGTCGGGCATGGGCACGGCGGACAGCAGGGCGCGGGTGTAGGGGTGGCGGGCGTCGGTGTAGATGGCCGCGCTGGGGGCGATCTCGACGATCTTGCCGAGGTACATGATCGCCACCCGGTGGCTGACGTGCTCCACCACCCTCAAGTCGTGGGAGATGAAGAAGAACGTAAGGCTCATGCTCTCCTGCAGCTCCTGCAGGAGATTGATGATCTGGGCCTGGATCGACACGTCCAGCGACGACACCGGCTCGTCCGCGACGATGAACTTGGGCGACACCGCCAGGGCCCGGGCGATGCCGATGCGCTGGCGCTGGCCGCCGCTGAACTCGTGCGGGTAGCGGTCGTAGTGGTCGTCGCGCAGGCCGACCTTGTCGAGCAACGCCAGCACCTGCTCCTTGCGGTCGCCGCCGGACGCCATGCGATGGATCTTGAGGCCCTCGCCGATGATCTCGCCGACCCTCATGCGGGGATTCAGCGACGCGTAGGGGTCCTGGAAGATGATCTGCATGCGCCTGCGCAGGTCGCGCATCTCGGCGCTGGAGATCCTCATGATGTCCTTGTCCTCGAACAGGATCTCGCCGTCGGTGGGCTCGATGAGCCGGAGGATCGTACGCCCCAGCGTCGACTTGCCGCAGCCGGATTCGCCCACCACGCCCAGCGTCTCCCCCTCCTCCACCGTCAGGCTGACGCCGTCCACGGCCTTGACGTCACCCTTGCGCCGGGCGAGCAGTCCTTCCTCCACCGGGAAGTACTTCTTCAGGTTTCTGATTTCGAGCAAGCTCATGGGGTCGCCACGCTAGGCCCTCACCCGGCCTTCGGCCACCCTCTCCCATGGGGAGAGGGATTGTGTTTGGTCACTCGGGTAGACCACTAGTTGGTTCTGTAGCACGCCACCCACTGGTTGCGGGCCTTTTCCTCCAGGGTGGGCTCATGGCCCTCGCAGATTCCCGTGGCCTTGAAGCAGCGGTCCCGGAAGCGGCATCCGCTGGGCAGGTCCAGCGGACTCGGCACGACGCCCGGGATGGCGTCGAGACGCCGCTTGCTGGTGCCGCTGGGCAGCGAGTTCAGCAGGCCGATGGTGTACGGGTGCAGGGGCTTGCTGAAGATTACCTCGGGCTTGGCGCGCTCGACCATCCGGCCTGCGTACATGATGGCCACGTCGTCCGCCTGCTCCGCCACCACCCCGAGGTCGTGGGTGATGAGCAGCAAGGCCATGCCGAGCTGGTCCTGGAGCTCGCCCATCAGTTCCAGGATCTGGGCCTGAATGGTGACGTCGAGGGCGGTCGTCGGCTCGTCGGCGATGAGAAGGCTCGGGTTGCACGACAGCGCCATGGCGATCATCACGCGCTGACGCATGCCGCCGCTCATCTGGTGCGGGTAGTCGTTGACTCGGATCTCCGGGTCGGCGATCTTCACCAGCCGAAGCATCTCGACGGCCTTCTCCTTCGCCTCCCGGCGCGAAACCTTCTGGTGGAGGCGGATGGCCTCCATGATCTGGTCGCCGACGGTGAACACCGGGTTCAACGAGGTCATGGGCTCCTGGAACACCATGGAGATCTCGTTGCCGCGGATCTGCCGCATCTCCTCGTCCGGCAGTTTCAGGAGATCCTGGCCGCGATAGAGGACCTCGCCATCCGCCACCCGTCCCGGCGGGTTGGGGATCAGCCGCATGACGGAAAGGGCCGTCACGCTCTTGCCGCAGCCCGACTCGCCCACGAGCCCCAAGGTCTTGCCCGCCTCGATGGTGAGGTTCAGTCCGTCCACGGCCGGAAACTCGCCGTCGGAAGTCACGAACGAGGTGTGAAGATTCTTGATTTCGAGCAGTGTCGCCATGCCCCGTGGCCGCTCCCTGGCGTACGGGCCTTGACGGATCCGTACGCGCGCACTGTATCAAAAAACGGCAGGGGTGCAAACGCCGTTAGAGAGCCCCAAGGCACATCGGTTCGCGGCTTCCTTGATAGGTCCGCCGAAACCTGTTAGGGAGCCTGTCGGACCTGGGGAATAGCGCGAGCACCCTCACCCCAACCCTCTCCCGGAGGGAGAGGGGGTCAAATCATCTCTCTGCTCTGGGGAGAAGGAGTCAACCCAGCCCCTCTCCCTTTGGGAGAGGGTGGCCGAAGGCCGGGTGAGGGCCCTACGCTCCCGCCGGCCATGGAAGCGCCTGAACACAACCGCACCGGGAACACGGACGCGCTCATCGAGCATTTGGCCTCCGCCGTGCACGCCCGCCGCATGACGGTGCCGGCCATTCTTTTCCTCGAAGCCCACAAGCCGCTTACGTCGCTGTTCCATACGGCGGCCGTGATGAGCCTGCCGATGATGCTGCCGCTGTTCGGGGCAAGAGCGCGGGAGCTGCCGGCGTTCCTGCAGTCGCGCGATAACGTCGAGCGGCTGATCTCGCGCATTGAAGAACTGGCCGCGGAAGGCGGGGAACGCTGATGCAGGGCTTCGAGAACGCCACCCCCGGCGTGCTGGTGATCATGGCGCTGATGATCGGGCCGGTGCTCTACTACATCCGCGTGGCCCGGCGGCGGCGGGACCTGTACGTGCGGCGCCTGGCCGGAGTGGACGCCATCGACGAGGCCGCCGGCCGATCGGCGGAGTTGGGGCGGCCCCTCTCCTTCTGTACCGGCATCACCAATGTGAGCCCGGTGCTGTACGCCTGCCTCGGGGTGCTCTACTACGTGGCGCGGAAGGCGGCGCAGTACAAGTCGCGCCTGCTGCTGCCGCAGAACAACCCCGAGGTCATGGCCATCGCCGAGGACGTGCTGCGGGACGCCTACCGCGCAGAGGGGCGGTCGGCCCAGTTCGACCCGCGCAACATCCGCTTCCTGTCCGAGGAGCAGTTCGCGTTCGCGGCGGGCTACATCGGCCTGGTGCAGCGGGAGCGGGTGGCCGGGGCCTTTCTCTTCGGCCATTTCGCCGCCGAGTCGCTGATCCTGGCGGAGGCGGGCCAGCAGGTGGGGGCCATGCAGGTAGGCGCCTCGGTGAGTCCCGAGCAGGTGGCGTTCTTCATCGCTTCCTGCGACTACACCCTCATCGGCGAGGAGCTGTTCGCGGCCTCGGCCTATCTCACCCGCGAGCCCATCCAGCTCGGCAGCCTCTACGGCCAGGATCGCGCCAAGCTCTTCCTGTTGCTCATGATCGTGGCCGGGGTGGGAATCGCCACGGCGAATTCGGTCTTGCCGGAGCTCAACCTCACCAACCTGGACGCCCTGCTGCACCTCGGCTGGAGTCTGGGCCTGTGAACGTCCGGACGCAGCTCATCAAGCTCGTCACCTTCCTCGGCGGGATCTACTTCTTCCTGGAGTTCGTGCTACCGGGCGCTGTCTTCGGGGTGAAGATCGACGCCTACCACGACCAGATCTCCAACGGCTTCATCACCGTCGGGGCCATGGCCGCGGGGCTGGGGCTCATCAACCTGCTCATGCAGCACGGCTCGAGGATCGTCTTCCGGCGCAGGGAATGGGTCTACAGCGCCGCGCTCCTCACCGGTCTGGCGGTCATGATCGTGGTCACCTACAACGACTGGTCCGGCACCCGCCGGGTGGCCGAGGAGGTGGCGGAGATCACCCGGCTGGCGGATTTCGCCGAGCGCATCCGGTCGGACCGTGAGAA
Organism: Candidatus Binatia bacterium; assembly: GCA_022827045.1. The sequence continues at coordinate 4,718 of JAJDTQ010000172.1, forward strand.
ACGGGTGGAAGGCGTGCTGCCCGTGGCGGAACGCCACCGTGTGCTGCGGGACGCGGCGGAGCGCGTGCTGGCGCGCATCGAAAGCGAGAGCCAGGGTTTCGAGCTCGACCGCTTCGGCGCCGGGAGCATAGACCAGGGGCTGGCCCGCAGATACCTGGCGGAGGCGGGCGCCGGCGCCGCCGCCGTCCGGGCCGCCCTCGAGACGGTAACCACGACGGGCGCGGACCTGACCCCCAACACCGCCGCGGCGAGGGCGCTGAGGGGCGTCGCCGACTCCTGGCGCAACCTGCGCAACCTCGAATACGAATACTCCACGCCGAAGCATGTCTACCGGTTGCTCTTCGAGGGGCTGTTCGTATCGCTGGGGTCGGCCATGTTCTCGCTCCTCGGTTTCTACATCGCGGCCGCGGCCTACCGCGCCTTCAGGGTGCGCTCGGCCGAGTCCTCGCTGATGATGATCGCGGCCGTGCTCGTCATGCTCGGACAGATCCCCTTCGGCGTGTGGATCTGGTCGGGCCTGCCGGACATCAGGCTGTGGCTGCTGGAGGTCCCCAACTCCGCGGCGTTCCGCGCCATCACCATCGGCGCCGGGGTGGCGGGGCTGGTGATGGCGTTCCGCATGTGGTTCTCCATCGAATCGGAATCCTTCGACGGAGAGGGGTAGTGTCCTGTCTCACGGATAGGGTCGTGAAGATGCGCAGGACTTTTCATCGTCGACAAGGCGCGACGACGAGCAGTGGCTGGCACCACGGGAGGAGGAGCAACGCAGCCGACGGCGAAAAGGACAAGCAGATTCATGGCCCTATCCGTGAGACAGGACACTAGCGTGAACCTCGCTCGGCTGGACCGCCGCTGGATCTACCTGCTGGTCTTCCTCGCCCTGAGCGTGCCCATCGTCACCCAGTACACGGTGCAGCCCGCCCGCATGAACGACGCCGAACGGTTCTTCGAGGTGGTGGAGGGCATCGAGGCCGCTCCCGGCCGGTATGCCTTCGTGGCCATGGATTTCGGCCCCAGCACCAAGGGCGAGAACCAGCCCCAGGCGCGCGCGGTGGTCGAGCATCTGATGCGCAAGCGCATCCCCGTGATCCTGTTCTCGCTCTACTACCTGGCCGAGCCGTTTCTCAAGTCGGTTCCCGAGGAAGTCGCGCGGCAGCTCGAGCGCGAGCATCCGGGCGAGACCTGGGAATACGGCCGCGACTGGATCAACCTCGGCTACCGGCCGGGGGCCGGCGTCCTCATCCAGGCCATCCCCAAGTCCGAGAACCTGGCCGAGCTGTTCGAGAAGGACGCCCGCGGCAACCGCATATCCGAGCTGCCGGCCTTCAGCGGGCTGCGCACCCTGCGGCAAATCGCCTTTCTCGCCGAGTTCACGGGACTGGTGGGGGTCTTCGACAACTACGTCCAGTACTTCACCAGCAAGGACTACACGCCGGCGTTCGGCCACGGCTGCACTTCCATCACCATCCCGGAGGCGTTCATCTACCTCGACTCGGGGCAGATCCAGGGACTGCTGGGCGGGCTGGCCGGGGCGGCATGGTACTCCGAGATGCTGCGGCAACGCTACCCCGAACGGCCGGTGGACGAATCGCTGATGCTCAACACCGGCCTGGGAGTGGCCCAGCTCGTGGTCATCGCCTTCATCGTGCTGGGCAACCTGGCCGGCCTGCTGCGTCCTCCGCGCCGCCGGCAACACGGGACAGGGCAGGACGTCGAGCCATGACGAGCCTGGACACCTGGCACGCCGCCACGGTGCTCGTGGGCGGTATCGGGACGCTGGCGATCTTCAGCTTCCTGATCAGGGAGAACCCGTTCTTCCGGCTGTTCGAGCACCTCTTCATCGGTATCGCCGCGGGCTTCGGCCTCGTGCTGGGCATCAAGAACTTCCTGTGGCCGAAGGTGCTGGTGCCCATGCTCGGCCTGGACATCGTCACCTATCCCGACGGCAGCCTCTCCCACGAGTACGACCCGCGCCTTCTGCTCTACCTGCTGCCCATGCTCTTCGGCCTCCTCTACTACTTCATCTACTCGCAACGGTATGGGTGGCTGGCCAAGCTAGTGATCGGCTTCTCCCTGGGCATGAGCGGCGGCCTCGCCTTCAAGGGGTTCTTCAACCAGATCATGCCCCAGGTGGCGAGCAGCTTCCGGCCCCTGGCGGTGTTCACGGACGGCGCCCTGGCCTGGGGACCCAGCCTGGAGAACGCGTTCTTCATCTTCACGCTGCTGGCGGTCATGTACTACTTCTTCTTCTCGTTCCGGCACGGGAACCGGGCGGCCGACGGCTTTTCCCTCTCCGGTCGCTGGCTCCTGATGGTGTGCTTCGGCGCCTTTTTCGGCTCCACGGTGATGGCGCGCACCGCGCTGCTGGTGGAGCGCGTCCAGTTCCTGCTCATCGACTGGTACGGCACGCTGGCGAACCTGGTTACATGAAGACCGATCCCGCAACGCTCCGGACCGTCCTGGTCACCGACTGCGGCTCCACCACCACCAAGGCGCTGCTGTTCCAGAAGACCGCCGAGGGCTGGCGCCAGACGTATCGGGGCGAGGCTCCTACCACCGTGGAGCAGCCGGTGGCGGACGTGACGGTGGGGGCGCTGAACGCCTTCGCCGAGGTCGAGGAGGTGAGCGGCCATGCAATCCTGGCGCCGGATGGGGCTCGGGACGGCGCGGCCCCGTTTGTCGAGTCCGCCGACGACGCCGGGCGCGGCATCGACCTCTACCTCTCCACCAGCTCCGCCGGCGGCGGGCTGCAGATGACGGTGGCGGGCGTGGTGCGGCAGATGAGCGCGGAATCCGCGGAGCGGGCGGCCCTGAGCGCCGGCGCCATCGTGATGGACGCCATCTCCGCGGACGACGGCCGCGAGGACCACGAACGCATCCAGCGGCTGCGCCACCTGCGACCGGACATCGTGCTGCTGACCGGCGGCGTCGACGGCGGCTCCCAGGAGCACGTCGTGGAGATGGCCGAGACCCTGGTGGCGGCCTCGCCCCGGCCCCGGTTCGGCGATTCGTTGCGCCTGCCGGTGATATACGCCGGCAACCGCGACGCCACCGAAGATGTCCGGCGGATACTCGAAAAGACCGCGCAGGTGGCGGTGGTGGACAACGTCCGCCCGACCCTGGAGGCGGAGAATCTCTCGCCCGCGCGGGAAGCCATCCACGAGTTCTTCCTCGCCCACGTCATGAGCCACTCGCCGGGCTATGACAAGCTGCTGCGGTGGACGCCGGTGCCGGTGATGCCCACGCCCGCGGCCGTGGGCGACATGGTGCGCGGCTACGCCGAGGCCGCCGGCCAGGCGGTGCTGTGCGTCGACATCGGCGGGGCCACCACCGACGTCTTCAGCGTCTTCGACAACCGCCGGGGCGAGCCCGTGTTCAACCGCACGGTGAGCGCCAACCTGGGCATGAGCTACTCGGTGGCCAACGTCCTCATCGAGGCGGGAGCGGAGTCCATCCGGCGCTGGCTGCCGTACGAGATAGAGCCGCCGACGCTCCGCGACCGGCTGCGCAACAAGATGATTCGGCCGACCTCGATCCCGCAAACGCTGGAGGACTTGTGGCTGGAGCAGGCGGTATGCCGGGAGGCCCTGCGCCTGGCGCTCTTCCATCACCGCTCCCTGGCGGTGGGGCTCAGCGGCGTGCAGCAGCAGCGCGGCATCGCCGACATCTTTTCGCAGACCGCGAGCCGCGCGGACCTGGTGGACATGATGCGCCTCGACCTGGTCATCGGCTCCGGCGGCGTCCTGAGCCACGCCCCGGACCGCATGGGCGCCGCGCTCATGATCCTGGAGGGCTTCGAGCTGCAAGGCTTCACGCAGATCGCCGTGGACTCCATCTTCATGATGCCGCACCTGGGGGTCCTCGCCTCGGTCCATCCCGACGCCGCCCGCGAGATCTTCCTGCACGACTGTCTCGTGAGCGTGGCCCATGCCGTGGTTCCCGTATTCCCGCGCAAGCGTCCGGCCGGGTCGGTGCTGGCGCATGTTTCCGTGGACGGCAGGCCCGCGGGAACCATTACGGCCGGCAGGGTCGGCCACGTCGAGCTGGAACCCGGCGCCGCCGTGCGTCTCACCGTCGAGCCCGCGGGCAGGAGCATCGACGCAGGCGCCGGCGCCGGTGCGACCCTGGAACGGGAATTCACCGCCGGACTTTGCGGCGTGGTCCTGGACGGCCGCAACCGCCCGTTGCGGACTCCGGCCTCCACGGAGGAGCAGATCGTGGAACGCGACGCCGTGATGGCGGAACTGGGGCTGGCGGTATCGTGACCCAGGCGTTGACACCGGCGCTTCAGGTGCTGGCCGGCACGGTGGTGCGCAAGACGCGCGAGCTTCCGGTGCCCGGCCGGATTCTGTGCGAGCGCGGCGATGCCGTGACCCCGGACGTTGTCGTGGCACGGGCCGAACTGCCGGGCGACCTGCAGATCCTGCGGATCCCGGAGACCCTGGGAATCGAGCCCTTCGAGGCCGTGAAGGGCCTCAAGGTGGACGAAGGCGACGCCGTCGCCACGGGCGACCTGTTGTGCGAGCACGTGGGCCTCTTCGGGCTGTTCCGGTCGCGCTACCAGGCGCCCGTGGACGGAACCGTGGAGTTCGTATCCCGGCGCACCGGGCACGTGGGAGTGCGGTTGGAGCCCCATGCCATCGAGCTGCGGGCCTACGTGCAGGGCACGGTGGTGGACACGGACCCCGGCAAGTCCGTCACCGTGGAGAGCCGTGGGGCTTTCATCCAGGGGATCTTCGGGGTCGGTGGTGAGCGCTACGGTACCATCCGGCTGCTGGACGGCGGCCCCAGGACCATCGTGGGGCCTGCGAAGATACCCGCGGACGCTGCCGGACTAGTGCTGGTGGGCGGCACCCGGCCCACCCTGGAAGCCCTGCTGCAGGCCGCGGACGCCGGGGCCGCGGGTCTGATCGTCGGGTCCATCGACGACTACGCGCTGACCGGCTACCTCGGGTACGACCTCGGCATGGCCGTGACCGGCCACGAGGAAGTCTCCATGACCGTCATCGTCACCGAGGGCTTCGGCTGGCTGCCGCTGGCCGAGCGCACCCACGCTCTGTTCCGGAGCCTCGAAGGGCGCGCCGCCTCCATAAACGGCGCCACCCAGGTGCGGGCGGGCGCCGTGCGCCCGGAGATCATCGTCGCCCGGGAGGACGCCGGCTCCGGCTCGGCGGACCGGAACCCGGCGGCCGGGCTGCGAGTCGGCGCGCCCGTCCGCATCATCCGGGAACCCCACTTCGGCGCCGCCGCCGAGGTCGTCGCGCTGCCCGCGGAACCCCGGCCCATCGCCACCGGCGCTCGCGCCCGCGTCCTGGAAGCCCGGCTCGCCAACGGCGACCTCGTCATCGTGCCCCGCGCCAACGTCGAGTTGCTGTAGCACCGCATTCTCAGGAACAGACACAGCCTCCAGCCCCTCTCTGCAACCTCCGACCCCCTCTCCCTTTGGGAGAGGGTCGGGGTGAGGGTGCTCGGCGCGAAGGCCCTCACCCGGCCTTCGGCCACCCTCTCCCAGGGGGAGAGGGGCTGATTGTTGCAATGGGGTCCCACGGCCATCATACTTGTTCGAGTACGACAAAGTACGATAACCGCCGGGCCGAGGGAGGTTCCATGCGATCGAGTCGGATATGGGGTTTGGCGCTTTCGGCGCTGGCGCTGGCCGCCACGGCAGGGTTCGCCGCTTCGAGCGACCAGGGCCGCACGAGCCACGGCATCGCCATGCACGGCGATCTCAAGTACGCGTCCGACTTCAAGCACTTCGACTACGTGAACCCGAACGCGCCCAAGGGCGGCGCCGTGCGGCTCGCGGCCATCGGCACCTATGACAGCTTCAATCCCTTCATCGTCAAGGGCAGCCCCGCGGCCGGCATCGGCGGCATCTACGAGACCCTGATGGCCGGCTCCGCGGACGAGCCCTTCAGCGAGTACGGTCTGCTGGCCGAGAGCATCACCGTGCCCGAGGACCGCTCGTGGGTGCAGTTCAGGCTGCGGCCCGAAGCGCGCTGGCACGACGGCAAGCCGGTGACCGCCGACGACGTCATCTGGACCTTCGAAACCCTGCTGACCAAGGCCGTCCCCTTCTACCGGGGGTACTACGGCGACGTGAAGAAGGTGGACAAGCTCGACGAGCGCACCGTGCGGTTCACCTTCGGCGGCGGCACCAACCGCGAACTGCCGCTGATCCTCGGGCAACTGGTGGTGCTGCCGAGGCACTACTGGGAAACACGGGACTTCGCCAAGACGACCCTGGAGCCGCCCCTGGGCAGCGGCGCATACAGGATCGGCGCCTTCGAGCCCGGCCGCTTCGTGGAGTACGAGCGGGTGGACGACTACTGGGGGAAGGACCTCCCGGTGAACGTCGGCCGCGACAACTTCGACCGCATGCGCTACGACTACTACCGCGACGGCACGGTGTCGGTGGAAGCGTTCAAGGCCGGGGAATACGACTTCCGCTACGAGAACAGCTCCAAGAACTGGGCCACGGCCTACGATTTCCCGGCCTTGAAGCAGGGCCTGGTCAAGAAGGAGGAGATCCCCCACGACCGCTCCACGGGCATGCAGGCGTTCGCGTTGAACACCCGCCGGCCACTGTTCCAGGACCGGAAGGTACGGCAGGCGCTGGCCTACGCGTTCGACTTCGAATGGTCCAACCGCACCCTGTTCTACGGACAGTACCAGCGCAACCGCAGCTACTTCGACAACTCGGAGCTGGCGGCCACCGGCCTGCCCGGCCAGGCCGAGATGGCGATCCTCGCCCCCTACCGCGGCCGGGTTCCCGAGGAGGTCTTCACCAGGGAATACAATCCGCCGGCCACCGACGGCTCGGGCCGCATACGCGCCAACCTCCGCGAGGGGTCCAAGCTCCTGCGCGCGGCGGGCTGGTCCATCGACAAGACCAGCCGCAAGCTCACCCACGAGGCCAGTGGGCGGGTTATGGAGTTCGAGATCCTGCTGGTGAGCCCGCTGTTCGAGCGCATCGTCCTGCCCTTCAAGAAGAACCTGGCGCGGCTCGGCATCTCGGCCACCGTGCGGACCGTGGACACCGCGCAGTACCGCCGCCGGCTGGACGACTTCGACTTCGACGTGGTCATCGGCAGCTGGGGGCAGTCCCTGTCGCCGGGAAACGAGCAGCGCGACTTCTGGGGCTCGGACTTCGCCGACAGGCAAGGCAGCCGGAACCTCATGGGCATCAAGGACCCGGTGGTGGACAAGCTGATCGAGGGCGTGGTCCACGCCCCCGACCGCAAGAGCCTGGTGAACCACGTGCGCGCGCTGGACCGCGTGCTCCAGTGGGGCCACTGGGTGATACCCCAATGGCACATCCCCTACGACCGCCTGGTGCACTGGGACCGCTTCGGCCGTCCCGAGGTCACCCCCACGCAGGGTGTGCAGTTCGACGCCTGGTGGATCGACGCCGGGAAGGTGGAGGAGCTCGAGGCGAAGCGCAAGGGGGGCTGAAGGCTGACGACAGACACGGGTCCAACCCCTCTCCCTCTGGGAGAGGGTGGCCGAAGGCCGGGTGAGGGCCTCCCGATGGCCCTGCCCCTTCCGTTACATGTCCAACCCGACGGGTTGCCGGCGCCGGGCACCCTCACCCCAACCCTCTCCCAGAGGGAGAGGGGGTCGGAGGCTGCATTCTTCCGCAGGTAAAGGGATTCGCAGGGTTCATGTTCGCCTACATCATACGCCGGCTGCTGCTGATCATTCCGACGCTGTTCGGCATCATGGTGCTGAACTTCGTGATCATCCATTCCGCGCCGGGAGGGCCGGTGGAGCAGCTCCTGGCGAAGCTCCAGCAGACCGACGTGTCGGCCACCGAACGCTTCAGCGGCGGCGGCGACCAGCGAGAGGTGGAGGCTTCGAAGCAGCAGTCGCGGGATGCCGGCGGCGGCACCGTCGGCACGTACCGCGGCGCCCGCGGCATCGACCCCGAGTTCATCAAGGAGATCGAGCGCCAGTTCGGCTTCGACAAGCCCGCCCACGAGCGCTTCTTCCTCATGATGGGGAACTTCCTGCGCTTCGACTTCGGCGACAGCTTCTTCCGCGACCGCTCGGTGGTGCAACTGGTGCTGGACAAGCTGCCGGTGTCCATCTCCCTGGGGCTCTGGACGACGCTGCTGGTGTACCTGGTCTCGATTCCCCTCGGCGTGGCCAAGGCGGTGCGCGACGGCTCGCGCTTCGACGTGTGGTCGTCCGGGGCGGTGATCGTCGGCAACGCGGTGCCGGGGTTCCTGTTCGCCATCCTGCTGATCGTGCTGTTCGCCGGCGGCCGCTATCTCGACTGGTTCCCTTTGCGCGGCCTGATATCGGACAACTGGAGCGATCTCGGCTTCTGGCAACGCATCACCGACTATCTCTGGCACATCACCCTGCCGGTGCTGTCCATGGTCATCGGCGGCTTCGCCGGCCTCACCATGCTCACCAAGAACTCGTTCCTGGACCAGATCAACCAGCAGTACGTCATGACCGCGCGGGCCAAGGGGCTGAGCGAGCGCCGGGTGCTCTACCGCCACGTGTTTCGGAACGCCATGCTCATCGTCATCGCCGGCTTTCCCGGCGCCTTCGTCGGCATCCTGTTCACCGGCGCGCTGCTCACCGAGGTGATCTTCTCTTTGGACGGTGTCGGACTGCTTGGTTTCGAGGCGGCCATCAACCGCGACTACCCGGTGATGTTCGGCACGCTCTACTTCTTCACCCTGCTGGGCCTGGTGATGAAGCTGGTGGAGGACCTCACCTACGTGGTGGTGGACCCGCGCATCGACTTCGAGAGCCGGGAGACCTGACGCCGGCGCCCCGTGGTGACCTGATCGAAAGTATTCAGCCGCCCCATGACGCCCCTCAACCGAAGACGCCTGGACAACTTTCGCGCCAACCGGCGCGGGTACTGGTCGCTCCTGATCTTCAGCGGGCTGCTGTTCGTGAGCCTCTTCGCCGAGTTCGTCGCCAACGACCGGCCGCTGCTGGTGCGCTACGACGGGGCGTTCTACGTGCCTGTGCTGGTGGACTACCCGGAAACGGAGTTCGGCGGCTTCCTGGAGTCCGATACCGACTACAGCGATCCCGAGGTCGCCGCGCTCATCGAGGAACGCGGCTGGATCCTGTGGCCTCCCATCCGCTACAGCTACGACACCATCGCCTTCGACCTGCCGACGCCCGCGCCATCGCCGCCGAGCATCCGGAACTGGCTCGGCACCGACGACCAGGCGCGCGACGTCACCGCCCGGCTGATCTACGGATTCCGCATCTCGGTGCTGTTCGGCCTGATCCTCACCCTGGTAAGCTCGGTGGTCGGCGTCGCCGCGGGCGCCGTCCAGGGCTACTTCGGCGGCTGGCTCGACCTCCTCTTCCAGCGCTTCATCGAGATGTGGTCGGGGCTGCCGACCCTCTACCTGCTGATCATCCTGGCCAGCGTGGTGACCCCGAGCTTCTGGTGGCTGCTGGCGTTCATGCTGCTGTTCAGCTGGATGGCGCTGGTGGGCGTGGTGCGGGCCGAGTTCCTGCGCGCGCGCAACCTCGACTACGTGCGGGCGGCGCGGGCGCTGGGAGTAGGCAACCCGCGCATCATTGCCCGCCACGTGCTGCCCAACGCCATGGTGGCGGCGCTGACTTTTCTTCCGTTCATCACCAGCGGCGCGGTGGTGACGCTCACCGCCCTGGACTTCCTCGGCTTCGGCCTGCCGCCGGGGTCCGCCTCCCTGGGCGAGTTGCTCAAGCAGGGGAAGGACAACCTGCAGGCGCCCTGGCTCGGTTTCTCCGCCTTCCTGATCATCGCGGTCATGCTGAGCCTGCTGGTGTTCATCGGCGAGGCCGTGCGCGACGCCTTCGACCCGCGCAAGACCTTCGCGCCCGAAGCCGGCGCCGAAGACGAGGCGGCCGTAACCGCGCCGGACAACGAGAGGAACGCCGGGGCCGGGCCGGGATCCGGCACGGCGTTGGTGGCCATCGAAGACCTGGCGGTTCGCTTCGGCGCCGGGGCGGGGGCGGTGGAGGCCGTGGACGGGGTCTCCCTCACCATCCGCCGAGGCGAGACCGTGGCCCTGGTGGGAGAAAGCGGCTCGGGCAAATCGGTCACCGCGTTGTCGATCCTGCAACTGCTGCCCTACCCCGCCGCCAGCCATCCGCGCGGCAGCATCCGCTTCCAGGGCACCGAGCTGCTGGGCGCCGACCCCCAGACCCTCCAGGGCATTCGCGGCGACCGCATCGCCATGATCTTCCAGGAGCCCATGACGTCGCTGAACCCGCTCCACACCATCGAGCGCCAGATCGGCGAGACCCTGAAGCTGCACAAGGGCCTCGACGGGCCGGCGGCCGCCGCGCGCACGGTGGAACTGCTGCGGCTCGTCGGCATCGAGGATCCCGAGCGCCGGCTCGGCTCCTACCCTCACGAGCTCTCCGGCGGACAGCGGCAGCGGGTGATGATCGCCATGGCCCTGGCCAACGAGCCGGATCTGCTCATCGCGGACGAGCCCACCACCGCCCTGGACGTGACCATCCAGGCGCAACTGCTGGCGCTGCTGGTGAGCCTGCAACGACGGCTGGGCATGGCGATCCTGTTCATCACCCACGACATGGGCATCGTGCGCAGGCTGGCCGACCGGCTGTGCATCATGCAACAGGGGAAGATCGTCGAGGCCGGAGAAACCGCCGAGGTGATGGAGCGCCCCCGGCACCCGTACACCCGGCATCTGCTGGCGGCGACGCCGAAGGGGGGGCCCGCACCGGGCGACACGGGTGACGAACCTCTGGTGGCGTGCGAGGACCTCAAGGTCTGGTATCCGGTGAAAGCGGGCATCCTTCGGCGCACGGTGGACTACATACGGGCCGTGGACGGTATCTCGGTGGAGCTTCGGGAAGGGCGCACGGTGGGGGTGGTGGGCGAGAGCGGCTCGGGCAAGACCACGCTGGGGCTGGCGCTGCTACGCCTGGTGGGCAGCAACGGTCCGATCCGATACGACGGCCGCGACATCCAGGGCCTGCGCTCCCGGACCCTGCGACCGCTGCGGCGGGACATGCAGGTGGTCTTCCAGGATCCCTACGGATCGCTGAACCCGCGCCTGTCCGTGGCCCAGATCATCGAGGAAGGCCTGGTGGTCCACGGCCTCGGCCGCACCCCGGAGGAGCGCGAAGAGCTGATCGTGGACGCCTTGCGGGAAGTGGAGCTCGAACCCGAAGCGCGCCACCGCTATCCCCACGAGTTTTCCGGCGGGCAGCGCCAGCGTATCGCCATCGCCCGGGCCATGGTGCTGAAACCGCGCTTCGTGGTGCTGGACGAGCCCACCTCCGCCCTCGACGTGTCGGTGCAGGCGCAGATCGTCACGTTGCTGCGCAGGCTCCAGCAGCAGCACGGCTGCGCCTACCTGTTCATCAGCCACGACCTCAAGGTGGTGCGCGCCATGAGCCACCACGTCCTGGTGGTGCACCGCGGGGTCGTGGTGGAGCAGGGGCCGGCCGCGGCCATCTTCGAGACCCCTCGTCACGAATACACCCGGGAGCTGGTGTCGGCGGCCCTCGACGGCCCTCGCCCGGCCTTCGGCCACCCTCTCCCAGAGGGAGAGGGGAAGAATCGTGGGTCTTCTGCCCCCGGGTGAGGGGAAGGATTGACCCTCTCCCTCTGGGAGAGGGTCGGGTGAGGGCGCCAGGGTCCTGTCCGGTCAACCGGTGGGCGACGGCAGAGGCACCCTGACGACGCCCTCGGGCAGTTCCTGGACGAAATGCGATTCCGGCAGGGTGACGTTGAGCTCCGGGCTGTCGTAGCGGATCTCGTAGGACCGTTTGAGCGGCGGGGTTTCCAACCTGATCTTCAAAGGGAAGCGCCCCGTCGGCGTATCGGAATAGTCCTCGAAGGTCGCGATGTACCAAGGATTCCCCGACGGGCTCAGGCGTTGCCAGCGGATCGGCGCCGCCCCGCCGGCGTCGAAAGTGAGGATGTCGGTGGTGCCGTCCGCGCGGACGCGCCGCAACTCGCGCGCTCCGACGTCCCAGGCGGCCTTGGGGTCCACCGGGGGAAGGCCCAGCATCAGGGCGACCATCTCGTCCAGCTCCAGCAGTATCTGGGTGGCGCGGTACAGGCTCGCGCGGGAAGTCCGGGCACGATAGTATCGCGCTTCCGAGGGGAGGAACCCGGTAACCACACCCTCATCCACCGTGAGGACCAGCGCCGCGCCGACCACGGAGAACGCTTCCAGCCGTAGTCGGTGGGGCCTGCGCACCAGTACCGCGGCGTCGAACCGGCCTCTTTTGCCGCCCGCCTCGTAGCGGATCCTGGCCAGGCTCCGCAGCGACTGGAACGAGTCGCTCCGCTCGGAGAGGACCATGGGGAGACGAGGGTTCGGCGACGGCGCGGGCTCGGCGACGGGGGCGGGCTCCTGAACCGAACATCCCGTCAGCAGAACCGCAACGCCCAGCCAGGCAACGACCGCACTGATTCGTTTCCGCCGCAACGCCTTCAGATCCCTCGTTCGAGTTCCGCGATCTTGGACCGGATCCGCTCCACCTGCTGGTCCTCGTCGGCGGCCTTGAGCGCGTCGCGATAGCTCCGCAAGGCTTTCACCGGCTTGCCGTCCTTGAGATACGCGTCGCCGAGGTGCTCGATGATGACGGGGTCGTCCACCACCAGATGGACCGCCCTCTCCAACTCCTCGATGGCGCGCCGGTAGTCGCCCTTCTGGTAGTACACCCAGCCCAGGCTGTCGATATAGAAACCATCATTGGGCGCGATCTCCAGCGCACGGATGATGAGCCGTTCCGCCTGATCGAGCTCCACGCCCAATTCGGCGTAGGTATAACCCAGATAGTTCAGAGCGGCCGCGTAGTCCGGGTTCAGCTCGATGGCCTTCCGCATGTATTCGATGGTCTTGTCCTTGTCCTTGCTCTCGTCGTAGAGCGCCCCCAACGCGAAGTGCACGCGGTCGCTTTCCGGATCCAGCTCCACGACCTTGTGCATGGCCTTGATGGCGTTGGGATAGTCCTTGGCCTGACGGTAGATCTCGGCCAGAAAGCGGAACAGCTCCTTGCGCCGCCGGTCGTCCTTGTCGAGAGCGGCGCGGACGGCGGCCACGGCCTCGGAATACTTCTCCTGCTTCTCGAAGAGCGAAGCCAGCTGCACCCGGGAATCGACGAAATACTCGCTCTCCGCCGGAATGCGCTGGAACTGCGTCACGGCGCCAAGGGAATCGTCGAGCCGGCTGTAAGTCAGGCCCAGGAAGAACCGGACCCGCTGATCTTCGGGCCGTTCCGCGAGGGCCAGGTTGAACTCCGTCACCGCTTCCTCAAGGCTGCCGAGCTCGTAGTGGACCAGCGCCACCTTCATCCGGGCCGCGCCGGGGGCCGCTTCCCGGGAGCGCAGGCGTTTGAACTCGGCGCGGGCGTCCGCCAGATCCCGCCCGCCCGAGCGGAGGGCCTTGAGGCGTTGGCCGGCCCACTCGTTGAGCGGGTCGGCCTGGAGCACCTTTTCATAGGCCTCCAACGCGGCACTGCGACGGCCGCGAAACTCGCGCACCAGCGCCAGCTCCGTCAGCACGGGCGTGGACGACGGATGCAGCTTGACGGCGGCCTCGTAGCTCTTTTCCGCGTCGGCCAGCTCGCGGGACTCGGCGAGGGTCCGGCCAAGGTAGTAGTGGCCGAGCGGCGACGCGGGATTGCGCCGCGCATAGCGCTCCAGGTGCTCCCGCGCCGGCTGGTATTGCTCCTGGTCGAGGTAGATCGCCCCCAGGTAGAGCAGCGTCTGGGCATCGTCCGGATCGCTCTCCAACAGCGTCCGGTACTCGCGGATGGCGTCCGATACCTTGCCCGCGCCACTGTAGAGTCCGGCCAGCAGCCGGCGGCTTTCCCGGTCGCCGTCGTCGAGCCGCACCGCCGCCTCCGCCTCGCCCAGGGCGCGGTCGATCTCGCCAAGGCCGAGATACGACTTGGCCAGGCGTGCACGCAGGAAAGCGCTGGAAGGATCGTGTTCGACGGCCGCCTTGTATTGCTCGTGGGCCGCGCGGGAGTCGCCGGAGAGAAGGTCCACGCGAGCCCTCAGGTAGTGGTACATCGACCGGGCGGCCGGCGGTACCTCAACCGTCTCTTCCTGGGCAAAGGGAGCGGGCGGCGACTCGGGAACCGGCTCCACGGTACCGCAACCCGTGAGAAACGGTACGAAAACGATTCCCCAACAAAGACGCCACATGGTAATTTCCAGACCAGATATGCCAAAAAATAGCTATCACAGGCACCGGAAGCGGTCAATGAAGAACACCCCCGCGGACCTTGCCGCTGCGGTGGAAGAAATACGCGGCGACAACGTCTCGGGTTCCCAGGCCATCACCCGGCGCGCCGCTGTGTTGGTCGAAGACTGGCTTGCCGGCGTCTCGTCCGAGGCGGGCGATGCCGAAAGGGCCCGCCGCGCGCGACGCGACATCGAAGACCGGCTTCAGGAACTGGCGGCGGCGCTCATCAACGCCCACCCGGCCATGGCGCCGCTGTACAACCTTTTCGATTCATTGCTGCTGTGCCTGGACGAAACCGCGCCCGGGGAGGACCCATACGCCCGGCTGGCGCGGACGGCGGCCGCTTTCGTGGAAGGGATGGCCGAGCACAACCAGGCCATCGCCCGGCACTTCAGCGAAGTCATCGGCAGGGACGCCGCGATCTTCACCCATTCCGCGGGCTCCACCGTGCGCGCCGCCCTGCTGCACTGCGGGCAGGCGAGCCGCGGCATCACGGTCCACTGCACCGAGTCGCGGCCGGTCTGTGAAGGGACCGCGCTGGCACAAGAGCTTGCCCGGGCCGGCATCGCCACCACCCTGACCGCCGACAGCCTCGCATTCTCGCTCCTGCGACAGGCCCGGGACCCGGTGCTGGCGGCCGGAGCGGACGCGGTCACCGCCGAGGGCGTCATCAACAAGGCCGGCACCCTGGGCCTGGCGACCGCGGCCCGGAGTTGGGGCATTCCTTTCTACGTGCTCGCCGGGAGCGAGAAGTTCCTGCCGGCCGTATTGCCGGGCGCCCTCCGACAGGAGCGGCCCGCCGCGGAAATCCTCACCCGGGCCTCCGCGGGACTGCGTGTCGTCAACCGCTATTTCGACCTGACGGCCCTCGACTGCGTCACCGGCATCGTCACCGAACGAGGCATCGTGACGGCGCGGGAAGCAGCCCGCGAACTCGCCGGAATGGAGAGCCGCTCTCGCGTGACCGACGCCGCGCGCCGGGTTTGAATACCCGCCCGGCGTATGCGAATTATCTGACTACTGGATTCGAAGGAGCCCGATGGTGACCGATTCACTGGAGGCGTTGAGGGAACAAATCCGGCAGTTGACCGCGCAGGTGGAGGAGCACGGCTATCGCTACCATGTCCTCGACCACCCCGACATCACCGATTCCGAGTACGACGAGTTGTTCCGGCGCCTTTGCCGGCTGGAGCAGGAACATCCGGAGCTGGCGCTGCCCAACTCCCCCACCGCCAAGGTGGGAGGTCCGCCGGTGGAACGGTTCGGCACCGTGCGGCACAGCCTCCCCATGCTGTCGCTGGACAACGTCACGAACCCCGACGAGCTGGCCGACTTCGAGCAGCGGATTCAGCGCTTCCTGAAGACCGACGAGCCCCTGGAGTACGTAGTGGAGCCCAAGATCGACGGGATCGGGGTGGAGTTGGTGTACCGGGACGGCGAGCTCACGGTGGGGTCCACCCGCGGCGACGGCACCAACGGCGAGGACATCACGCAGAACGTCCGCACCATCCGGTCGGTTTCCCTCTCGTTGCGCCGGGAAGGAACCGCCGTGCCGCGGCTGCTGGAAGTACGCGGCGAAGTCTTCTATCCGACGGAGGGTTTTCAGCGCCTCAACCGGCAACGGGAGGAAGCCGGCGAGTACGTGTTCGCCAATCCCCGCAACGCCGCCGCCGGCGCCCTCAAGCAACTGGACTCGAAGATCACCGCCGGCCGCCCTCTTGACCTTTTCTTCCACGGCATGGGAACGGTGGAGCCTGCGGACTTCGCAAGCCATGCCGAGTTCCTCGAAGCCCTGCGGGACTGGGGGCTCAAGCCGGTGCCGCTGACCCGCGTCTGCGCCGGCGTGGAGGAGATCGTCGCCTACCAGGAGGAGATGGAAAGCCGGCGGGACGAACTGCCCTACGAGATCGACGGCGTGGTGGTGAAGGTCAACGGCCTGGAGCTTCAGCGCCGGCTGGGACAGATCGCGCGCTCGCCGCGCTGGGCCATGGCCTACAAGTTCAAGCCGCGCCAGTCCACCACCCGGATCGTCGACATCCAGCCCCAGGTGGGCCGCACCGGAACGCTCACGCCGGTGGCGAGCCTGGAGCCGGTGCAGTTGGCGGGGGTGACGGTCCGGAACGCGTCGCTGCACAACATGGACGAAATCGAGCGCAAGGACATCCGCGTCGGCGACACCATCGTCATCGAGCGCGCCGGCGACGTGATCCCGTACGTGGTGCGGGTGCTGGCGGAGGTGCGCGACGGCAGCGAGCGGCCCTTCGAGATGCCCGCCCGCTGCCCCATGTGCCGATCCCAGGTCTACCGGGAGGAGGGCGAGGCGGCTTACCGCTGCGTGGGGTTGGCCTGTCCGGCCAAGCTCAAGGAGAGTCTCAAGTTCTTCGGCTCGCGGAACGCCCTGGACATCGAGGGACTCGGCGAAAAGCTCATCGACCAGTTGGTGGAGAAGAAGCTGGTGGCGGACAGCGCCGACCTGTACGCTCTGGAGGAGGACACCCTGGTGTCGCTGGAGCGCATGGGGGCCAAGTCGGCGCGGAACCTGATCCGGGAGCTGGCCCGCAGCAGGGAGACGACGCTGGCGCGTTTCGTGACCGCCCTGGGCATCCGGCACGTGGGGGAAGCCACCGCCAAGGTGCTGTCGGACCATTTCGGCGGCCTCGACGCCATCATGGCGGCCGAGGAGGAGGCTCTCACCGAGGTCCGGGACATCGGCCCGGAGGTGGCCAAGAGCATTGCCGGGTTCTTCGCCGACGAGGCCAACCGGCGCGTCATCGACAAGCTTCTGGCGGCGGGCTTCCGGCCCGAGGCGGAGGCCCCGACCGAGGGCGCCCTCACCGGGTTGAGCTTCGTGCTCACCGGCAGCCTGGAGACCATGTCCCGCAGCGAAGCGCAGAAATCCATCGCCGCCCTGGGCGGGCGGGTGGCCGGCAGCGTCAGCGCCAAGACCGACTACGTGGTGGTGGGTGCCGACCCCGGCTCCAAGGCCGACAAGGCGCGGGAGCTGGGGGTCCGCATCCTGGATGAGGACGAGCTACGGGCGATGCTGGGCGGTTAGGAAAATGCTCTACGTGGTGGCGACGCCTATCGGCAACCTGGAGGATATCACGTTGCGCGCGTTGCGTGTGTTGCGCGAGGTGAATGTCATTGCCGCGGAAGATACGCGCCACACCCGGAGGCTGCTGGACCGGTACGACATCCACACGCCGCTCACCAGCTACCACGAACACAACGAACGGACCAAGGCAGCGGCGCTCGTGCGGCGGCTGGAAGCCGGGGAGGATATCGCGCTGGTGTCGGACGCGGGCACGCCAGCCATCTCGGACCCGGGTTATCATCTGATCCGGGCAGCTGCGGAGAAAGGTGTGCATGTAACGCCGGTCCCCGGGGTTTCCGCAGCCACCGCCGCTTTGAGCGCAAGCGGTCTGGCCGCCGATCGATTCGTGTTCCAGGGCTTCCTGCCGGCGAAACTAAGCCGGCGAAGGGCGCTGCTGCGACAGCTTCAGGACGATGATCGCACGATTGTGTTCTACGAGGCGCCGCACCGGATCCAGGAATCGCTGGCGGACATGCACGAGATCCTGGGAGACCGCGCCGCGGTAGTCGGAAGGGAACTCACCAAGGTGCACGAGGAGTTGCTGCGCGGAACGCTCTCGCAACTGAGGGGAGAGGTCGAGGAAAGGAAACCGCGCGGTGAATTCGCCATTGTGGTGGAGGGGCGCGGGGATGCACCCGAGGTGAGCGAGACAGCGCTGCGCGGCGAAATCGGCAGGCTCTTGCAGGCGGGCCGCAAGGTCAACGACGTGGCCAAGCTCATGGCGCAGAGCTATCCGTTGGTGAAACGCGACATCTACAAACTGGTGCTTGAAGTGGCCCAAACGGCGACGACGGCACGCCCGCGCTCGCCCTTGGTTTAAGCGAGTTGTTCCAGTCACTGCCGGCCGCCGCGGATCTCTCCTCTCAGTTCCGAGAACTCTCGTGCCAGGTCGCGAACTTCCTTCCCCAGCCCGTCGAACCTGTGCTCCAACCGGTCGATCCTGCCGTCAAGCCGATTCTCGACTCGCACCATCACGCGCCAGTTGAATACCGCCAAGGCGATCCCGACGCCGATCATCGTGATGATCTCACCCGTCATTTCTCGTCCTCATGTATGGCTTCCGAGTGTTTCTCATACTATTGGATTCGGCGCATTCGATCAATACTTTAATCGCTGTTCCTAAACTTGTCGTTTCACGGCGACGGCGCCACCACCGTTCTACCTGCCCCAGTCCCGTGAGTAGCGGAAATCGCGGTCGATGGTGCGGTGGGAGACCTTGGCGATGACGGGGAGGCGGCGCTTGAACTGGGAGGTCATGATGCGGCGGGCGATGTCGTCGACGAAGTCGGCGGAGAATCCGGCGGCGATGAGCTCCGCCCGACCGTAGCGCTGGTCCACCATCAGGTAGAGCAACTCGTCCACCTCGCGGTAGCTGAAGCCCAGCTCGGCTTCGTCGGTCTGGCCCTCCCAGAGGTCCGCCGAGGGTTTCTTCTCGATGACCACCTCGGGAACGCCGACAGCCTCGCCCAGGGCCCATACCTGGGTCTTGTAGAGGTCGCCCAGGGGGTTCAGGGCCGACGCCATGTCACCGTGCAGGGTGCCGTAGCCCAGCAGCAGTTCAGTCTTGTTGCTGGTGCCCGCCACCAAGGCGTCCCAACGTGCGGAGTGGTCGTAGAGGATGGTCATGCGTTCGCGCGCCATCTTGTTGCCCCGGCGCTTGGGGTCGGCGTCCGGGAAAACTTCGAAGTAAGCGTCGATCTGGGCGGTGATCTCGACCGTGGCGGAGCGGATGCCGCTCTTCTCCGCCACCAACCGGGCATGCTCCAGACTTTCGGCACTGGAGGTCCTGTAGGGCATCATGATGCCGAGCACCTGGTCCGGACCCAAGGCCTCGGCCGCGAGCATAGCGCTGAGACTCGAGTCCACCCCGCCGGACAGGCCCACCACCACCCGTTCGAGGCCGACCTTGCGCACCTCGTTCCGAATGAAAGCCACCAGGATCCGGCGCATCAGCGACACGTTGGTGGGGATCATGGACTGCCCTACTCGCGGCGGATACGCTCGAGCTCGCGGATGGTGAGGTCCACGTCCTCGTCGCGCATGAGCGGCGCCCGCGTGCGCTTGCGCCGCGCCACCTCGTGGGACACCTCCCCGGCCACGAAAGCCTCGTCGTAGTAGCCGGCCTTGCACACCGTGTGGCCGAAGGGGTCGAGGATGCCGGAGCCGCCCCAGAAACCCACGCCATCCTCAAAGCCGACGCGGTTGGAGTGGACCACGAACATGCCGAAGGTCTCGGCATAACTGCGGGTGACGAGTTCCCAGTAACGGGCGTTGTCGTCCTGTTCCGCGCCGTCGGTAACGCCGCGCAACGGGCTCGAGGACGGACAGAGGATGGTCAGGGCGCCGTCCAGCGCCGCCAGGTAGACAGTGGAAGGATGCCAGAGGTCCTCGCAGATGAGGAGAACGAGCCGGCCGTGCCGGGTGTCGAAGGCTCGCAGCCGGTCGCCCCGGGCGAAGTAGCGCTGCTCGTCGAACATGCCGTAGGTGGGCAGATAGACTTTACGATGGATATGACGGACCTCGCCGGCCTCCAGATAGACCGCTGCGTTGTAGAACCGGTGATCTTCGCTCTCCAGCACGAAGCCGGCCACCAGGGAAACCTCCCGGCTCAGAGCCTTGAGCCGCTCCATCTCCGGGCTCGCCAGCCGCACTGCCACGTCCGGCACCATGTCGCGCAGGAAGTAACCCGTGAGGCTCAGCTCGGGGAAGACCACAAGGTCCACATCCTGGCCTGCCGCCTCCCGGATCCCGACCTCGTAAAGGGCCATGTTGGCCGCGACGTCCCCCAGCTTCGGGTTGATCTGCGCCATGCCGACTCGGAACGACATGAAGGGAGGGGCTAACACATTTCGATGAGGGGAGAAAGCGCGCGAAGCCCGATACCGCCATTCCCCGCGGAAGCGCGAATCCACCAGGCATTGGGGGGCGCCTTATGGAATTCGGCAGGGCTATTGGTTACACAAAACCCATGGAGGAGTTCAGGGAGACCGTGGCGGAGAAGGTGGCGGAGGTGTTCGGCGCGCGCGCGCGTTTGGCAGGGCTGGAGGCGCTGGCCGGCGACGCATCGTCGCGACGCTATTTCCGGGCCACCATCGCGGCGCCGGAAGGGCCAAGTTCCGTCATCGTGATGAGTTGGAGCGACTCAGGCCTGCCGATCTCGTCAGAGGAGTTGGCGGTCTTCGACAAACCCCCTGAGGAGCTTCCTTTCCTGAACGTGCACCGGTTTCTCAAGGCGGTGGGGGTCCGGGTACCCGCGCTCCACGGACACTGGGTGGGACGAGGCCTCATGTTTCTGGAGGATCTTGGGGACGTGTGCCTCTGGGACCGCGTGCGGGAGGCGCCCGAAGCCGAGGTGATCCGGTGGTATCAAAAGGCTATCGCCGAGCTGTTGGTGCTGCAGATCGGCGGCAACCGCGCCCGAAACGACCAGTGCATGGCCTTCCAGCAGACCTTCGATGAGCGACTGTATCTGTGGGAGTTCGCTCATTTCATCGAGTACGGCCTGGAAGCAGGCGACGAGGGGAGCCTGCCGGCGACGGAACGGCGGCTTCTCGACGACGCCTTCGGGGGCATTGCCGGGCACCTCTCGCGGCAGCCGCGGGTGTTCAATCACCGAGACTACCATAGCTGGAACCTGATGGTGCACGACGACGCCGTGGTGGTCATCGACTTCCAGGATGCGTTGCTGGCGCCGGCGCAGTACGATCTGGCGTCGCTACTGAACGACCGGGAGACCGACCAGGTCGTCACGCCGGCGGTGGAGGACGGGTTGCTCGACTACTATCTCAACCAGCTAGACGAATGGGGAGAAGCCCGCCCGGTCCGGGATGAATTCCGGGAGACCTACCTGCTCTCCGCCCTGCAGCGGGACTTCAAGGTGGTAGGCCGTTTCCGCTACCTCAACCTGGTAAAGGGCAAGCCCGGCTACAAGCGATACATCGCCCCGACATTGAGGCGCATCGGGAGGAATCTCCGGCGGGCGCCGGGGTTGGAACACCTTATTCCGGTTCTGGCGGCGCACTTCGAGGAGATCTCGTGAAGGCGATGCTCTTCGCCGCCGGCTTGGGGACCCGGCTCCGGCCCCTCACCGACACCCTGCCCAAGTGCCTCGTCCCGGTCAACGGACGGCCCATGATCGACTACCCGCTGATGCTGCTGCGCCACTACGGTATTCGCGAGATCGTGGTCAACGTCCACCACCATGCCGAACGGGTCGAGGAGCACCTGGGCAACGGCTCGCGTTTCAGCGTGGACATCGTCTATTCCCGGGAACCCGTGCTGCTGGATACCGGCGGAGGCCTGCTTGGAGCCAAGCGGTTCCTGGACCAGGACACCTTCGTGATCGTGAACAGCGACGTGCTGATCGATCTCAGACTCGACGAAGTGTTACGGTTTCACCGCGATCATGCGTCCGCGGCGACGCTGGTCCTGAGAAAGGACCCGCTGGCAGATGAATACGGGGCCATCTGGACCGATTCCGAGGGAACTATCCGGAAACTGCTACAACACGAAGCCCCCGGCGCCACACCGTCCCCACTGGAACAGTACATGTTCACCGGGGTTCACGTGGTTGAGCCCCGGATCTTTCGATACATGGAAGGCCCAGAGCCCTTCAGCATAACCCGCACCACCTACCCGCGAATGCTCGCCGACTCCGAGCGCCTTTGCGGCTTTCCCTTCGACGGGGACTGGCAGGATATGGGGACGCCGGAGCGGCTGGGGGCTACGGAAATGAAGTTGCGAGAGGGTAGCCTCAGGCCCCATTATCTCTAGGCGGCCGGTGGGCCGCCGGCCCGTAATCGACGTTGCATTCCGTCGTCGCACAGACTAGAATTTCCTCCGGTGCGTTAAAGAACTTCCACTCGTTGCCGACAAGAAGTATATGCGCCGCGTACGCAGAGAGCGCGTATCGGACGCAATCGGATCAACGAGGAAGCGTAGCCCAATGACGGAGTTTGAAACCGCAACGCTGGCATACCAAGCTGCGTCACTCTCCTACCAGTATGCCGCGCTATGGGTTAGCGGTGGCGTAGGGGCGGCTCAGTGTCTGCTCATCGGATCCGGGCTGTGGTTGATGCACCGCGGGATGCAACGCAGGGACAGGCAACACGCGGAAACCATCGCTGCTCAGGAACGACACCACGCCGAGTACATGGCCAATCACGCGCAATTCATGGCCAACCATGAGGAAACCATGAAGGTCCTCAATGCCAGTGTCCTCGCGCTAGAACAACAAGGCGAGGCGCTCCGTGAGCAGGGCGCCGCACTCCGTGAACAGGGCGCGGCTCTTCGTGTGGTCGTTGAACGGACCGGCTCCAGCCACAAGAACTAGTTGTCCTTCTTCCGATCCCGCCGGGAATCCAGATACTCGCTGAGGCGTTGGTCCTCCTCGGCGTCATAAAGTTCACGGTCGACGCGGTGCAGCAGGAGTTCGCCCGATTGAATGATCCGGCGTTTCTCCACGACACCCCTACGGGCCAATGTAATGCTTCGCCGGAGGGCGCGGCGCACGACCCCTCTGCCGTCCCAGAACTCGTCCGGGATTTCCTGGTAGCCCCCCTTCGTCGCCTTGGCCAGCAACGTCAGGCCTCCCTTGAAGCTCTCCAGGCCGGCCTCGTCGTCGCCCTGTTGCATCTGCGTCAAACCCAAGACGATCCAGCCGATCTCGTCCTCGCGATTCAGGGCCAGTGCGCGTTTCAACACTTCGAACGACGAGCCGTACCTGCCCGCATAGTAGTAGGCACGCCCTAGCTGCGTAAGGCTGTCCTTGTACTTCGGGTTCCTGCGGACCACGTACTCGAGGTGGACGATGGCCTTCTTGAAGTTCCCGCCCCGCTGTGTCTTACCCAACTCCAGCAACGCGTCGTTGTAATTGCCGCCGACGCCGATACCCGCGGGCCTCCAACAGCCCGAAAGGGACGTCACCAGA
The DNA here is from genome assembly GCA_022827045.1 of Candidatus Binatia bacterium. Next base: position 27,945 of record JAJDTQ010000172.1, read on the forward strand.
ATACTCGAAACCACAACCGCTCCGAGCAGTCCCCAAGTGCCGTGCCCGAATCGCGCCATTTGCTCCTCCATGAACCCTTGTTTCACCCACGGTACCCGATCAAGTCTCGAACCAGCCACCGTCCCGTAAAGAACCAAACGCGACGAACCCGCAGGGCCACCCTTCCGTGCCGCCGTTGCGAGTATCTATTCCACTCATCGCTGTTCGTCAAGCGAAACCGGTCTCTCTCTCGTCAAACAAAAAAACAGGGCCGCCCCGTGACGGAGCGGCCCTGTTTGCTGTTCGGTTCGAGATAAACCGCTAGAACTTGTACTCCATGACGATGGTGAAGGTGTTGAAAGAGTCCTCGCCGTCTTCGGCTACGGCTGCAAAGTTGGCGCCGGGGCAGGCACCCTCACAACCGAATGTATCAAACACACCGTGGACCTGCATCCAACCGCCGGGAACATTGTAGACGACCGCCACACCGGTGTTGGTCACATCGGAGCTTCCGCCGTCATAGTCGACATCGGCCGCGCTGTAGAGCGGAGCCACGTAGATACCGCCTTCGCCCTTGCTTCCACCCATCATGCCGCTCTTGGGCCCCCACAACCATACCCGTGCCGCAAGCCGAATGTCCGTAGCTTCGACATCAACGGCACCGCCCGTCTCGCGCTCATAGGTAGCGTAATTGGCGGAGAGCGACAGCCACTTCAACGGGGACCACCCCACGCCGTGGGACATGTACGTGGTGTCGGCATTCGTTGAGCCGGTATTGATCAAGGTCGGCCTGTTCGCCAGATTGGGGGTACGGGCTCTCAGACCGGACGACGTATCGGTATGGGCCTGGTAACCGAAGCTGTACGAAAGGCTCGATATGGCGAGGCCGCCCATTCCCTTGGCTTGTGCGAGGGGCTTCAGACCCAGCGCGAAACCTACGCTGTTGCCATCGTCTCCCGCGTCTACTTCGCTCTGATTGTCCTGGCCCCACGCCAGTTGCAGGTGAGTGATCTTGGAAATACCCATACCCGGCAACTTCTTCCAGGACAGCACGAAACTTCCGTCCTGCTGTCCGCCGATGCCCAGGCCATCCAGAACCGGGCTGTCTTCCGTACGGAAAGCGCCTGCCTGCGTATTGCCGCTAAAGGACGGACTGAAGCCCCAACCGAAGCTCGGGAGCCACGGATTCAACTTGTCGAAGTTGATGTATCCGTCGCCGCCGAAGGCGGTGCCGTCGCTGCCATTGTTGAGAAGCCAGGTGACCGCGTAGAACCCCTGCTGGGACGAGACGTTGATCGTCGGCCGAAAACGCCGCATGCGAAGCTCCAGGTTCTGGTAGCCAGCCTCTGGATCCTCGTTGCTCAGCCACACGGTGTGGTAGACCTGCAGCCTCTGCGTGAAACGGATGCTCCAGTTGTTGTCCGCCGCGGCGATCGTCAGACCACCACCCGGCTTGTACTTGAACGACGGCCCCTTCATCTCGGCGGCCAGTGCACTCTCTTGATTCTGTTTCAGCTGCGCCAACTCGCGCTCCAGGGCCTGAATCCTCGTGTCCACATCAGACGCCTGCACCGGCGATGCCGCAAGCACCATCACTGCCATTAAAACCAAGGCACTTGCGAAACCGAGCGCCTTTTTCAACACCTTATTCATG